>JBJMIP010000253.1:0-6271 GCA_045806825.1 Marmoricola sp.
AGGTCGCGGCCGAGCTTGCGGTGGTCGCGGCGCTCGGCCTCCTCGATCCGGTGCAGGTGCTCCTCGAGCGCCTCCTTGGACTCCCACGCGGTGCCGTAGATGCGCTGCAGCTGCTTGTTCTTCTCGTCACCGCGCCAGTACGCCGCGGCCGACCGCATCAGCTTGAACGCCGGGATCCGCTTGGTGGTCGGCAGGTGCGGGCCGCGGCACAGGTCCTTCCACGCGATCTCGCCGTTGCGGTCGAGGTTGTCGTAGATGGTCAGCTCGCCGGCGCCGACCTCCGCGCTGGCGCCCTCGGCGGCCTCGGCCGCCGATCCCTTGAGACCGATCAGCTCGAGCTTGTACGGCTCCTGGGCCAGCTCGACGCGGGCGTCGGCGTCGTTGGTGACGCGGCGCGAGAACTTCTGGTTGTCCTTGATGATCTTGCGCATCCGGGTCTCGATCTTGGCGAGGTCCTCGGGCACGAACGGGGTCTCGACGTCGAAGTCGTAGTAGAAGCCGTTCTCGACGGGCGGGCCGATGCCGAGCTTCGCGTCCGGGAAGAGGTCCTGGACGGCCTGCGCCAGCACGTGCGCGGTCGAGTGCCGCAGGATGTCGCGACCGTCGGCGCTGTCGATCAGCACGCCCTCGACCTCGTCGCCGTCCACGAGCTCGTACGCCAGGTCCTTCAGCTGTCCCTGAGCGGTCGAGCCGGTCGAGACCCGGGCCGCGACGACGTCCGCCTGCTCGGCGAACAGCTGCCAGGCACGCGTGCCCGCGGTCACCGACTGCTCGGCCTTGCCGGCTGGGCTGATCACGGTGACGAGTACGTCGGACACGGGTGCTCCTTGTTGGGAAACGGAAACGACCGGGCAAGCCTAGCGACGGACCGGCGCTCGACGCCTGCCGGTTAACCGCCCAGCAGCAGGTCGCGGGCCTCGCGCGACCCGGTCAGGGCGCGTGTCGTGCGGTGCACGATCTCCCAGCTCCGTGGATCCTGGGCGGACCGACGCAGCCGGACCCGGTTCGCGCCGGCCCGACGGACGCTGTAGGCGCCGTCGCGGTGGCGGACCAGCACCGACTCGAAGACCGCGACCGCCTCGTCGCCGTCGAGGCGGACGTGCGCCGGCCCGAGGAAGTGCGCGCAACCGCCGTCGATCAGGTGCTGGTGCCCCTCGGAGCGGACCATCGCCTCGACGTCCGCGCGGCTGCGCATGTGCCACCCCTCGACGTCGTACTCGCCGTCCTCGGCCCACAGTGCCGCGACACCGGTCGCCTCGCCGGCATCGACGAGCGGGCCGTAAGACGCGATCATCCGGAGGATCGCGAGCTCGTCCTCGACCCGGGTGAGGCGACGTTCGAGATCCGCGAGCCGGTCGTCGCTCACCGGTGGGTCGGCAGCACGCAGGCCGCGTCGAGGCCGTAGATCCGGTTGAGCCGCCCGAAGCCCATCCAGGAGCCGATGCACATGCTCAGCTCGACGGTCTCCGCCTGCGTGTAGTGCTCGAACATCCGGTCCCAGAAGGCGTCGTCGATGGCGTGGTGGTCGGTCGCGTAGAGCTCGGCGAACTCGGCCGCGAGCCGGGTGCGCTCGTCGAACAGGTCGGTGGTGCGCCAGCTCTTGACCGCGTCGGCGAACTCCTCCTCGACCTTCTCCCCGTCGCGCTCGGTCCTCCAGTCCAGGCAGAACAGGCAGCCGTTGACCTGGGCGATCGTCAGGCGCGCGGCCTCGAACTCGCGCAGCCCGAGGGTGCTGTGCTCGTAGACCGCCATCGCGAACATCGACGCGGCGATGCCGATGCCCGGGACCATCTCGCCCCAGACGTAGTTGATCGGGTCCTTGCCCTCGGGGATGTCGATCCTCATGCCTTGCTCCTCTGTTGTGCGGCCGCGCCGAGTCGCCCGGCAGCCGGTCGTAGGGGGATGTCCAGTGCGTCGTACAGACCGGGCCCGGCCGCGACGAGCCAGTCGATGGCACCGACCAGCCGACCGACCGCGGTGGCGTTGCCGCCGTCGGCGCGGTTGCCCTTCTCGTCCGTCGCCTCGACGCTGACCTCGATCCGCGGAACGCCCTCGACGATCACCCGGTGGGCCCCGTCGCCCGTCGGCGGCACCGGCCAGTCGGTGGCGCACGAGGCGTGGATGCGGGTGACGTGCTCGACCACGATCCGCGGCTCACCGCCGACGATGCCCTGCACCTCGAACCGGATCGCGCCCTGGGTCCCGGCCTCGAAGACTCCCATGGCCTCGGTCGTGACGGTCTGCTCCAGCGGACGTCGCTGCACCACCTCGCGGATCTCGTCGAGCTCGACCTCCAGCGCCCGGGCCATCATCCGGACCTGACCACCCCAGACCATCGTCGGCACCGTCGCCGCGATCATCGGGGCGTCGTAGTCCATCGGCTGTCCCATGCCGACCAGGAAACGGACCGAGTCCTCCTGGTCGTAGGTCGTGTAGTCGAAGATCTCCTGGCAACGGATCACGTCGACCTCGGTGCCCAGCCCGCTGATCAGCAGCGGCAGCACGTCGTTGCCCCAGCCGGGGTCGACGCCTGAGGCAAACAGCGACCCGCCACCCTCGGCGACGGCGGCCAGCAGGCGGTCGCGCATCTCGGCCGGGGCGTTCGCCTGGTCGTAGAACGCGTACAGCGCCGGGGTGACCACTGCGGCGCCCGCCCGGATCGCGCGCTCGACGTCGGCCAGCGCCTCGTCCGGTCGGATGTCACCGGAGGCGGCGTACACGACCGCGCGAGGCCCGGCAGCGAGCACTCCCTCCACGTCGTCGGTGGCCAGCACGCCGAGCTCGCGGTCGAGTCCGGCCAGGTCGCCGGCATCGCGCCCGACCTTGTCCGGGTCGTGCACCAGCACGGCGCTCAGGTTCAGCGCGGGGTGCGCCGCGACCGCGCGGACGGCGAAGCGTCCGACGTTGCCGGTGCCCCACACGACGGTCGGGATCATGAACCGACTCTAGGCTGAAAATGAAACGTGTTCTAGTACTTGGGAGCCGTCGACCCGGGTACCACTCCCGCATGGGCCTTGGAGAGACATCGGAACGAACCGACGAGCAGCTCACCCGGAACTGGAACGAGCTGCTCCAGGAGCTGCGCGTCACCGAGACCGGCGTACAGATCCTGACGGGGTTCCTGCTCACGGTGCCGTTCAGCCAGCGGTTCACCGCCCTCGACACGTTCCAGCGGAACCTCTACCTCGTGGTGCTCTGCGGCTCGGTTCTCACCACCGGGCTGGTGGTCGCGCCCGCGGTCTTCCACCGGGTGCTGTTCCGGCACGGTGAGCGCCCCTGGCTGGTCAGCGCCGCCGACCAGTGCGCACTGGCGAGCCAGTTCATGATGGCGCTGACGATCGGGGGCGTCGTCTTCCTGGCCTTCGACGTGGTCGTCGGCGGTCTCGCGGGGTGGATCGCCCTGCTCGTCACGGTCACGTTCTTCGGCATCCTGTGGTGGTGGATACCGCGGCACCTGAGCAGGCGCTGACGGCTCTAGGATCGCGCCATGCCCACTCCTGAGCGCGTCCGCGTCACCCACGTCTTCAAGTCCGATCCCCAGACCGTCTTCGAGAAGCTCTCCGAGCACGAGAACCTGGGCCCGGTGTTCGGCGCGAAGATCACGCGGGTCAGCGACGGCACCACCTCCCGCAACGGCGCCGGTTCTGCACGCCGCCTGAAGATCGGCCCGCTGCCGTCCTTCGAGGAGACCACCACGACCGCCGAGCCGTACACGCTGATCGAGTACCGGATCACCAAGGGCAGCCCGCTCAAGGGCCACTGGGGTCGCCAGGAGCTCTCCCCGACCGCGGACGGTGGCACCGAGCTGCTCTACACGATCGGCTTCGACACGAAGATCCCCGGGATGGCTCCGATGGTCGCCAAGCAGCTCCAGGCCGGCCTCGCCAAGGGCCTGCCCAAGCTGACCGACTGAGCCGGGATCCGCGAACCACCCGTACGCGAGAACGAGAAAGACCCGGCCGAACCGGCCGGGTCTTCTTGTGTTTCGGTGGGCGATACTGGGTTCGAACCAGTGACCTCTTCGGTGTGAACGAAGCGCGCTACCACTGCGCCAATCGCCCCTGGTGGTGCGCGCAGAAGGTTAGCCCATCCGGCGTCCGGAGTTCACATCGGGTGACTACATCCCCGGCAGCTCGGGCAGAAAACCGATGAAGGACTGCGCCCGGTCCCAGCCGACGACGCTCCACCGCGGCCAGTCCTTCCAGGCCACGTAGCCGGCCGGGCCTCCCGCCGCGGCGACGCCTGCTCCCCCGGCGAGCAGCGCTCGGCGACGGCGTAACGCGGGATCCAGGGCTGCTGCGGTGGAACGTGCCCGCTCGAGCCGGCCTCTCGCTCCGGAGAGCCACCTGTCAGCCCACTCCCACTCGGTCGCGAGGATGGCGAGGCCGCCCACGACGCCGAGCAGCCCGGGGCCGGGCGTAACCATCATGACCACGCCTGCAGCCAGCACCGCGGAGCCCGCCAGCGTGACCACGACCTTGGTGGTGGCCGACATCGCCCGGTTCCGGTGAAGGTGACCGTGCAGGCGCTGCCGGCGAGACTCCGGAACGGATTCGTCACCAGGTTGGGAGAGCACGAAAACAGCCTGCCAAACCGTTGGTTGACGGGACTGGAATCCGGTCTAGTCCAATGACACCCTTAAATAGACCAGTGGCGTGATTTTCGTAGACCACCCACGCTCAAGCCCCCTCAAAACGGACCGAAGCGCTTGCCAAATGCGAGGTAGGTCACGCAATCTCATCTCGTTGCGCTGGGAGTTTGCGGGAGGGCTTTCTCCATCAGACGCAACCATCTGAAAGAGGCAAGTCCGATGCAGAAGCAGATCAGTGCTCAGGCCATCACCGAAGCGATGCAGATGGAGTTCGTCGACAACGAGGGGACGTCGACGCCGCTGGCCGCATCGTTCGAGTTCAGCACCGCCGACCCGTACGCCGTCAGCATCCTGTTCCACGGGGAGCCGACTCCGGTCCGGTGGACTTTCGCTCGGGACCTGCTGATCGAGGGCTTCTACGAGCCCACCGGCGACGGTGACGTCCACGTGTGGCCGTGCCTGTCCGCCGAGGGCAGCGCCGTGGTGATCCTGGAGCTGAACTCGCCCAGTGGCGAGGTGCTCATCCAGGTCAGCTCCCGGGCGGTGTCGACCTTCGTCCGCAGGATGCTCTCGATGGTGCCCGAGGGCGCCGAGGGTGACCTGGTCGACTTCGACACCGAGCTGACCGAGCTGCTCAGCGCCTGATGCATCAACCCTGACTCTCGGGCCTGATCTCGGGTCAGGGGTCGATGCCCTCGGCCTCACGCTCGGCCCAGGCCTTCATGGCCGCCAGCGTCACCGGCCCCGGCTCCCCCAGCTCTCGCTCGTCGAGCCGGCTCAGCGGCTGAACGTCGCGGGTCGTGGAGACCAGGAAGATCTCGTCAGCGTCGTCGAGGACCGACATCGGCTCGTCGGCCTCGGTCACACCGCACCACTCGAGCACCAGCGCGCGGGTCACTCCCGCCAGGCAGCCGGACCCCAGCGAAGGCGTCCGGGCCTCACCGTCGATCACGTAGCAGACGTTCGATCCGGTGCCCTCGCACAGATTGCCGAGCGTGTTCGCCATGATCGCCTCGGTCGCCCCGCGCTCGCGCGCGTAGGCGAGCGCGACCACGTTCTCGGCGTACGACGTCGTCTTCAGCCCGGCGGTCGCCCCGCGCTCGTTGCGCACCCACGGCACCCGCACGGCCCGCGTCGACGGAGCCGCTGGGTCCATCGGCGAGGCGACGACGACCAGCGACGGCGGCCCGCCACCGCGTCCCGAGCCGAGTGGCGCCGGACCGGCGGTCCAGGTGACGCGCAGCCGCCCCAGCGCCAGGTCCTGGCCCTCGAGCACTGCGTTGATCGCGCCCTCGACCTCGGCGCGGTCCGGCGTGGGCAGACCGAGGCCTGCGGCCGAGTGCACCAGCCGGTCGAGGTGCCGGGTGAGCGCGAACGGCCGCGAGTCGAGAACCTTGATCGCCTCGAACACCCCGTCACCGACGGTCAGGCCGTGGTCGTCCACCCGGACGACCGGCATCGTCGGATCCTCGAGAACCGCACCGTTGAACCACACCCGCATAACGCGAGCCTACGGGGCGGCGGCCAGTCGTTTTCGCGCGAGACCCGCCCAATCACAGGCCCGAATTGGTCACTGCGTAGGCATCCGCTATGGTTCTGTTCGCACCGCCGGAAACGACGGTCGCAAGCGGACGTAGCTCAGTTGGTAGAGCGCAACCTTGCCAAGGTTGAGGTCGCGAG
>JBJMIP010000254.1:0-4678 GCA_045806825.1 Marmoricola sp.
CGAGTGGGAGATGTGGGACGACGACTGGACCGTCGTCACCAAGGACCGGAGCATCTCGGCGCAGTTCGAGCACACGCTGCTGGTGACAGACACCGGCGCCGAGATCCTCACGCTCCCGTAGGGCTCAGATAGCGCCGGAGAGCCGTTCGACCCGGAGCACCGCCAGCTCGTGCTCGGGGTCCGCTGACATCGCCGCGGCGAGCCGCAGGTGTGGCAGCGCCTCGGCGTACTTGGACTGGCGCTCGAGCGCCCTGCCGAGGGCGAAGCGCAGCCAGTCGTCGTCCGGGTGCTCCTCGACGAGCCCGCGCAGCTCACGCTCGGCGAGCTCGAGCTGGACCCGGATCAGGTAGGCCCAGGCACGCAGCATCCGCAGGCCGGTGTTGGTCGGGTCCTCGTCGAGCGCAGGCGTCAGCACCTCGAGCGCTTCCTCGGGCGCCCGGCGGGAGAGCAGGTCGAAGGCCACCCGGTACGCCGAGGCGACGTCGCTCTGACCCGGGAAGATGATCGGCGGTGCCGGCAGCTAGAAGTCCTCCATGACGCCACCAAGGTACGCCGCGGGCCCAGGACTTTCGAAGCAATCAGCCCTGCTCGAACACCATGGCTTCCATGTTCCACCAGCCACGCAGGTTGGTGATCAGGTGGTCCTCGTTCAGCGTGTAGGTGAACACGCCGCGGACGTGGCTCTTCAGGCCGCCCTCGAAGGCGCTGTGCAGCGTGAGGATGTGCGCGATCTCCAGCTCGGAGCTCGAGTTGAACGTCTCCTCGCACTCCACCCGCAGGTTGTTGGTGGCGATGTTCTTGTCGAAGAACTCCTCGACCGCGGCCTTGCCGCGAACGCCGTTGCCGTCCGGGTTGGTGATCGCCTGGCCGATCGGGTCCTCGATGACGATGTTGTCCGCCATCAGCGCGAGCCAGCCCTCCTTGTCGCGGGCCTGGACGCAGCGCCAGGAGGCCTGCGAAGCAGCGAGGGCGGGGCTGATGGTGGTCTGCTCGGTCACGGAAGCTCCTGGTTCAGGGGACGACGCTTCAGGCTCTCACAACGAGCCGGAAAATAGAACCTGTTCCAGTAATGGCTACTGCGCGTCGGTCTGCGTGCCCCACGGGCGGCGGCCGCTGAGCCGGGCCTCACGCAGGCGGTCGCGACGCCGTGCGGCCCGCTCGCCGCGCAGGCGCGCCATGGTGGCGTCGGCCTGGCGCTGGGCCTTGCTCGTCGAGACGAGATGGCGACCGTGCCACGTGGCACCGAGGTCGTCAGTCTCGATCTCCTCCCGCTCCTCCATGCCCTAACGGTACGGAAATATCGGCGCGGGTTCACGCCTCGGTCTAGTCAGCGTGTCTGATCACGACCACGGCACGCCGCAAACCACCGCGGACCGGTCCGAGACGACCCTGCCCCGGACAATCGCGTGGCCGATATCGAGCCGACGGCTTCGAAACTCAGCCCGGAAAACCCTCAGGAACGGTTCTGGCGATCCGATGAGAACCCTGACGAGGGAGAACGTCTGCGCGGGCCTGCCCGCGCGCGATCCTCTCGGAGGGTTCCATGAGTCACCGACCCGGACCCACCCATGCCAGCCCCGGCGCCGTCTTCCTGGCGCGCGTCGCACTGCTGCTGACGATCGCTTTCCTGCTTGCCGGGGGTGGCATCGCAGCACTGATGGCGCTAGGAGCGCACCCGCTGAACTTCTAGTCGCAGTTGTCGCAGTTGCCGACCACCGAGAGCTGCATGAAGCACCTCGGGCAGAGCTTGACCTCAGGCTCGGGCTTCGAGCGGGTCGAGGTGGTCGCCCGCGGAGCTCGCGGGGTCGAGGTGCGGGCGCGCGTGGCGGGCGCCGCCTTCGGGCGGTTCAGCTCGGCGAGCGAGGCGACCGTGAAATCGAGGTCGGTGAGGATGCTCAGCGAACCGAACGAGATCTCGTCCGGATCGAGCACCGTGCCGGTCGCCTTGCGGTAGGCATAGGCCAGGAGGGCGCGGGCGTCGTACCGCTTGCCCCGCTCGATCAGCACCTCGTCGCCTGCCTCCTCGAAGCCGAGGGCCTCGCGGAACTCCGCCGCTCCCTGCAGGTCGTGGTCGCGGATGGCGGTCAGCACGTTGATGCGGGAGACGAGTCCGAGCGAAGGCACTGCCCGAGCCTATCCTCGTTCCAGCGCGGGCTCGACGGCACCTCGGTCGACGAACGTGGCGACCGCGTGGTCGAGACTCAGGTCGAGGAGTCTGGAGCTCCGAACCTGACACACCCCTGACGCGACCTCACGGGCCGCTCAGGTGGGTGGGTGCGGATGGGCTGACTCATAGGCCGGGTTTTGTTCCCCGGGCCGCCTCACGACGACCCGGCTGGCGACCATCCATCTAGAGGTGCCGTTGCCGACACCTTCGTGCGATCTACCCGTGAGCTCGGGCGGGCCGCCCTCGAACGCTCACTGTCTGATCTTGCTCCAGGTGGGGTTTGCCTAGCCACGACGGTCGCCCGCCGCGCTGGTGGTCTCTTGCACCACCGTTTCACCCTTACCCCCGGCGAACCGGAGGCGGTCTGTTCTCTGTGGCACTTTCCCGCGAGTCACCTCGGGTGGCTGTTAGCCACCACCCTGCCCTGTGGAGCCCGGACCTTCCTCGGTGGGTTTCCCCAACGCGGTCGCCCGGCCAGCCCATCCGCCGGATCAGGATAGCGGTGCCGCGCCCCCACCCTCGTGACGGAACCGCACCACACGCTTCGTCGGGTCGGCCTCGGCCAGGACGACGGGCAGGTCCTCGCCGATGGGGAGCGCCGCTCCCCCGGTGACCGGCGCGGTCACCGCGACCTCGCGGACCACGACGTCGCCCTTGCGTGGGTCGTCGTGATCGGCCTCCACCACCACGCCGGCGAACGTCTCGCCGACCCGGCCGGACAGTGACGCGGCCTCGACCAGGTTGAGCACCGCGTTCTCGTACGCGTTGGCGCGGTGCCCCGACTCGCGCATCGTGTCGGGCAGCTCGGCCAGACCCTGACGAGCCCAGTCCGGTACCGGAGTACCGGCGCAGAGCGCGGCACAGACCTCGAGCCCGAAACGGTCGACCAGGCGGCGCAGCGGCGCGGTGACGTGGGCGTACTCCGAGGCGAGCGCCGAGTGCTCGGGCTGCGCCGGGAGCTCACCGTCGAAGTTCACGTAGCCGGCCCCGCGCAGCAGGGCGGTGCACGCCGTCACCATCGCCAGGTGGTTGGGCTTGGTCGGGTCCAGCGCGCGGATGAAGTCGGGGTAGCGCTGCTCGGCCGGCCAGTCGATGCCGAGTGCGCGGGCCGTGCGGTGCAGCCGCTTGACCGCGTCGGGCTGCGCCGGCGGGAGCGTGCGCAGGATGCCGACCTTGCCGTAGACCATCAGCGAGGCCGCGGCGAAGCCGGTCAGCAGGGAGATCTGCGCGTTCCAGGTCTCGACGTCGAGGACGGCCCGGAACTCAAGCGTCCACGGGTCCCGCGAGCAGTCGATCTCCTGCTCCGGCATCGGCAGGCTGACGCCCCCGCGCTCTGCCTCCTGGCGCAGGCGCAGCCGCCCGATCTCGCCGAGCAGCTGCATCATCGGGTCGGCAGTGCCGTCGTCGATGGTCTTCTGCACGCCGGCGTAGTCGAGCCTGGCGACGGACCGGACCCGGGCCCGTTCGACCTTCGCGTCCCGCTGGGCACCTTCGGCGTCGAGCTTGATGGTCCACAGGAAAGCCGGTCGCACCTGGTCGGGCAGCAGCGAGGCGGCGCCCTCCGAGAGCTCGGTCGGGTGCAGCGGGATCTTGTCGTCCGCGCCGTACATCGACTCACCGCGGCGACGGGCTTCGACGTCGATCGCGCCACCCGGCTCGACGAACGCAGCGACGTCCGCGATCGCGTAGTGCACGACGAAGCCGTCGCCGTCGCGCTCGAGGTGCATCGCCTGGTCGAGGTCCATCGAGCCCACCGGGTCGATGGTCACGAAGGGCAGGTCGGTCCGGTCCAGGTCGGGCAGCCGCGGGTTCTTCGCAGCCTCGACGGCGGCGGCGACCACGTCGGCAGGGAAGCCGGGCTCCAGCTTCTGCTCGACCTGGATGGCCTTCACGCCCTCCTCCAGGAGGGCGGCGGAGTTGGCGACGCGAAGTACCCGATTGCTCACCTGCCCACCCTATGCAGGACACTGTGCGCGTGCTCATCCTGCTCCCGCCGTCCGAGGGGAAGTCTTCTCCTCGACGGGGCAAGCCGCTCAGCCTCGCGGCTCTGGAGAGCCAGGAGCTCACCGACGCTCGCGCGACGCTGCTGTCCGCACTCGTCGAGCTCTGCGTGAACGACCCGGACCAGGCCGCGGCCGCGCTCGGTCTCGGGCCGACCCAGGCGCACCACCTGGACGGCAACGTGCTGCTCGGTCAGGCGCCGACGGCCCGCGCGGACAAGATCTACACCGGAGTCCTGTACGACGCTCTCGACCTCGCTTCGCTGACCGGCGCGGCGCGCGGTCGGGCGACCCGTTGGCTGGCGATCATGTCGTCGCTGTTCGGGGTCGCACGACCCAGCGACCCGATCCCGGCGTACCGGCTCTCGGGCGACACCAGGCTTCCCGGCATCGGGATCGTCAGCAGCTACTGGCGCGACCACCTCGACGCCGTGCTGGCACCAGCGGCCGGCAACGGCCTGGTGATCGACCTGCGTTCCTCGATGTACGCCGGCTTCTGGCGCCCCTCCCC
>JBJMIP010000255.1:0-13853 GCA_045806825.1 Marmoricola sp.
GACAGCAGGTAGGTGGTCATGGGTGCTCCTCGGTTCCGGGGCCGGGCGGTGCCTGCGACCCATCTTGTCGTGTCACCCCTTCTACGAACACGATCTGAGGGATACGACAGCCCTGCGGAATGTTTTTCTCCGACTTTCGGTTTCCCGAGCGTGCAGGATCAGGGCATGGCATCGGTCATCTCGGTCAACGTGGGTCTGCCCAAGGCGGTGCCGTACGAAACGACGTCGCTGCCGACCACCGGGATCGAGAAGCGGCCGGTGGACGGCCCGGTGCGGATCACCTTCGACGGGGTCGAGGGCAACGCGGTCGCCGACACGGTGAACCACGGGGACGAGTACATGCGGGTCTACGCGTACTCGGTGGAGGACTACGCCTGGTGGCAGGCGCAGCTGCAGCAACCGCTGGAGCCCGGCCACTTCGCCGAGCAGCTGACCACCGCCGGCATCGACCTGAACGCCGCCCTGCTCGGGGAGACCTGGCGCGTGGGTACTGCGCTGCTGCAGATCGCGCACGTCCGGATCCCGTGCCTGACCTTCAAGGGCTGGATGGGGCACTCGGGCTACGACGCGACCGCCTGGGTGAAACGCTTCGTCCTCGCCGGCCGTCCCGGCCCTTACTTCCGGGTTCTGGAGGAGGGCGTGGTCAGCGCCGGGGACGCGATCGAGGTCGTGGACCGGCCCGAGCACGGTGTCACAGTTTCGGACCTGTTCGGTGCCGTGACGATCCGTCCCGACCTGTTGCCGCGGATGCTCGACGTACCGGGCCTGCCGCCGTGGGTCCACGAACGTGCCCGGCACGTGGGACACGCCGGAACCCGAGGTGAATAGCGGTTAACTAGTCGCGCTCACCGGCCGTGATCTAGGTTACCTACACCGCGTCGAGGCCCCGGACAGAGAAGCGAGAGAGCACCATGTCACCCGTCTCCCGAGACACGTCCTTCATCGAGAAGCGCTCGCCCAACCTGGCGGTGCAGTTCCGGGACCGGGTCGCCAAGAGCCCGAGTGCCGAGGCTTTCCTGACCCCGGCGGCCGACGGCCAGCCGTGGAACTCGATCTCCTGGAAGCAGGCTGGTGACCGGGTCGAGACGTTGGCTGCGGGCCTGCTGGCGCTCGGTATCGGCTCGGAGGAGCGCGTCGGCATCGCCGCCGGCACCCGGCTGGAGTGGATCGAGGCCGACCTCGCCATCCTGTGCGCCGGTGCGGCGACCACCACGGTCTACCCCTCGACCATGGCCGTCGACGTCGCCTACATCCTCGCCGACTCCGGGTCGCGGGTGGTGTTCGCGGAGAACGACGAGCAGGTCCAGAAGCTGCGCGACCACAAGGCCGAGCTGCCCGAGCTGTTCAAGGTCGTCATCCTCGACCCTTCGACAGGCTCAGGGCAGGCGGAAGACGGTGACTGGTTGATCACGCTCGACGACCTCGCCGCGCTCGGCGAGAAGCACCTGGCCGAGAACCCGGGAGCGGTCGACACCGCTGTCGCGGGCATCAAGCCCGAGCAGCTCGCCACCCTGATCTACACCTCCGGTACCACCGGCAAGCCGAAGGGCGTGCGGCTCACGCACTCGTCGTGGACCTACGAGGGCGCGGTTGTGCAGAGCCAGGGCATCCTGGACGAGTCCGACCTGCAGTTCCTCTGGCTGCCGATGGCGCACTCGTTCGGCAAGGTGCTGCTCTCCGCCCAGCTGGCGTGCGGCTTCGCGACCGCGATCGACGGTCGGGTCGACCGGATCATCGACAACGTCGGCATCGTCAAGCCGACCTTCATGGGTGCCGCGCCGCGCATCTTCGAGAAGGCCTACGCACGGATCATCACCATGCAGGAGGCCGAGGGCGGCCTGAAGGAGAAGATCTTCAACCAGGCCTTCGCGGTCGGCAAGCAGGTCGACGCGCTCAAGCTCGCCGGCAAGTCCGTCCCGATCACCCTCCAGCTGCAGCACGCGATCTTCGACAAGCTGGTCTTCGCCAAGATCCGTGACCGCTTCGGTGGCCGGGTGCGCTTCTTCCTCTCCGGCTCGGCCGCGCTGAACCGCGAGATCGCCGAGTGGTTCCACGCCGCGGGCCTGCTGATCCTCGAGGGCTACGGCCTCACCGAGACCTCGGCCGGCGCGTTCGTGAACCACCCGGACGACTACAAGATCGGCACCGTCGGCCAGGTGTTCCCGGGCGGCGAGGTCCGTCTCGGCGACGGCGACGAGATCCAGATCAAGGGCCCGAACATCATGGACGGGTACCACAACCTGCCCGAGGAGACCGCGAGCACGCTGACCGAGGACGGTTGGCTGCGGACCGGCGACAAGGGTTCCCTGGACGCCGAAGGCTTCCTCACCATCACCGGTCGCATCAAGGAGCTGTTCAAGACCTCCGGCGGCAAGTACGTCGCGCCGCCGGCGATCGAGGCCAAGATGAAGGCGATCTGCCCGTACGTCAGCCAGTTCATGGTCTTCGGCAACGAGCGCAACTACTGCATCGCGCTGGTCACCCTGGATCCCGACGGCATGGCCGGCTGGGCGAAGGAGAACGGCAAGAGCGGCGTCGCGTACTCCGAGCTCGTCGCCTCGCCCGAGGTCAAGGCGATGGTCACCGACTACGTCGAGCAGCTCAACGGCCAGCTGAACCGGTGGGAGACGATCAAGAAGTTCGAGATCCTCGACCACGACCTCACGATCGAGTCCGGTGAGCTGACCCCGTCGCTGAAGGTCAAGCGCAACGTCGTCGAGGAGAACAACAAGGGCCTGATCGACGGCCTCTACGCCTGACGGTGGTTGAGGTGCGGGCCGGTGATCCGGGAGACCCGTCTAGGCTCACTCGGTGCCCTCGACCCTGCCGGACGGCGAACCCGCGCCCCGTGACGGGTCGTTGCCCTCCTCCGCGCTGGCGGAGCTGAGCACCCGCAGCCTCGGGGTCTACCTGCACGTGCCTTTCTGCTCGGTGCGCTGCGGCTACTGCGACTTCAACACCTACACGTCCAAAGAGCTCGGCGGGGGTGCGTCCCAGGCGAGCTACGCCGAGACCGCCGTGGCCGAGATCGACCTGCTGGCTGGTGCCCTTCCGGGTGCGCCCGCAGTGGAGACGGTGTTCTTCGGCGGCGGGACGCCCACCTTGCTGCCCAGCGCGGACCTGGTCCGGATGCTGGCCGCGGTGCGGGACCGCTTCGGTCTCGTCGTGGACGCCGAGGTCACGACCGAGGCGAACCCCGACAGCGTCACGCCCGAGTCCCTCGCAGAGCTGCGCTCCGGCGGCTTCACCCGGATCTCCTTCGGGATGCAGTCGGCGGTGCCCTCGGTGCTGGCCGTGCTCGACCGCACCCATGATCCCGAGGGCGTGCCGCGGGCTGTTGCGTGGGCGCGCGA
Source organism: Marmoricola sp. (assembly GCA_045806825.1). Classification (GTDB taxonomy): domain Bacteria; phylum Actinomycetota; class Actinomycetes; order Propionibacteriales; family Nocardioidaceae; genus Marmoricola. The sequence goes on from JBJMIP010000255.1 coordinate 3,354, forward strand.
GGCCGGCTTCGAGCAGGTGAGCCTGGACCTGATCTACGGCACGCCGGGGGAGTCGCTGGGTGACTGGGAGACCTCGCTGCGCGCGGCGCTGGCCTGCACGCCCGACCACGTCTCGGCGTACTCGCTGATCGTGGAGGACGGAACCGCGCTGGCCCGGCAGGTGCGTTCCGGCGTGCTGCCGATGCCCGACGAGGACGACCTGGCCGACAAGTACGCGCTGGCCGACGACCTGCTCGAGGGCGCCGGGCTCGGCTGGTACGAGGTGTCGAACTGGTCGCGGGACCGGGCGTCGCGCTGCCGCCACAACGAGCTGTACTGGACCTCGCAGAACTGGCTCGGCATCGGCCCGGGTGCGCACGCCCACGTCGGCGGGGTGCGCTGGTGGAACGCCAAGCACCCCACGGCGTACGCCGCGAGGCTGGCCGCGGGGGAGTCGCCGGCGCTGGCCCGCGAGCTGCTCGACGAGGAGACCCGGCGGGTCGAGCGGGTGCTGCTGGAGGTGCGCCTGCGCGACGGCCTTCCGGTCTCGCTGGTCGCGGCGCCGGCGGTCGAGAGGGTCCTCGGAGACGGACTCGCCGTGCGCGAAGGCGATCGGTTGGTGCTCACCCGCCGAGGTCGACTGCTCGCTGACGCCGTGGTGCGCGACCTGCTCGGGTGAGCGACCCCTAGTCTCGGTGCATGAGCGAACGGGTAGCCGTCTACATCGACTTCGACAACGTCGTCATCTCGCGGTACGACGACGTGCACGGAAAGCAGGCCTGGCGCAACGACGACCCACGTCGCCGGACCCCGGTGGACGGCTCGCAGGACCCGATCGATCTGAGGCTGGCTGAGGCGAAGGTCGACATCGGCGCGATCATCGACTACGCCGCCTCCTTCGGCAGCGTCTCGCTCAGTCGGGCGTATGCCGACTGGTCCGTGCCGGCCAACGCCGCCTACAAGGCGGCGCTCATCGACCGGGCCCTCCACCTCGTGCAGCTGTTCACCGCATCCGGCGTCAAGAACGGTGCCGACATCCGATTGGCGGTCGATGCCGTCGAGGACCTGATGCGTCACCCCGACATCACGCACGTCGTGATCGTGGCCGGCGACAGCGACTACGTCCCGCTGGCGCAGAGCTGCAAGCAGCTCGGCCGGTACGTCGTCGGCATCGGCGTCGCGGGGTCGACCAGCCGGGCCCTCGTCTCGGCGTGCGACGAGTTCATCGACTACGCGCACCTGCCCGGCGTGACGCCTCCGCCGGCGCGACAGCCTGCTGCCAAGAAGGCGCCCGCGAAGAAGGCGGCGACCAAGAAGGTCGCGGCGAAGAAGTCCGCCGTGAACCCCGTCGAAGCCGGGGCGACGGACCTGCTGGTGCGGGCGATCCGGGTCGGGCTGCAGAAGAGCGACGACGACTGGATCAACGCCGGCGGGCTGAAGAGCCAGATGCAGCGGATGGATCCGGCTTTCAAGGAGAAGTCGCTCGGGTTCAGCAGCTTCCGGGCTTTCGTGGAGTCGCGTACCGACCTGGTCGAGACCCGGGAGGAGAACAAGCAGCTGAAGGTGCGGTTGAAATAGCTCGTCAGGCTGTGACGAAGTCGATGAGCTCCTCGACCCGGCCGAGCAGGGACGGCTCGAGGTCGGCGTACGAGGTCACCTTGGACAGGATGTGCTGCCACGCGCGGGCGATGTCGGCCTGGTCGCGGTGCGGCCATCCGAAGCTCTGGCAGACGCCCTTCTTCCACTCGATGTTGCGCGGGATCGTCGGCCACTTCTCGATCCCGAGGCGCTCGGGCTTCACCGACTGCCACACGTCGACGTAGGGGTGCCCGACGATCAGCACGTGTTTGCCGATCGGTGACTTCGCGACCGATTGCGCGATGCGGCTCTCCTTGGACCCGTGCACCAGGTGGTCGACGAGGACGCCCACCTTCCGTTCCGGACCGGGCCCGAAGTCGCGCAGGTGCGCAGACAGGTCGTCGATGCCTTCGAGGTACTCCACGACCACGCCTTCCAGACGCAGGTCGGCACCCCAGACCTTCTCGACCAGCTCCGCGTCGTGGCGACCCTCGACGAAGATCCGGCTGGCCCGGGCGACCCGCGCCTTCGCGCCCTGGACCGCGATCGAGCCCGAGGCTGTCCGGGTCGGAACGGTCGGGCCCTTGCGGCTGGGCGCCACCAGGATCACCGGGACGCCGTCGAGCAGGAAGCCCGGCCCGAGCGGGAACGTACGCCGCTTCTGGCGTCGGTCCTCGAGGATCACGGTGCCGAGGTCGCGCTCGACCTTGACGATCTCGCCGCAGAAATCGGTCTGGACCTCCTCGACGACCAGGCCGAGATCGGCGCTCATCTCGATGGAGCGCCCGTTCTTGGGCTTGCGCCAGTCGCTGTTCAGGACGTCGGAGCCGTAGCGGTCGAAACTCACCCGGCAACGCTACGGAACCTGGTGCGACTCAGTTCGCAGGCGCGCGGAGCGGGGTACGTTCGATGAATGTCGCGAACACCTCGGGTCCTGGTGGCCGCCGGCCTGGCGCTCGGCGTGCTCGGCCTCGTCCCGGCGTACGGCGTCCCGGGGCCGACCGATCCGCCCGAGCTCACTCCGCTGACGGCGGCGAAGATCACCGGCGAGCGGCGCTGGGACCACACGCTGACGGCCTCGGCCGGGACATGGGACCCGGCGCCGACGGCGACGACGTACCAGTGGTTGCGCGACGGCAAGGCGATCAACGGTGCGAACGGACCGACCCGCAAGCTGACGGTGGCCGACTACGGCACGCTGATCGCGGTGAAGATGCGGGTGCACCGCGACGGCTACCTGGATGCGCTCACCACGCCCGCGGCCGGGGTGATCGACCACCGGGTCCCGGTGAAGAAGGTGTTCACCTACCGGATCGCGACCCGCGGACACATCGTCGCCAGCACGCAGGAGTTCGCGGCACTGGCGCAGGAGACCTACGCGGAGGCCCAGGGCTGGCGCTCGGCCGGCTACGCGTTCAAGCGCGTCGCCACCGGCGGGAGCTTCACGCTGGTGCTGGCCGACGCGGACGCGATGACGACCTTCGGCTCGCCGTGCAGCCGTACCTGGAGCTGCCGGTCGGGTCGGAACGTGGTCATCAACCAGACCCGCTGGCTGCACGCATCGCCGGCCTGGAACAACGCGGGCCTGTCGCTACGGGTCTACCGGGACATGGTGGTCAACCACGAGACCGGCCACTGGCTCGGCCACCCCCACCGGGGCTGCGGGGGAGCGGGCTGGCCGGCGCCGCTGATGATGCAGCAGTCCAAGGGGCTGGACGGCTGCCGGTTCAACCCGTTCCCGCTGCCGAGCGAGCGCTGGACGACACGCTGATCGTCAGATGTGGTCGCGGATCTTGCGGAGGACGACGTTCCCGATGATCGTCCGGTGACCGTGATCGGTCACGTAGATCTTCATCGTGGTCCTGCCGGTAGCGACCACCGTCCAGCTGAAGGCGCTCACGCCGCGGGGGAGTGCCCCCACGATCGGGGTCGGCCGAAGATAGCGGCTGTTTGCATCCACCTGGATCCGTTCCCTGAACGGTTCGGCCCCCTTGATGAACAGGGTCAGGCGCGTGCCGAGGGCAGTTTGTGCGTAGGCGGCCACCCGGATAGTGGAGTCCTTGAGGCTGAACGGCGGAGTCCCAAGATTGGCGACCGAGAGCGTGAGTCGTGTCCGGTGGTTGCTGACGGTGTAACGGATCGTCGAACCCGGTGCCAGCATGGTCCCGGGCATCGGTGAAACCCGGGCGATCTCGCCAACAAATCCTCTCTCGGAGTAGTGGACCGAAGGAACCACGCGGAAGCCCGACGCCTCGAGCAGGCGTTGGTAGCTCGCTCCCGCCGTCGACGGGTCAAAGAAGGTGTTCGGCGGGGGAACCGCAGTGCGGTTCGGCAGGACCCTGATCCACTTTTGCATGTCGGCGACCGTGGCCCTGCTCGTCGTCGAGATCAAAGAGATGCGTACGTTCTCGCTCGGCACTGTGACTGTTGCGGCGCACGCGACCGGGTCGTCGGTTCGGCTCCGACCGCAGGCGGTGCGGCTCGCATAGGCATCGTGCCCATCGATCACTAGGCGGGAGCTGCCCTTCGGGGCATCCCCGTACGAACGCTCGAGCTCGATCAGCTCGACATTCTTCGGCCGCGGCTGGAGGATGCAATTGCCGATCATGGGGCCGATGACGACTGCGTCCCGCACCGGCGCGCAGGCCATCGAACCGGCTGCCCACGACGCCGGCACGTCGACGGCGACATGCCCGAGCCCGAACAACCGTGTCTTCGGCGCAGGCACCGGTGCGATGTCCGGACGGTGGCTGCGGTGCGGGACGACCGCCACAGTGCCGGCGATCGCGGCAGCGACGGCGGCGGCCGAGGCCATCACCGTTACCAAGCGGCGGCGCCGCGCCCGCCGTGCCGCCAGGGCATGCGCAGCGGCCAGCGGTACCGGGCCGACGGGGACGACATCGGCGGCTCGCTCGAGGAGTTCGGTCAGGTTCTCGTCACTCATGACGCTCCTCGTAGCTCGATCATGTGCGGGTCCTCGGCGAGTGCCTTCACGGCTCTGGCCAGGCGGCTCTTCACCGTGCCCGCTGGTACACCGAGCGCCGTCGCCATCTGCTGCTCGGTGAGGTGGGCGTAGTAGCGCAGCACCACGACAGTCCGGTGCTCGTCGTTGAGACGCGCGAGGCATCGCAGCACGGCATCGGCGATGTCGACCGCGTGGGTTTCATCGGTGCTCGCCTGTTCAGGGAGCTCGCTGCTCGGTCGTTCGCCGGTCCAACGCCGCCGCCGCGACGCCAGGAAGGTGTTGATCAGGATCCGGTGCACATAGGCGTCCCGGTCCTCGGCGGCCGAGACCTTCGACCACTTCCTCAGGCAGGTGACCATCGTCGACTGGACCAGGTCCTCGGCCTCGGACCGCTCGCAGCCGAGCAGCACGGCAGATCTCACCAGCCGCTGCCAGCGACTCGCGAAGTAGTCGTCGAACTCCTGCTCGGTCGCCATCCACCCGCCGTCCTGATCGTCGTCACACGGTAGATGCGCGAGCAGCCGGGAGAGGTTCCATTCATCCCCGCGGAATAAATACTTGCATCGGTAGTGTTCGCGATATATCGTTAACACATCGAGAAGTTCGGCGCCCTCAAGAAGCGCCGCCTCGATCCCCTACCGAAGGAGCACGTCATGAAGCACAACCACACCGAATTCGAATCCGTCCGACGTCAGCGTGGACACGGCCGAGGCCGTGGACGCACCGAGTACTGGGGCGGCCCGATGGGCGGCCAGAGCTTTGGGCCGCCGCCGTGGGTCGGCCAGATGTTCGGCCCCCAGTGGGGCGGTCCCGGCGGAAGTCGCGGACGTGGCCGTTCCCGGGTGCGCCGCGGCGACGTCCGCTCGGCCATCCTGAGCGTCCTGGCCGAGGCCACCGAGCCGATCAACGGCTACCAGGTGATCCAGCAGATCGCCGAGCGCACCAACGAGGCCTGGAAGCCCAGCCCCGGGTCGGTCTACCCGACGATGGCGCAGCTCGCCGACGAGGGCCTGATCGAGGACAGCACGGCCGGTCGCAAGACGGTCCAGCTGACCGAGTCGGGTCGCACACACGTCACCGAGAACGCCGATGAGCTCGCCGCCGTTTGGCAGGTCTTCGACGAGGAGGAGGCCGACGACGGCCACCACGACCTGCGTCAGGTCATCAAGCAGACCGTCGGCGCGATCGTCCAGGTCGCCTCGACCGGCAGCCCGGCCCAGCAGGACCGAGCCGTCGAGATCCTGGCCGACACACGCCGCAAGCTCTACGGACTCCTCGCCGAGGGGCCCGACGCCGCCGAGGAGGAATGATGAGTGAGTACTACTGGAGCTCCAGCGAGCTCCGTCTGTCCGACCGGGAGCGCGGCGCCGCCGTACGCCGGCTCCGCCACCACCACAAGCGCGGACGGATCGACGCGATCGAGCTCGAGGAGCGCGTCGACGCGGTGGGCTTCGCTCGCAACCGCGGCGATGTGCAGCGAGTCTTCGCAGACCTCGAGGCACCGTTCCGTCGACGTGGCCCGTGGGCGCTCCGTCGTGGCTGGTTCCCGTTCTTCCCGGTCATCCCGCTGCTCTGGATCGCGGCGATCGTCATCGCCGTCACCGGGCACGTCCCGTGGGTGCCGCTGGTGATCCTGGCGGTTCTCCTGCTGGTGGTGGCGCCCTGGCGGCGCCGTCGCCGGTGGTCCGGGCACCCCTGCTAGATCAGCGGCAGCTGACGCCGTACGCCGGGGAGCTGTTCGTAGCCCCGGCGTACGGCGTTGTCCAATTCCTCACGCGGGTAGGGCCAGTCCGCGGCCTCCAGCGCCTGGACCTCCGGTACGCCGCGGGTGACCAGGTCGCGGATCGTCTCGGCCACCACGCCGAGCGCCGAGCGCTGCTCGTGCACGAAGTCCTGGTCGACCGGAAGCCCGTGGCCGGGGACGATCCGGGTGCCGGCACCGGTCAGCTGCAGCACCAGGTCCAAGGTGGCCGGCCAGTCCATCGGGTAGCAGTCGCTGCCGAACCCGGGGACGGCCGAACGCGCGGCCGACTCCTCGACCAGGTCGCCGGCGAAGAGGACGTCGGCGTCGGGCACCCGCAGCACGATGTCGCCGTCGGTGTGCCCACGACCCGGGTGGATCAGCTCGAGCACGCGGTCGCCGAGGTCCAGGGAGAGCGCTGAGGAGAAGGTGCGGTCGGGCACGACAGGCTCGACCGTGACCAGGTCGTCGGTCCGTGGGTCCGGGTCCTCGGCCGCGGCCTCACGCACCTCCGCCGCGTGCGCGGGCAGTGCTGCGGCGGCCGCCTCGTGCGCGATCAGCTGGGCGCCGTCGGCCACGAAGACCGCGTTCCCGAAGGTGTGGTCGAAGTGCAGGTGGGTGTTCACGGCAGCCACCAGCGGAGCCTTGGAGATCCTGCGGACTGCGTCGAGGACATCCTGTCCGAGCGCGGGGGTGGCGTTGGTGTCGACCACGACCAGGCCCTCGGATCCGGCGATCAGGCCGACGTTCACGTCGAACCACGGGAACCGGGCCACCCAGACCCGGTCGGACACCTCGTTGAAGTCGACCATGGCGTGAGCCTAGGTCCAGGCCGGGCGGCTAGTAGACTTGGCACTCCGAAGACCCGAGTGCCAGCGATCACGAGAGGGGGCGACATGGTCGAGGAGCGCAAGCTCGCCGTGCTGCGCGCCATCGTGGAGGACTACGTCGCCACCCAGGAACCGGTCGGAAGCAAGACCCTGGTCGAGCGTCACAAGCTCGGCGTCTCGCCGGCCACGGTCCGCAACGACATGGCCGCGCTCGAGGACGAGGGACTGATCGCCCAGCCGCACACCAGCGCCGGCCGGATCCCGACGGACAAGGGCTACCGGTTCTTCGTCGACCGGCTCACCACGCTGAAGGCGATGTCGGCCGCCGAGAAGCGGGCCATCTCGAGCTTCCTCGAGGACGCGCACGACCTCGACGACGTCGTCCAGCGCAGCGTCCGGCTGCTCGCCCAGCTGACCCAGCAGGTCGCGATCGTCCAGTACCCGTCGCTGGCCAAGTCGACGATCCGGCACATCGAGCTGGTCGCGCTGAGCACCAACCGGCTGCTCGCGGTGCTGATCATGTCGACCGGGCGGGTCGAGCAACGCGTGGTCGAGGTCCCGACGGAGCTGACCGACGAGCTGATCGGCGAGCTCCGGCTGCGCCTGAACAGCGCGGCGGCCGGGGAGCGGATCGCGACCGCCGCCTCCGCGCTCGGTGCGCTGCCCGAGCAGGCTGCCGGTGCGACGGCGAGCACGTACTCGGTGATCGTCGCCGCGCTGGTCGAGGCGATGTCGAACCACAGCACCGACGACCGGGTCGTCGTGGGCGGCACCGCGAACTTGGCCCGGTTCGGCGACAACTTCGAGCACTCGATCCGGCCGATGCTGGAGGCGCTGGAGGAGCACGTGGTGCTGCTCAAGCTGCTCGGCGAGGCGACCTCGTCCTCCGTCGTCACCGTGCGGATCGGCACCGAGGGGCCGATCGACGAGCTCTCCTCGACCTCCGTCGTGGCCACCGGTTACGGCGCCTCCGACGAAGCCCTGGCCGCCCTCGGTGTGGTCGGCCCGACCCGGATGGACTATCCGGGCTCGATGACCGCGGTCCGCGCGGTCGCCCGCTATCTCTCCACGATCCTCGACGAAGCCTGAGAAAGAACCCGTGAGCCAGGACCCCTACGCCATCCTCGGTGTCGACCGAGACGCCGACGCCGACGACCTGAAGAAGGCCTACCGCCGGCTGGCCCGGCAGTACCACCCGGACGTGAACTCCGACCCGGGTGCGCAGGAGAAGTTCAAGGAGGTCTCCGCGGCCTACGAGATCCTGTCCGACCCGGAGAAGCGCCGGGTCTACGACCTCGGTGGCGACCCGTTCGGCGGTACCGGTGGGTTCGGCCAGGGTGCCGGGTTCTCGTTCACCGACATCATGGACGCGTTCTTCGGCGGCCAGCAGCAGGGCGGTCGCGGTCCGCGCTCGCGCCAGCGCCGCGGTCAGGACGCGTTGGTCCGGCTCGACCTCGAGCTCGCGGAGGCGGCGTTCGGGACCACCCGCGAGCTGAAGGTCGACACGGCCGTCGTCTGCAGCACGTGCCACGGATCAGGCGCCGCCGAGGGCTCACGCCCGATCACCTGCGAGACCTGCCACGGCCGCGGCGAGGTGCAGCACGTCCAGCGCTCGTTCCTCGGCGAGATCCGCACCCTGCGTCCGTGCGCCGCCTGCCGCGGGTACGGCGAGATCATCCCGGACCCGTGCCGCGACTGCGCCGGCGACGGCCGGCTGCGTTCGCGCCGGGCCATCACCGTCAAGATCCCGGCCGGCGTCGACACCGGTACCCGCGTGCAGCTCTCCGGCGAGGGCGAGGTCGGCCCCGGCGGCGGTCCGCCCGGCGACCTGTACGTCGAGGTGCACGTCGCCCCGCACGCGACCTACAGCCGTGAGGGTCTGAACCTGCACTGCCGGGTCAGCCTGCCGATGACGGCCGCGGCGCTCGGCACCTCGATCGAGCTGCCGCTGCTCGAGGACGACCTCGACACCGAGGACATCGACGTCGAGCGGTCCATCACCGTCGACGTCCGTCCGGGCACCCAGTCCGGCACCGAGCACGTGCTGAGGGGCCGCGGAGTCCCGAGCCTGCGCGGTCAGTCGCGCGGCGACGTCGTCGTCACGATCGAGGTCGAGACGCCGACCAAGCTCGACGAGCGCCAGGAGGCGCTGCTGCGCGAGCTCGCGGAGGTGCGCAACGAGGAGTCGCCCGACGGCCGGATCCAGCCCGCCCACAAGGGGCTGTTCGGACGGATGCGGGACGCCTTCAAGCAATGACCCTCCCGGTCTTCCTCTCCGACGCCGTCGCCGGGGCAGGAGTCGGCTCCCGACTGCTGCTCGACGGGGACGAGGGGCGCCACGCGGCGACGGTGAAGCGGATCCGCGCCGGGGAGCAGGTCGTGCTGACCGACGGCGCGGGAACCTCGGCCGTCTGCACGGTGACCGCGGCGACCAAGTCGTCGCTGGAAGTCGCTGTCGAGGAGGTGTCGTTCGCTGAGCGCGCGACACCCGAGGTCACCGTTGTCCAGGCCCTGCCCAAGGGTGATCGGGGCGAGCTCGCGGTCGAGGTGCTCACCGAGATCGACGTCGACCGGATCGTGCCGTGGGCAGCATCGCGTTCGGTCGCGGTCTGGAAGGGCGAGCGCGCCGCCAAGGGGCTGGCCAAGTGGCAGGCGACCGCGCGCAGCGCGGCCAAGCAGGCCCGGCGTTCGTGGCTCCCCGAGGTCACCGAGCTGGCATCGACGGACGAGGTCGTCGCCCTGATCGCCTCGACGGACGTGGCGGTCGTGCTGCACGAGGACGCCGAGCTGCCGCTCGCCGGCGTGTCGTTCGAGGGTGCCTCGTCGATCCTGGTGATCGTCGGCCCCGAGGGCGGGATCAGCGAGGAGGAGCTCGCGGCGTTCAGCGCCGCCCTGGCTGTTCGACTCGGGCCGTCAGTGCTGCGCACCTCGACCGCGGGTGTCGCGGCCGTGGCAGCGATCCTGTCCCGCACGCAGCGCTGGGCCTGAGGGGTCTCGGCTGTCCGCTCGTTCCTCGCTGCTCGACCGGCGGGTGGTTACCACCGCTGGTCGACCGCAGCCGAGACCTCCGCACCACCGCTGGTCGAGCGCAGCCGAGACCTCGGGAAGCGGGTGGTCACCACTGCTGGTCGAGCGCAGCCGAGACCTCCGCACCACCGCTGGTCGAGCGCAGCCGAGACCTCTTACGACGCGAGCAGGGCCTCGACGCGGGCGGCCTCGGCCTCGATGCCTGACTGTTGAACCTTGGTCGGCCTCGTGAACGGCTCCACCAGCACCCGGCCGTCCTCGATCCGCCAGAGTCCCGCCAGCAGACCGTCGAGGAACAGGGCCGAACCGACGCCACCGTTGACCCCCATCCACTTCTTCCGCGCTTCGTCCGGGGCGATCCGGTCGCGGTCGGCGTGGGA
>JBJMIP010000256.1:0-4319 GCA_045806825.1 Marmoricola sp.
ACCGTGCACTCCAACGACTGCTTCACCGCTGGCGGACCGAGCAAGCTGGTCGGGTTCCAGACGATCAACGACACCCGGGGCCGCACGGTGAACAACCCGGTCTACGAGTTCGACGGCTGCTTCGACCCCGACAGCGACAACAGCCCGACCGGCGTCACCTTCCCGTCCGTCCTCCAGGTCACCAGCACGGTGCTCGGAGTCGACGCCAGCGGGAAGACCGGCGTCCAGGTCAGCTGTGGCGCGGGCGCCGGGGGCTGTGCCGGTGACCTGACGGTCTCGGACGGCACCAGGACGCTGGGCACCGTTCACTACGACATGCCCGAGCAGGCCACGCCGACGATCCCGCTGCCGCAGACGGTCCCGACCGACGCGACGGAGCTGACCTTCACCTTCACCGCGAAGACCGGGATTGCCCCTCCGAAGCCGACCACGGTGCCCGTGCAGCGCTAGCGTCTGGGTCATGGACCTGTACGACGTCATGCGCACCACCGCTGCGGTGCGCGAGTTCACCGCGGACCCGCTGCCCGACGAGGTGCTCGCGAAGATCTTGGACAACGCCCGGTTCGCACCGAGCGGCGGCAACCGCCAGGGCACCCGGATCATCGTCGTCCGGGACACCGCGACCCGGGAGCGGCTGGTGGAGCTGACCGCGACCGGTGCCCGGCGGTACACCGCGCAGGTGATGGCCGGTGAGGGCCCGTGGAACTCGGTCACCCCGACTGCTGTGCCCCCCGAGCAGATCGCCGCCACCGACGTCCCGCCGCACTTCACCGAGCCGCTGCGCAACGCAGCGGTCGTGCTGGTGGTCTGCGTCGACCTACGGCTCGTCGCCTCGGTCGACCAGGACCTCGACCGCGTCGGCGTGATCAGTGGCGCCTCGGTCTACCCGTTGGTGTGGAACATCCTGCTCGCCGCCCGCAACGAGGGCTTCGGCGGCACGATCACCACGATGGCCGTCGCCGAGGAGCCGGCCGTCAAGGAGCTGCTCGGCGTGCCGGAGCCGTACGCCGTTGCGTGCGTGGTCCCGATGGGCAAGCCTGTGAAGCAGCTGACCAAGCTGCGCCGGGTCGAGGTCGTCGACCTGGCGCGTCGTGAGAACTGGGACGGAGAACCCCTCGATGCCTGAGCCGACCGTAGCCGAGCTGGACGCCATCAACGCCGACCGCGAGCGGATCCGGTCGACGTACCTGCTCGAGGGCGAGGCGCGTCCGGCCTCCACCGCCCGGGGGCTGCACCACTTCGCGATCGTCGCCCGCGACGTCGAGGAGACGGTGCGGTTCTACTCCGGGGTGCTCGGCTTCCCGCTGACCGACATCTTCGAGAACCGCGACTACCGGGGTTCCAACCACTTCTTCTTCGACATCGGCAACGACAACCTGATCGCCTTCTTCGACTTCCCCGGCCTGGACGTCGGGGAGTACGCCGAGGTGCTCGGCGGCCTGCACCACGTCGCGATCTCGGTCGAGCCGGAGCGCTGGGAGCAGCTCAAGAAGCGGCTCGAGGACGCGGGCGTCGACTACCAGTCCGAGAGCGGGACCTCGATCTACTTCCGCGACCCCAACGGCGCGCGGCTCGAGCTGATCGCGGACCCGCTGGGGGAGATGTACGGCACCAAGGTGCTCTAGTCGGTTGCCTCGGCGTGGCTGGTGACGATGTCGTTGGCCGCTGCCCAGGCCGAGATGTCACGACGTTCGATGGCCGCGGCCATCAGGTCCGGAAACAGGTCGGGGGTGCAGGCGAAGGCGGGGACGCCGATCGCCGCGAGCGCCTCGGCGTGCTCGGCGTCGTACGCCGGGGCGCCGGAGTCGCTCAGAGCCAGCAGGGCGATCATCGTCACGCCGCTCTGGACGAGCTCGCGCGAGCGCCGCACCATCTCCTCGGCGATCCCGCCCTCGTACAGGTCGGAGATCAGCACCAGCACGGTGTCGTTCGGTTGCCGGACCAGGCCCTGGCAGTAGGCCAGAGCCTGGTTGATGTCCGTCCCGCCGCCGAGCTGGACACCGAACAGGACGTCGACCGGGTCGTCGATCTCGTCGGTCAGGTCCACCACCTGGGTGTCGAACGCGACCAGGCTGGTCGCCACCGAACGGAGTGAGGCGAGGACGGCGCCGAAGACGCTCGAGAACACGACGGACTCGGCCATCGATCCGGACTGGTCGATGCACAAGATGATGTGACGCTCGACCTGGGTGCTCCGTCGGGCGTAGCCGACGAGGCGTTCCGGGACGACGGTGCGGTGCTCCGGCAGGTAGTGCTGCAGGTTCGCGGCTATCGTCCGGCGCCAGTCGATGTCGGCGGGCCGTGGCCGGCGCGTCCGGGCGGAACGGTTCAGCGCGCCGGTCACCGCCTGCACCGTCCGGGCGCGCAGGCGTTCCTCGAGCTGCTCGGTGACGACCCGGACGACGGCCCGCGCCGTCTCGCGACTGCGCTCGGGGATCACCCGTCCCAGGCCGATCAGTGTCGAGACCAGGTTGATGTCGGGCTGGACCGCCTCCATCATCTCCGGCTCCATCAGCAGCTGGTGCAGGCCGAGGCGGTCCATCGCGTCCGCCTGCATGACCTGGACCACCGAGGACGGGAAGTACGTCCGGATGTCGCCGAGCCAGCGCGCCACCTTCGGCGCGGACCCGCCGAGCCCGCCCTTGCGCCGGTTGTCGCCGTAGAGGGCGTTCAGCGCGCCGTCCCGGCGCGCGTCGTCGGCGCTGAGCCCGGCCGCGGTGTCGGTACCAGCGGCCCCGAACCCGAGGCCGTCGCCACCCTCGCCTCCGAGCACCAGGCGCCAGCGGGTCAGCCGGTCGCGGTCGGTCATGACGGGTCCTCCTGCACGAGGCCGAGGAGGTCGGCGACCCTCAGCAGTGCCGGGAGACCGCGGGCGACGTCGAGGGTGACCGCGGTGGTGCCGGTCGTCGCGGTGCCGTGACGCAACCTGCTCCCGATCTGCCGACGAGCCCCGGGTTCGAAGCGCGCGAAGGTCCGGCGCAGCAGCGGGAGCAGGTCCTCGAAGGTGGACTCGTCCACCTCGGCCACCCAGGCGTCGACGAGCGGCAGCAGCTCCCGGTCGTGCAGCAGCAGCAGGGCATCGCCCCGCAGGAAGCCGTCGAGCCAGGCAGCACCGGACACGGCAGCCGAACCGCGGGAGAGCCGGCGGCTGAGCCGGCGTGCGACCTCCTCGGCGGTCAGACGGCCGGCGTCGAGCAGGATGCGGTTCGCGCGCCCGCCCACCGCGCCGTGGATGTTCTCGTCGCCCGCCACGGCGGCCACCGAGTCGCTCCATGGTTCGTGCAGGGTCGCGTCGTCGACGAGGGCGACACCACGTTCGGCGGCATCCAGCGCCGCCCGCATCCGTTCGGCGGCATCGTCGTCCAGCGAGGCGCAGGCGGGGCGGAGCCCGACGGCCGCGCGGAGGACCACGGTGCGCAGAACACCGGCAACGCGCTGGGTGTCCGCCCCCCGTACGTCGCCGTACCGGCGGCTGCGGGCGAGCGGTTCGATCGTCTCGAGCAGGCCGAGGGTGTCGGCGTGCTGGGCCGTGCGCTCGGCCAGTGCATCGATCACCGCGTCCAGGGCGCGCGGGAGGTTCGCGGTGAGGCACGCCTCGACGAGCTCGCTGAGCGCACCGAGACCGGCGATTTCGCGGGCCAGCTCGGAGACCTTGTTCTCGCACGCGTCGAGCACCGTGGTCCCGTAGAGGCCGGCCTCGATGAGGCCCACGGCGAACTCCGGCTGCCACTGCAGGTCCCAGGCTTCCTTGAAGGTTCCCGTGGTGCGCCCGGTCCCGGCCTGCTGCCCCCACCCGATCCCGAGGAGGTTCAGCCGGTGCAGCAGCACGGACCGGTCCCGCTGCGAGTCCTGACGCAGGTCGAGGGTGATGGTGGCGCTGACTGCACTCGGCTTGAGCCGCAAGGTCCGCTGCCAACGCGCGAGGTCCTGGGCCAGCGGGGTCAGCGGCACCGAGTCGGGCACCCGCCCGAGCTCCTCGCCGATGACCAGGCGGTGTTCGATCAGCTTCAGCGGCAGGTCGGACCCGCCGCAGAGGACCGTCCGGGTGGCATCGGTGAGCTCGCTGAGCCCGACCGAAGGCCGGGAACGGATCGTGGCCAGTGCACCCGCCATCCGAACCGCTTCGACGACGGTCGCGGGCGCCGCGTCGAGGCCGTCCTCCCGCAGCTCGCGGGCGACCCGGGTGAGCCAGCCGGCGACGATCTCGTCGGGCCGGTCGGCCGTCACGAACAGGTGCTGGTACCAGCCGGGCGAGCGGACCCCGGCACCGTAGCCGCTGGCCAGCGCCAGCCTCGCCGAGGTCCACGGGGCCCAGGTCG
>JBJMIP010000257.1:0-5008 GCA_045806825.1 Marmoricola sp.
GGCCTCGTCGATCTGGTGGAACTCCAGCAGCCCGATGTGGCGGGTCTGGCAGCTGACGACCAGGTCTGCCTCGTCAGCGGCGCTGCGGTCGGTGTCACCGGAGGCGAACAGCATCGTCCGGACCATCGTCTCGCCGAGGGTCGGAATCCGCGGCGGTCGCTTCGGACCTGCGCCCGGAGAGTCCTCGCGTGCGCCGGCCGACAGGTTCACCGCGATCACCGGACCGACCCCTTCGGCGGCGAGAGGACCGACCGGAAGGTTCCCGGTCACGCCGCCGTCGACCAGGATCCGATCGCCGACGCGGACCGGGGGCAGCAGACCCGGCACCGCCGCCGAGGCCCGGGTGATGTCGCGCAGAAGTCCGCTTCGCATCGGGACCGCCTCGCGGGCGAGGAGGTCGGTCGTCATCACGGTCAGCTCGCGCGGGAGCGCCTCGGCAACCTGGTCGCCGTAGAGCCGGATCGCGGCTCGCTCGATCCGCCGACCGCGGGACAAGGCGTACTTCGGCAGGCCGTAGTCGCCGAGCGGGTTGCGCCGGACGAACTCCTCACGGAGCAATTCCTCGATGTCGTCGACCGCCCAGCCGGACGCGTAGAAGGCCCCGATGTAGGAGCCCACACTGGTGCCGGCGACCCGGTGCACCACCACGCCGGCCGCCTCCAGCTCCCGCAGCACGCCGACGTGGGCGAAGGCGCGCGCACCTCCACCGGCCAGCGCGAGTCCCACCGACCGGCCGGCGAGGCGCGCACCGAGTGCCGCGACGCCCTGGTGCCGCTGCTGGTGCACCCGGCGGGCGCCGGTCGCGGCGAGCACGGCGAGGATCCGGTCCTGGTCGACGTCGCCGAGCAGCAGCACCTCCGCGCCCGGCACCGAGGGCAACGCCCGCGTCTTCGGGTCGACGACCAGCACGACGACGTCGGCCTGACGCAGGCAGAAGTCGTGCCAGCTGCCACTCGGCCCGGTCACCAGCAGCACCCGGTCGAAGTCGGCCTCGAGGTCGACCAGCCTCTCCGGGCTGAGCTCCTCTCGGACCAGCTCGACCTGCAGGTGCGCGGCCATCGCGTCCCGCAGCACCTCGGCGACCTCGAACGGTGCCGCGCCCTCGGCAGCGATCACGGCCACGGTGCAGGGCTCCGCCTTCTGCTCCGCCGGCGCAGGCAAGGTGCGGACCTGCTCGGCCAGCACCCCGGCAACCGAGAGAGCCGCCGCGGGTTGGGACGCGAGCACCGAGCGGACGTCCTCGCCGGCGATCTCCAGCAGCACCGAGTCGCGCGCGGCGATCACCGTGGCCCCGCGTGGTGCGCCGGCGAGCACCGCGAGCTCCCCGACGAGTGAACCGTTGCCGAGCTCGCGGATCACCTCACCGTGCTTCTCGACGCGCAGGCGACCCGAGAGCAGCACGAAGACCGACGGACCGTCCTCGCCCTCGCGGAAGAGCACCTCGCCTGCCCGGAGCTCCTGACGGGTGCCGCGCTCGGCCAGGTCGTCAGCCGCCTCCGGCGCCAGACCCCGGAAGGCCGACACCGATTGCAGTCCGCGCCTCGGCGCTTCGAGGACCGGGCGGCGCCGTACCGGAGGCAGTGCCTCGGGCGGGGCCTGCTCGCTGACCTGCGGCGGACGTTGAGAGACCCCGAGGACGATCACCGCAACGGCCACGAAGCAGCCGAAGGAGAGCCGCCAGCCGTCGCGGAACAGCTCGACGGCGCCGAGCGGGTCGGCCGGGCTCGCCTTGCCGACGATGGCGATCAGCACCGAGATGCCGAGCACGCCGCCGAGCTGGCGGACGGCGCTGACGATCGACGACGCGGTCGCGTAACGACCACCGGGGACCGCGGCCACGGCGGCCGAGCCGAGGATGGGCAACGTCATCCCGCAGCCGATGCCGGAGATCACCGCGCCGGGCAACCAGTCGTGCAGGTAGTCGGGTGAGGTGCCGACCTGGTGGATGAACCACCACATCCCCCCGGCCCAGAGGATCGCGCCGGGGAAGGCGACGTACCGGTAGCCGCGCTGGTGGGCGACCTCGCCCATCCGGGCCGCGACGACCGCGGTGACCAGGGCACTCGGCGCGACCGCGAAACCCGCCTGCAGCAAGGAGTAGTGCCACACGTAGCGCAACCAGAGGATGTGGTTGAGCAGGTACGCGTACATGCCCATGCCGGCCGCGAGGGTGGCAGCGTTGGCGACCGCGAAGCTGCCGATCCTCAGCAGGCCCGGGTCGATGACCGGCACCGGGTGCCGGTTGATCCGGACGCCGACCACTCCGATCAGCGCGGTACCACCGAGGATGCAGGCCAGCGTTCGCGGTGAGCCCCAGGACCAGTCCGGTCCCTTGACGATCGCCAGGCTGAGCAGCGCAAGGCCGGCGGCGAGCACGGCGACGCCCGCGAGGTCCGGCAGCTTGCGTCGTCCCGGCGAGCGACTCTCGTCGACCATCTTCATGCCGAGGACGATCGCGGCGATGCCGAGGGGAAGGTTGACCAGGAACGCCAGCCGCCATCCCGAGGCCGCGATGATCATGCCGCCGATCGGCGGGCCGAGTCCGGCCGCGAGGGCAGCGGTCGCGCCCCACAGGCTGACTGCGTGCGCGCGTCGGTCCTCGGTGGCGGCCTGGATGACGACGCCGAGCGAGGCCGGCACCAGCAACGCTGCGCCGACCGCCTGGACGACGCGCCAGCCGATCAGCACCTCGACCGAGCCCGCGGTCGCGCAGAGCACCGAGGCCACGGTGAAGATCGCGACGCCGGTGATGAACACCCGGCGCCGACCCAGCAGGTCGGCGAGCCGGCCGCCGGCCACGAGCAGCGCCGCGAAGACGACGTTGTAGGCGTTCAGCACCCACGACAACGTGCTCGTGCTGGACCCGTGGAAGGTCTGCTCGATCGCCGGGAAGCAGACGTTGACGATGGTGGCGTCGAGGAAGGCCAGGAACGCCCCGAACGAGGCGATCACCAGAGCCGCCTTGTCGCGGCCGGGCTTCGGCGCGAGCTGGCGCTGCTGCGCGAGTGTCTCGGTGCTCATCTCACTCCTCTCAGGCCTCCCTGGTGTTCAGGATCCTGGCCCGGAGCAGTTGATACGTAAAGGGCCCTGTGCCCGTCGGCACGGCTTGTTTGTGATCCGGAGCACGCGATCGGTTACGGCCCCGCGTAACTGGACCAGACCATGTAACAAAGCTCCTTAGAGGGCTATGTACGCGGTCAAAATCCCGTGGAAGCGTTCCTCGTGCATCCATCACAGCGGGGGTACGTCATGCGGTACAGCAACGTCGAAAGCGCACCGACGGTCGCGACAGCGGCCCAGCTCGGTTCCACAACTCGGGCCAATCAGCTCAACGCGGGCATGGTCGCGGCGCTCCTGGCGCTGGCGTGCATGGTCTTCTCGAGCACGCCGGGTCTGATCAACGCACTGGCACGCGTCGAGCTGCCTTCGTTGCACTCGGCCGCTGCGACCAAGACCCACCATGCCCCAGCCCCGTCCTTCCACCAGGTCGGGGCCTCGACGTACTCCTACAGCAACCACGCCGCCGGGATCACCGGCACGATCGGTCGTCACGGGCTGACCGTGCGCACGGCTTCGACCGGCGCCGGCGTCTCGCTGCGCTCGGCCAGCCTGGGTCGCGTCGGCGCCACCGGCGTCCTTCGCGCCGCGGCTCCCGTCGCCACCGACCAGACCGCATCGCTGCGGCACGGCAACATCATCGAGTGGTTCCAGAACAAGGCCGGCGCCCTCGAGCACGGGTGGACCATCGCACAGCGTCCCGCCGGTTCCGGCCAGCTGCGCCTCGGCCTGTCCGTGACCGGTGCCCAGGTCCGGTCCACAGGACCGGGAGCCCTCTCGTTCATCCCCAAGGTCGGCGCCCCGCTGATCTACGACAACCTCCTGGTCCGGGACAGCCTCGGGCGCAGTCTTCCGGCGCACTTCACCGTGACGGGCGCCGGTGCGCGGATCGTTGTCGATGACCGGTCCGCGCACTACCCGATCGTGGTCGACCCGACCCTGTCGGCGATCTCGACCCTCGACCCGACTCCGGCTCGCGGTAGTGCCGCCTTCGGCAGCTCGGTCACCACCAAGGGTCGCTGGATGGTCGTGGGCGAGCAGAGCGCGCGCCTGCAGTCCGATCCGACCGTCGCCTCGGGGCGCGTCAACGTCTACTTCGACACCACCGGCAACGGCGCCTGGAGCCTGGTCAAGAGCCTGACCGCAGCCTCGGGAACGCCGTACAGCCCCAGCACCACCACCGGGCTGGGCACCGTCGTCGGCCTGGTCGTCGAGCCTGCGGGCGTCACCGTGCTGGCGCGGTTGGCATCGCAACAGGTGGTACTGGCGTGGACCTTCGCCGGCGACCCGGTGACGGTGGCCCCGTTCGCGAACCCCAACTACCTGCAAGCCATCGCCGTCACCCAGTGGACCCTGCCCACGTTCAGCGGCGTCGGGGGCTTCGGTAGCTCGTTCGACGCCGCGAGCGACGGCACGCTGGTGGTGGGTGCCCCGTTGTCCGGAGGCCAGGGCGTCACGGGGTTCAAGTCGGCGACGACCCAGGGTCCGATCAACGACACCATCGGCACCGTCGAGGTCTTCCGCCGCTCGGGCGGGTTCGGCACCACCTACGGCTACGTCACCCACGTCGACCCGGCCGGGGCCATCAACCTGCCGGCAGCCCAGCGCGACGCGGAGCAGGCGTTCGGCACCTCGGTCGCGTACGACCCGGCGACCCAGGTCATCGCGGTCGGCGCCCCGGGCGACGACGGCGTCCGCACCGACGACAGCATCTACAGCACCTGGCCGAACGGGAGCACGACGTTCAACGGCGCGGTGGACCTGTTCACGCCGTCGGGCGGCAACACCTGGGCCCTCGCGCAGCGGGTCACCTCGAACGCCAACCCGGCACAGGCCAGGTTCGGCACCTCGCTCGCCTTCGCGGGGGCGGCCGACGGACTCGTCGTCGGCGCGCCTGCCGAGACCGTCGGATCGGCCGGCGGCCACGGCGCGGCGGACGTCCTCGACCACA
>JBJMIP010000258.1:0-2839 GCA_045806825.1 Marmoricola sp.
CGGCCACCAGGGCATCGAGCCGGTCGTGCATCCGGCTCCAGTCCTCGACCGCCTCGCGGACGTCGGTGAGCACCTTCTCCAGCCGGGCGGTGAGCTCGGCGGCCTCGCCCGGACCGATCCGGTCGATCTCCAGGTGCATCCAGGACTCGCGGCCGACGTCGTGCGCCTCCAGGTCGTGCGCCGCATCGGGGGCGAGCACGTCCTGCAGGTGCCCGGCCACGTCGCGGCGCACCACGAGCTGCGGGTGCAGCACCACGTGCACCGCGTGCCCGCCCTCGTCGAGGGCCATCGTCACCGAGTCGACCAGGAACGGCATGTCGTCGGTGACGACCTCGACCACCGTGTGCCCGTCCGCGGACCAGCCGTCGTCGGAGACCGTCGGCGTCAGGATCCGCACGGTCGCGGTGCCCTGCGGACGCTCGGTCCCGGTGCGCAGGTGGTGCGCGGCGCCGCCGTACAGGTCGATCTCCGAGCGCTCGCTGAGGTCCTCGTACGCCGCGTGCTGGTAGTACGCCTGCAGGAGCGTGCTCACCGAAAGTCCGTCGGGCGCGGACGGCGGGTGCTTCGCCGCGTAGTCGCACAACCGTCGGAGAAGCTCGGCCCTACCGTCGTCGGTCGTCATCGGCACAGTTCGAGGCTAGGACCCGCGCTGGTCGCCGACAACAACCGGGGTGTCCGATTCTCGTTTCCGAGACGACTTTAGAGGGCCGATCGAAGGTCCCACAGGAGCGGGTAGAACTTCAGCGCCAGGCGGCTGCGCAGATAACCGGCGCCGCTGGACCCGCCGGTCCCGCCCTTGTCGCCGATCATCCGCTCGACCATCACCACGTGCCGGGCCCGCCAGGCGGCGGCCAGCTCGTCGTGCTGGAGCAGCGCCTCGGCGAGGCCCCAGAGGTCGGCGTAGGCCGAGCGGTTGTGGGCGACCTGGCGCAGCGAGGCGGTGATCGCCTCGTCGGAGCCGGTCTCGAGGCCGGCCTCGCCCAGCACGTGCACGAACCCGTCCCACAGGCTCGGCTCCTCCAGCCTGCGGGCCAGGCGGTCCTCCTCCGCGGCGGTCAGCCCCTTGAAGCGCTTGAGGTAGCCGGCGTCCTTGGCGCCGGAGAGGAACTCCAGCTCACGGAACTGCACCGACTGGAACCCGCTCGCGGGGGCGAGCCGCTGGCGGAACTCCAGGAAGTCCTGCGGGGTCATCGTCTCCAGCACGTCGACCTGCTGGACCAGCACCCGCTCGATGACGTGCATCCGGGTGAGCAGGTGCCGGCAGAACCACAGGTCCCGACCGCCGCTGGCGGCCTCGGTGGCCACTAGCGCGTCCCGCACCGTGCCCGCCTCGTGCAGCAGCTGCTTGAACCAGAGCTCGTAGACCTGGTGGATCGTGATGAACAGCAGCTCGTCGTGCGCGGGTGGGTCCGACTCCAGGTGCTGGGCGTCCAGCAGGTCGGGCAACCGCAGGTAGCTGCCGTAGGTGAGCAGCGCGCCTTCCTCGCCGAAGCTGACGAAGTTCTGGGCTTCCTCGGGGGATCCGTCCACAGGACCCAACGTAGGCCATCGGCCGTAGGCCATGATGTCTCCCATGAAACTGCGCCATGACCTCACCTACGACGCGGCCCCCGACGCCGTGCTCGCGATGCTGACCGACCCCGGCTTCTGGGACAAGGTCGCCGAGGCGACCGGAGCGATCTCCTCGGCGGCCACGGTGACCGGGAACAAGGTCGTGGTCGACCAGGAGCAGGCCGTCCAGGGCGTGCCCTCCTTCGCGAAGAAGTTCGTCGGGGAGTCGACGCGGGCGATCAACACCTTCGTCTGGGACGGCGCGCGGGCGGCGTACACCGTCGAGACCCCCGGGAAGCCGACGTCGATGGCCGGGACCGCGACCGTGGCAGCGCAAGGGTCGGGCAGCGTGCTGACCTACGACCTGGACGTGAAGGCCAGCGTGCCGCTGATCGGCGGCAAGCTGGAGAAGCTGGTCGTCGAGCTCACCACCGACGGCTTCGTCAAGGAGCAGGCCGTCGGCGCTGCGTGGCTGGCGGGTGCCTGATGACGAAGAAGATCCGGCACGAGATGAAGTACGACGGGGCCACCCCCGAGCAGGTCTACGCGATGCTGGCGACGCCGGAGTTCCGGGAGAAGGTCTGCGAGTACCAGCGCTTCCCGAAGCGCACGGTGTCGATCACGCCGACCGGAGCCGGGATGACGGTCAAGGTCGACCAGTACCGCCCCGCCGACGAGGTGCCGTCCTTCGCCCGCAAGATCGTCGGCGAGGAGATCAACATCGTCCAGGACGAGCAGTGGTCCTCGCCAACCTCGGCCGCGCTCCAGGTCACCATCCCCGGCAAGCCGGGCGAGATGAAGGGCAGCATCGCGATCGCGCCCAGCGCCACCGGCACCGTGGAGACGGTCGAGGTCGAGGTGAAGGTCTCGATCCCGCTGATCGGCGGGAAGCTCGAGGGCTTCATCGGCGACATGCTGCTGCGCGCGCTGAGAGCCGAGACCAAGGTCGGCCGAGACTGGTTGACGCCGGGTGGTCGACCGTAGTCGGGACCTAGGACTCGTCCTCGTCGTCGATCCGCTTGCGGGCGATGTAGACGGTGACGGCGAGGAGCAGGATCGGCCCGAAGGCGAGCAGCAGCACGATCACGTGCTCGTAGGGGTGCATCTTGCCCAGGTGCTCGAGAACCACCCGCTGATTCTCGCAGCAGGTCAGGGTCAGCCCATGTGCGGGTAGCCCACCCTGGTCGGCGGGACGAACGTCTCCTTGATCGAGCGCGGGGAGGTCCAGCGACGCAGGTTGTCGGCCGCGCCGGCCTTGTCGTTGGTGCCAGAGGCCCGTGCGCCGCCG
>JBJMIP010000259.1:0-5073 GCA_045806825.1 Marmoricola sp.
AGGTCACGCACCTCCGGGCTCACCCCGGGGGTGAGGAAGGTGGCGTTCGTGTCGCCGTGCACGCCGCCGATGAACGCGGTGATGTCGATGTTGACGATGTCGCCGTCCTCGACGACCCGGCTGTCCGGGATGCCGTGGCAGATGACCTCGTTGGCGCTGGTGCACAACGACTTCGGGAAGCCGCGGTAGCCGAGCGTGGACGGGTAGGCGTCGTGGTCGAGCAGGAACTCGTGGCCGATCCGGTCGAGCTCGTCGTGGGTGACGCCGGGCGCGACGTGCCTGCCGACCTCGGCCAGGGCCTGCGCGGCGATCCGCCCCGCGACCCGCATCTTCGCGATGGTCTCCTCGTCCTTGACCTCCGACCCGGTGAACCGCGCGGGCGCCGGCTTGTCGACGTACTCGGGGCGCGGGATGTGCGCGGGCACGGGACGGCGAGGAGAGATGGTGCCAGGAGCAACGGGAGTCACGTCGGCGAGTGTAGTTTCGAGCGCAGCGAGAAACGATTTGGTTCTGTCGAGAGGCATCGAGGAACGACGGGTTCCGTCGAGCGCAGCGAGAAACCGAAAGGAATGGGCGGGGATTGTGAGCGAGTTCTGGTGGTGCCTCAAGCACGAGCGGGTCGAGCCGCAGGAAGGCTGCGCCTGGGCCGACCGGCTCGGTCCCTACCCGACCGAGGCCGAGGCAGCGCGGGCGTTGGAGAAGGTCGCCGAGCGCAACGCCAAGTGGGACGCCGAGGACTGGGACTGATGCCGGGCGAAGAACCCGGCCAGCCCGTCGGGCGGATCAAGGACATCCGCGTCTACCGCGACTCCTTCATCGGCATGTGCATGCTGGCCTGCGTGCCGTTCCTGATCTTCGGTGCGGTGAAGGTCTACGGCTGGCTCGGTGCGGTCGGGCTGTTCGTGTTCTGGCTGGTGCTGCTCGCCCAGGGAACGCGCTGGTTCCTGCCGCACCCGCGCCGGGTGATCTACCTGGCGCTCCTCGGGTTCGCCGGCTGGGCCGTTGTGGTGCTGCTGACCCGGTAGGTCACCGGGGGTGTCCTTCGAGACGGTCGCTGCGCGACACTCCTCAGGAACCCAAGCTTGGCTTCAGGACCCAGGTGCCGGCTAGCTGGGGGAGACCCGCAGGACGAAGTCGCCGCCTCCGCCGTTCGAGGTGGTGACCAGCAGGTCGCCGTTCGGGGCCCGCGTCACCGAGCGCAGCCGACCGTTCTGCTGCAGCTCGTCGGGGGAGCGCGTCCAGAGCAGCTTCCCGTTGCCGTCGAACTTCATGAAGATCAGCCGGTGCGCCTTGAGCGCCGCCACCGCCAGGGTGTTGTCGTACTCGCCCCACTGGGCTCCGTGCACCCAGGTGCCGCCCGAGGTTGCCAGCGTCGGGTCGCCGGAGGACCACTTCGCGTGGATCTGGGTCCCCGGCAGGGCGTCGTCGGTCATCGGGACGCTCTCGTTGTAGCCGGGCACCGGGTTGTAGCCGTAGTTGCCGCCCTCGACCAGCTTGTTGACCTCGTCATCGCGGTAGGTGCCCTGCTCGACCGACCACAGCGTCCCGTCGCCGCGCTGGGCCAGGCCCTGCACGTTGCGGTGGCCGAACGTGTACAGGTACCGCGTCACCGGGTTGCTCGAGTGGATCCACTTGTTGAGCGGGTACGGCGCACCGGTGGCCCGGTTGAGCCGCAGGGTCTTACCGCCGAAGGAGCTCAGGCTCTGCGGGTTCGTGCCGGTCGCGGCGTCGCCCGTGCCGACCATCAGCGAGCCGTGGCTGGTGATCAGCAGGCGGCAGCCGCCGTGCCGACCTGACGTGGCCGGGAACCCGGAGACCAGCGTCCTGATCTTGCCGACGGCGGTGTAGGCGTAGTTCATCCGCCAGACCAGCACCCGGACGTCGTGCGAACCGTCGGCGCGGGTGCCGCCCTGGCAGGTGTAGACCCGGCGGTTCGTCGCGAACTTCGGGTCGACCGCGAGTCCCATCAGACCGGTCTCCCCGGCAGCCCAGATGTCGGTGTGGAAGCGCAGCACCCTCTTGGTGCCGCCCTGCCAGACGATCAGCCGCTTCGTGGACCGCTCGCCGATGAGCAAGCGGCCGCCGGGCAGCACCTGGACGTCCCACGGGATGTCCAGGGCGCTGACCTGCTCGCTGACCGAGAGGGTCGGGAACGTGGTCGCCGCTTGATCGGCGGCCTGCACGGCGGGTGCGGACGGGACGAGGAGGGCAGCGGCAGCCGCCGCGGCGAGCAGTGCGGTTCCGAGTCGGCGCATGCTGTGACAGTACGCCGGGACCGGTTGGCTTAGAAGGTGTGCTCCGGTCCCGGGAAGGTGCCGGCCTTGACGTCCGCGGAGTAGGCCTGGGCTGCCTCGGTGAGCACGGTGTGCACGTCGGCGTACTGCTTCACGAAACGCGCCATCTTGCCGGTCCGCAGGCCGAAAGCGTCCTGCCAGACCAGCACCTGGCCGTCGCACCCGTTGCCGGCGCCGATGCCGATGGTCGGGATGGTGAGCTCGGCGGTCACCTGGGCGGCGACGTCGCCGGGGACCATCTCCATCACCACCGCGAACGCGCCGGCGGCCTCGATCGCCTTGGCGTCGGCGAGGACCCGTTGCGCGGTCTCGCCGCGGCCCTGGACCCGGTAGCCGCCGAGGGCGTGCTCGCTCTGCGGGGTGAAGCCGATGTGCGCCATCACCGGGATGCCGCCGCGGGTCAGCAGCTCGATCTGGCCGGTCATCTCGCGACCGCCCTCGAGCTTGACGCAGTGCGCGCCGCCTTCCTTCATGAACCGGACGGCGGTGTTGTAGGCCTGCTCCGGCGAGCCCTGGTAGGAGCCGAACGGCAGGTCGCCGACGACCAGGGCGTGTCGGGCCGAACGAGCCACGGCGCGGGTCAGGGGCAACAGCTCGTCGACCGTGATCGGGATCGAGGTCTCGTTGCCCAGGACGTTGTTCGAGGCGCTGTCGCCGACGAGCAGCACCTCGATGCCTGCGTCGTCGAACGCGGCCGCGGTGTACATGTCGTACGCGGTGAGCATGGCGAACTTCTCGCCACGCTCCTTCATCTCGCGCAGGTGGTGGGTGCGCACCCGCTTCCGGGGGCTCGCCTCCGGAGCCTTCGCGGCGCCCGTGCCGTACGGCGCAGTCTCTTCGCTCATCATCGAGCTCCTTCAATTGCTCTCGCAGCTCCCTGACGGAGTCCACGGACCATCGACAACGCTAGCCCCGTTCCGGTCGAAATGTTCCTGTGTTGCTCGTCACCAGACTTGTCGGCACCGGCAGGTCGGAGCTCAGTGCGGCACGGACCCGGAGGTGATCCGGTAGAGCACGTGGCGCTGCAGCGGGTGACCGTCAGGGAGTCGGGGGTGGTCGAACTCCTCGACCCGCCGCATGCCGATCCGTTCCATCACCGCGCGCGATCGCAGGTTGCCGACCGAGGTGAACGAGACGATCTCCTCCAGCCCGAGGGCGGTGAAGCCGTGCTCGAGCGCGGCCAAGGCCCCCTCGGTCGCGTACCCGTGGCCCCAGGCGCTGCGCGCGAGTCTCCACCCGACCTCGACGCAGGGGGTGAACGAGGCCTCGAACGTCGGAACCGCGAGCCCGATGAAGCCGATGAACTCGCCGGTCTCGCGGACCTCGGCCGCGAACACGCCGGGCTGACCCGCGGCCAACCGGTCCTGGTGGCGATCGATCATCGCGTCGGACTCGGCCCGGCTCAGGGTGGCGGGGAAGTGCTCCATCACCTCGGGGTCGGCGTTGAGCGCCGCGAACGGCGCCCGGTCCTGCTCGCGCCACTCCCGCAGGACCAGGCGCTCAGTCTGCATCGGGGCCGTAGCTGCGCAGGACCGTGGCGACGCGAACCTGGTAGTCGGCGTACCAGGTGTCCTTGCCTCGTTGCTGGGCCACCGCGTGCTCGTGCACCTGCTTCCAGGCGCGTGCCGCGTCGTCGTCGACCCAGTAGGACACGGTGATGCCGAGGCCGTTCTCGCGGGACGACTCGTAGCCGAGGAAACCGGGCTGGGCCTGGGCGAGCTCCTGCATCCGGTCACTCATGACCGAGTATCCCTGGTCGCCCTCGGTGCGGACGTTGCTGAAGATCACCGCGGTGTACGGCGGCTCCGGGAGCTCGGCGATCGGGTGCATCAGGCGCTGGGGACGATCCGGATGTCGCGGACCGCGCCGCCGTCCAGAGCGGCGAGCGCCTCGGTGTAGGCCGGGCTGTCGTGAGCAGCGACGGCCTGGTCGACCGAGTCGAACTCGATCAGCACCACGCGGCCGGTGCCACCGTCCTCGTAGTGCGCCTCCGGCAGGCCGCGGGCGATGAACCGCCCGCCGGCCGCGGTCAGCGCGGGGAACGCGAGCTTGGCGTAGGCCGCCATCTTGTCCTCGTCCGAGATCTCCTTGTACACGCTCACCCAGTACGCAGTCATGGGCCCAACGGTAGAACGCGGCCGTGCGCGCGGACGGACGGGGGTAAGTCCCGGGAACGCCTGTTTCCTGTCCGATTTGGCGGCATCACCGCAGGGTTACCCCCGTCGGTTGGCAGGCTCCGTGCGATCCGGGAGACTGGTGGGGTGGACTTCGACTCCTGTTACGCCCACGGTTTCGCGCGAGTGGCTGCCTGCACGATCCCGGTGGCGATCGCGGACCCGTCCGCCAATGCCGCGAGCGTGCTCGCGGAGGTCCGGGCGTGCCACGACGAGGGCGTCGCGGTCGCGGTCTTCCCCGAGCTCTGCCTGACCGGCTACGCGATCGACGACCTGGTGATGCAGGACGTCGTGATCGAGGCCGTCGAAGCGGCGATCGCCGGCATCGTCGAGGCGAGTGCCGACCTCGCCCCGGTGATCGTGGTCGGCGCGCCGCTGCTCAACGGCAACCGGCTCTACAACTGCGCGGTCGTGGTCCACCGCGGCAGCGTCCTCGGGGTCGTCCCCAAGGGCCACCTGCCGACGTACCGGGAGTTCTACGAGGCGCGCCACTTCGCCTCGGGCGCGCACGACGTCGACGAGCAGATCACGCTGCTCGGCGAGGAGGTGCCGTTCGGGACGGACCTGGTCTTCGAGGCGACCGATGTTGCCGGTCTCGTCCTGCA
>JBJMIP010000260.1:0-8371 GCA_045806825.1 Marmoricola sp.
GCCAGGTCGCTCACCGGGTTGCCGTCGACGAGCATCTGGCCGGACTGCGGGCGGAGCAGGCCCAGGACGATGTCGAGCAGGGTGCTCTTGCCGGCACCACTGGCCCCGACCAGGGTCAGCACGCTGCCAGCCGGGACGGCGAGCGAGACACCGTCGAGCGCAGGCGCCGAATCGGTGTCGTAGCGGTACCCGACGGAAGCCAGCTCGAGCAGCGGCGCGCCGGGGACCGCCGGCCGCGGCTCCCCGGTCGACTCCCCCGCAGAGCCGGTCGAGACCTCGGGGTGCGCTCGCGCCTGGGCCCGCAGCTCCAGCAGCATCTCGACCGCCGGGACGTCGTTGGAGAACTGCTGCGCCGAGATCAGCACCTGCTGGCCGTTGGTCAGCAACCGCATCGCCACCACGAGCAGGGTGGCCAGCTCGGCCAGCGAGAGTCCGATGTGGCGGCCGAGCAGGATCAGGCCGAGGATCGCGGCCACCGCGACGACTCCCATCGCGGCGCTCACCAGCGACGAGCGCGCGACGTAGGTGCGGCGCACCTCGCGCACCCGGCGGGCCTCGCCCCCGACGATGTCCAGCCAGGCAGCCTCGGCACCGTGGGCCCGCATCACCCGCACCGAGTTCAACGAGTCCGAGAGCGCCGCGCCGAAGCCCGCGAGCCGCTCGCTCATCTCCTGGCCGAGCGAGGTCGCACCGCGGGTCGAGCGCGCCGAGGCCAGCAGCACCACCAGCACCACAGCAGCGGCGACGGCACCGACGACGGGGGCGACCAGGATGCCGACGGCGGCAGTGGCGAGCAGTATCACCGTGCCCACGAACAAGCGGATCACCATCGCGATCGCGACCTGGGCGCGCTCCACGTTGGTGGTCAGGCTCTGCACCAGCTCGCTGCGCCGCAGGCCGGCCAGGAAGGACCAGTCCGCGCCGTACAGGTCGTCGGTCAGGCCGAGGCGCAGCCGGTCCAGGGTGACCAGGCGGATGTCGGTGGCGAGCACCGCGGCGTACCACTGGCCGATGCCGCGCAGCACGATCACGCCGAGGACCAGCCCGAACGCCTCGGCAAGGGTGAGGTGGACGTCGAAGGCCGGTACCGAGAACCGGTTGCCGCCGTCGAGGGACTGCATCACCGGGACCAGCAGCACCAGCGTCGCGCCCTCGAGGACCGCGACCACCAGCTGGAGCACCACCAGGCCGAGCACCCGGCCGGTGCCGACCGTGCTGGCCATCAGGGCGAAGCAGGTGCGCGCGCGACTGATCACCGGTGCGTCCTGACCGCGGGCTCGACGACCCGCGCGCCAGGCTCGCGGCGCGCCCAGGCGACGCTGCGCCGACGCAGCCGCCGGACCCGGTGCCACAGGGTCAGCGGTACGCCGGACCAGGCGGACTTCGCGTCGATGCCGACCACGGTCTTGACGGGGAGCAGCGTGGCCACGGCCGCGTGCCGGCGGTCCCGGGCGGTCGAGCTCGCGGCGAGCATGTAGCGCAGCGCCCGCATGCTCTCCGCGCCCGGGAAGGGGTAGGTCGCGTAGACGGGGCGCTCCTGGGCGGTCAGCGCCCGGGTCAGCACCGAGGCCGGCACCCGGTCGACCAGTGCCAGCACCTCGGCCGGGACGGCGGGCGGCAGGCCGACCACGAACCGGGTCACGGCCAGGGTCTCGATCTCCAGGCGCCGCAACGGGTCCTGGTCGAACGCCCGCTCCCAGGTGCGCGGGTCGCCGACGATCCGGTGCACGTCGACCAGGCTGCGCAGCCAGCGCCAGTAGTCCTTGGCCGCGTGCAGGCTGGTGTTCCCCAGCAGGTCGGCGCGGCCGAGCGTCTCCACCTGGAGCGCCCCGAGGTCGACCTTTTCCCGGCGCGTCCAGACCTCCTCGAACCCGGGGAGGGCGTCCAGCGTCGGGTCGAGCCGCCAGTGCAGGTCGACGGTGCTGCCCGGTCCGTCGAAGGTGAAGGCGTTGAACGAGCGCAGCACGTGCCCCCAGGCCCAGGTACCGGGCTCGACCTCGCTGCCGACCCGCATCCGCCAGCCGTTGGCCTCCAGGAGGCGGCAGGCCGCCTCGACGTCGAGCGGGCTGATCAGCAGGTCCAGGTCACCGGACCCTCGGGAGGACGGGTCTCCGGTGGTCTGGGCGGCGAGGGCGGGGCCCTTCATCGCCAGGTGGCGCAGACCGGCGCCGTCGAACACCGAGCAGAGCCGCTCGAGCTCGAGGAGCTGCACCATCAGCGCGCGGCGTCCGGAAGCGCGGAGCTCGCCGATCAGCCCCGCGACGTCCTCGGCCAGACCGAGGCCGGCCGCGTGCGTCGCGACCAGCTCGGCGACCCGGTGCCGGCGTACCGCCTCGACCAGCTCGGCCACGGGCTCGGACGCCGGTTCCGCGGTCCAGCCCAGCCCCGCTTCCAGGCGCAGGGCGCCACGCACCCAGGCACGGACGCGCCGCACGGCGGCTGGGGAGGGTTGCACGGGGCCAAGGGTAGGAGCAGGAGAGGTCCGAAGGGGTGCTTAACCGGACAAGTGGAGGTCGGTCTAGTCCAAAAGGACTATCTTTGCGTTACGGGAGTGACGAATCCGTACCTTCTCCGCGCTCGGGTCGTTCAGCAGGTTGAGAAGGCAACAACCGACAGGAGCTCCAACCATGACCGGTGCTGACAAGGCGTACAGCGCTCCGAAGCTGGAGACGCTCAGCCTGCGAGCCACCAGCGACATCACGATCGGCGGATCGATCACCATCCCGTTCCCGCCGCTCGGTAGCTGACGGCTCACGCCACTCAAAGGACGTCCTCGGACGTCACGGGGCCACGAACCATGCGACTCGTTCACGCGGTTCGGGGTTTTGTCCGTTTAGGACTCAAGGACCAGGTCCGCCTCACGGCGGCCTGGTCCTTGCTCGGTTTTTCACGCCTCCTGATCATCCTCCTGCCGTTCACCGTGATCCGCCGGCTCCTCGGCGAGAGTGACGAGGCGGCCCGGCGCGCGGTGCCGGAGCTCGACGCGCACCAGCGGGCACGTGCGGTGCACATCGGCCACGTCGTCGAGGCGGCGGCCCGGAACGCGCCCTGGCGCTCGGACTGCTACCCCCAGGCGCTCACCGCCCGCACGTTCCTGGCGCTACGCCGAATTCCGCACGTCGTGTCGTTCGGCGTGAGACGTGACGAGGGCGCCCTGATCGCCCATGCTTGGGTCCATGCAGGGGACGTGGCAGTGACCGGCGGCGACGGACGCGAGTACACCGAGGTCGGCAGGTTCGCCTGGTCCCCGGTGGCCGATCGGTGAGCGCGGCTCCCCGGACCCTCTACAGCTGCTACGGCCTGGTCCTCGCCAGCGAGATCGCGCTCCCCGACCTGGGTGAGTCGCTGCCTGCCGGAGCCGAGCCGGACGTCGTCGTCCGCTTCGACACCCTGACCGGACCGCCGCCGGGTGCCGACCCGCTCCCCTACGGCCTGTGGCGCGAGGGCACGGTCGCGGGCGTCGAGATCCCGGACGTCGCGCGCTACGAGGCTCGTGGTGGCCGCGAGGTGGTCATCGACCCGGTCGAGGGCGCCGACCCCAAGGCACTGCGACTTTTCCTGCTCGGCAGCCTCCTCGGTGCCGTGATGATGCAGCGCGACCACCTGGTGCTGCACGGCAACGCGGTCCGGGTCGGCGACGCCTGTGCGGTCGTCGTCGGTCACTCGGGTTCGGGCAAGTCGACCCTGGCCGCCGAGTTCGACCGACGCGGCTTCGACGTCCTGTCCGACGACGTGGTCCCGGTCAGCCCGGCCGGCCTGGCCATCCCCGGGCACCCGCGGATCAAGCTCTGGGACGACGCCCTGGAGCGCCTCGGCGTTGGCACCGACGGCCTGGAGCGGATCAACGACGACCACGAGAAATTCCAGCTGCCGCTGCGCCGCAAAGAGGTCGGCCCGCTGCCGCTGCGCTGGGTCTACGTGCTCGAGCGGCACGCCGGTACCGAGCTGAGCCTGGAGCCGGTCCACGGCGCGACCACGTTCAGCCTGCTGCACGAGCACACCTACCGCAACGAGCTGGTCCACGGGGCAGGGCCGGTGGCCCAGCACCTGGCGCAGTGCGCCAGGCTGGTTCAGGCCGCCCGGATCACCCGCGTACGCCGACCTGTCGAAACCATGACCGCGGAGGCCACCGCGGATGCGATCCTTGCCGACATCGATTCCGAACCGACCCCCGTCCGACAGCCCGAGGAGCATGCATGACCAGCAGCCGTCCCGACGCCAGCTACATCCGGCGCCCCACGCTGCACGCCGTCGAGATGGACGGCGAACTGGTGATGATGGGTCAGGAGCAGGGCGAGTACTACGGCCTGCGTGACGTGGCCGCCTCGATCTGGAACCACCTGGCCGAGCCGCGCACGGTCGAGGACCTGGTCGTCCTGGTGTGCGAGGAGTGGAACGTCACCCCGGAGGTCTGCCGGCCCGACATCATCGCCTTCCTCGACGACCTGCTGCTGCGCAAGCTCGCCGAACCGGTCTGAGGTCTCGGCTGCGCTCGACGAGCGGGACCCAGGTCTGCGGGGACCCAGCCACCGGTGGTCGAGCGCAGCCGAGACCAGGAACTGTCAGCGCTCGACCAGCAGGGGTCCGGTCTGCGGGGACCCAGCCACCGGTGGTCGAGCGCAGCCGAGACCAGTAACTGTCAGCGCTCGACCAGCGGGACCCAGGTCTGCGGGGACCCAGGCACCGGTGGTCGTGCGCAGCCGAGACCAGTGACTGTCAGCCGAGTCCTGCAGCCACCTCGGCGAGGACGTCCATCGCCTCGTGCAGGAGCGCGTCCCCGGCGACCAGCGGCGGCAGGAACCGCAGCACGTTGCCGTAGGTGCCGCAGGTCAGCGTCAGTACGCCGGCCTGGTGGCAGCCGGCGCTGAGCCGAGCCGCGCGCGCGGCATCGGGCACCGTGCCTCCGGGCTCGACCACCTCGATCGCGATCATCGCGCCACGGCCCCGCACCTCGCCGATCCACGCGTGCTCGGCCGCCAGCGCCCGCAGCCGCGAGGTCAGCAGCTCCTCGATCTCGCGGGCCCGCTTGGCGAGCTCGAGCTCCTTCATCGTCGCGATCGCGCCCAGCGCCGCTGCACAGGCGACCGGATTGCCGCCGTAGGTGCCTCCGAGGCCACCGACGTGGACCGAGTCCATGATCTCCGCGGTACCGACCACCGCCGCCAGCGGCAGACCGCCGGCGACGCCCTTGGCGACGGTCACAAGGTCCGGGACGACGCCCTCGTGCTCGCTGGCGAACCAGGCACCGGTGCGGCACATCCCGGACTGGATCTCGTCGGCGACGAACACGATCCCGTTCGCCCGGGCGTAGTCGGCGAGGGCACCGAGGTAACCGGGCGCGGGCACGATGAAGCCGCCCTCGCCGAGCACGGGTTCGATCACGATGCAGGCGACGTTCGAGGGCCCGACCTGCTTGTCGATCACGTCGATCGTGCGCGCCGCTGCCTCGGCGCCCGACAGCCCGTCCCGGAAGGGGTAGGACACCGGTGCCCGGTAGACCTCCCCCGCGAACGGGCCGAAGCCCTCCTTGTAGGGCATGTTCTTCGCGGTCATCGCCATCGTCAGGTTGGTCCGCCCGTGGTAGGCGTGGTCGACCACGACGACCGCGTCGCGTCCGGTGCTGACCCGTGCGATCTTGACCGCGTTTTCCACGGCCTCGGCGCCGGAATTGAACAGCGCGGCCTTCTTGGCGTGGGTTCCCGGGGTCAGTCGGGTGAGCTCCTCGCAGACCTCCACGTAGCCGTCGTACGGCGCCACCATGAAGCAGGTGTGCGTGAACGCAGCGACCTGCTCGGTGACCCGGGCGACGACCTCGGGCGCGCTGTTGCCGACGCTGGTGACGGCAATCCCCGAGGCCAGGTCGATCAGCGAGTTGCCGTCCACGTCGAGGAGCACCCCGCCGCCGGCAGCGGCGACGTAAATCGGGAGCGTGCTGCCGACGCCGGCAGCCACCGCAGCCACCCGGCGCTCGTGCAACGCCCGGGACTGCGGCCCGGGGATCTCGGTGACGAGCCGTCGCTCCTGCGGCAGGGACGGTCCTCCTGCTGTGCTGCTCATGGCGTCAGCTCCTTGTGCCCCCAGGGCGATCCGTACTCGGTCAGCAGGTCCAGGAAGGGCACTGCGTCGAACGCCTCCGGCCCGAGCACGCCTGCCCCGGCCCAGACCCCGGTGGCGAGCAGCTCGAGCGCGACCACGGGATTGATCGCGGTCTGCCAGACCACGCACTGGTGGCCGTAGTCGGCCATCACGGTCTCGTTGTCGACCACGTGGTACAGGTACGTCGACCGAGGTCGACCTTCCTTGTCCGTGCCGGTGACCCAGAGACCGGCACAGGTCTTGCCCTGCATCCGCGGACCCACACTCGCAGGGTCGGGCAGCACCGCGGCGACCACGTCCCGCGGGCTGACCTCGACCCCTTTCACCCGTACCTTCTCGGTGCTGTCCAGCCCCAGCTTGTTCAGCACCTTGAGGATGTTGATGAACTCATCGCCCAGGCCGTACTTGAAGGTCGCCCGCTTGCAGTCGACCCAGCGCGGCATCAGCAGCACTTCCTCGTGCTCGACGTTCACGCACTCCACCGGGCCGATGCCCTCGGGGAAGTCGAAGATCTCGGGCTCCGAGAACGGGGGCGTGGTGAACCAACCGCGGTCCGCCTCCCAGATCACCGGCGGGTTCAGGCACTCCTCGATCGTGGTCCACATCGAGAAGCTCGGCGCGAAGATCTCGTTGCCGTCGTCGTCGGTGACGACCAGGTTGGCGCCGTCCCGGGTCCCGAGCTCGTCGATCTCGGAGAACAGGTGGTCCGCGGCGTACCGGGCGAAGACGTCGGAGAGGCCGGGCTCGACGCCCATGCCGACCAGCGCCAGCCGTCCGGCCGCCTCCCAGTCCCCCGCGGCCGCGAACTGCTCGTCCCCGAGCATCACGCCGGTCTTCGCGTACGGGTCCCGCGGGTGGCGGCGGGAGAGCGACATCGCCATGTCCAGGTAGTCGGCACCCGCCGCGAACGCGCCGTCGAAGACCGACATGTTGAACACCGGGTCGACAGCGTTCATCACGTGGGTGATCCGGTGCTCGCGGCACAGGGCCGTGACCGACTCCTGCGACGAGGCGTCGATCTGCGCTGCCGTGAACCGGTCGTCGCTCGCCGCAGCTTTCTCGGCCTTGGCCAGGTCGTAGTCGGCGATCACGATCGTCTCGAAGAAGTCGCGCCGGGCCGCGATCGCGGTGAAGGCACCGCCGACGCCACCGGACCCGATCAGCAGGATCCTCATCACTCGCCGATGTAGGACATCACGTGCTTGATCCGGGTGTAGTCCTCCAAGCCGTACAGGGAGAGGTCCTTGCCGTACCCGGAGTGCTTGAAGCCTCCGTGCGGCATCTCGCTGATGAACGGGATGTGGGTGTTGATCCAGACCACGCCGAAGTCGAGCGCGCGCGACATCCGCATCGCCCGGCCGTGGTCCTTGGTCCAGACGCTCGAGGAGAGCCCGTACTCGACGCCGTTGGCCCAGCGCAGCGCCTCGGCCTCGTCGGAGAACTTCTGGACGGTCATCACCGGGCCGAAGATCTCGGACTGGATCTGCTCGTCGTCCTGCTGCAGGTTCGAGACCACGGTCGGCTCGTAGAAGTAGCCTGCCGAGCCGTGCCGGCTGCCGCCGGTGACCAGGTTCGCGTGGTCGGGCAGCCGGTCGACCATGCCGGCGACGCGGTCGAACTGGTTCTGGTTGTTGAGCGGGCCGTAGTAGGTGTCCTCGGAGTCCGGCAGGCCCGTCGGCATTCCCTTCGCGGCCTCGGCCAGAGCGGCGACGAACTCGTCGTGGATGCCCGGACCGACGAGCAGGCGGGTGGCCGCGGTGCAGTCCTGGCCGGCGTTGAACAGGCCCGCGCCGGCGATGCCCTCGGCAGCGGCCGCGATGTCGGCGTCGTCGAACACGATCACCGGCGCCTTGCCGCCGAGCTCGAGGTGCACCCGCTTGAGGTCGGCCGACGCGGACGCCGCGACCTCCATGCCGGCCCGGACCGAGCCCGTGATCGCGACCATCGCCGGGGTCTTGTGCTCGACCAGGGCGCGCCCGGTGTCACGGTCGCCGCAGACCACGTTCAGCACACCCGGCGGCAGGAACTCCTGGCAGAGCTCGGCGAGCAGGGTCGAGCTCGCCGGGGTGGTGTCGCTGGGCTTGAGCACGATGGTGTTGCCGCCGGCCAGCGCCGGGGCGATCTTCCAGATCATCATCAGCAGCGGGTAGTTCCACGGCGTGACCTGACCGACCACGCCGACCGGTTCGCGGCGGATCCACGAGGTGTGATCGGCCATGTACTCCCCGGCGGACTTGCCCTCGAGGATGCGCGCTGCGCCGGCGAAGAACCGGAA
>JBJMIP010000261.1:0-5675 GCA_045806825.1 Marmoricola sp.
CGGCCTGGCGACGAAGGAGCCGACGACGTCGAACGAGAACACCCGGGCGAGCTTGTCCTGCGGCACGTTCTGGACGATCGAGAGCTCCCAGTTCTGGTCGAAGATCTCCAGGCCGAGGCCGTGCAGGCCGGCGCCGAGGAGGATCACCCAGAGGTGGTCGGAGAGCGCCATGGCGAGCGGGAAGCAGGCCGTCAGCGCGAGGCACGCGGTGCCGATCCGCAGGCCGTGCCGGGGCCTCCAGCGCAGGTTCAGCAGACCACCCAGCATGAAGCCGGCCATCAGCGCGGCCAACGCCCATCCCCAGGCCGCCTCGCTGATCGCGTTCTTCACCACAATCGGCCCGAGCACGCCCTGGGCGCCGCCGTAGAACAGGTGGTAGAGCAGGGCCTGGCCGATCAGCAGCCAGAGCCACGTGTGCCGGAAGACCTCGACCGCCCCCTCGCGCATCTCGGCGAACATCCGCTGGCGCGGTCCGTTGCCCGCGATCGCCGGTACGTCGATCAGGTGGTAGCTCAGGCCCGCGACGGCGAAGGTGGCGGCGTCGATGCCGATCGCCCACCCCGGACCGAACCCGGCGACCAGGAGGCCCGCGATCGAGAACCCGAGCACCTGGGCGCCGTTCTGCAGCAGCCGACGCAGGGCGACCGCGGAGGGCAGCTCGTCCGGCGGGACGGTCTGGGAGGTGAGCGCGGAGGACGACGGTCCGCTGAGGGCGCCCATCATGCCGTTCAGCG
Source organism: Marmoricola sp. (assembly GCA_045806825.1). Lineage (GTDB taxonomy): Bacteria > Actinomycetota > Actinomycetes > Propionibacteriales > Nocardioidaceae > Marmoricola. The sequence goes on from JBJMIP010000261.1 coordinate 735, forward strand.
CGCCCACAGCGGCCAGCAGCGGGATCGAGGACCAGCCGCCGATCAGGCTGGCCGCGATCAGCGTCTGCGTGAGCGCCGCACCGGCCGAGGAGCCCTGCATCATCAGCTGCCGCGGGACCCGGTCGCCCAGGACGCCCCCGAACAGGGTGGTGACCACTTCGGCCAGGGCGAACGAAGCCACCACCAGGCCGAGCTCGGTGGGCGAGCCGCCGAGGTCCAGGACCGCGAAGGCGAGAGCGACCGGCGTGATCGCGTTGCCCAGCGAGTTCACCCCGGCCCCGATCGCCAGGAACCGGAAGTTGCGGTGTCGCAGGACCCCGAGAGCGGTCTTCATCGGGCCCGCTGCACCCGGCCCTCGTCCCAGACCGGTTCGTCCGCCTCGTAGACCGACCCGTCCTCACCGAAGACCAGGAAGCGGTCGAACCCGCGGGCGAACCAGCGGTCGTGGGTGACCGCCAGGACCGTGCCGTCGAACGCCTCCAGCCCGTCCTCGAGCGCCTCGGCCGACTCGACGTCGAGGTTGTCGGTGGGCTCGTCGAGCAGCAAGAGGGTCGCGCCGGAGAGCTCCAGCAGCAGGATCTGGAACCGCGCCTGCTGACCTCCCGAGAGGGACTCGAACTTCTGCTCCGAGGCGTGCGCGAGCTCGTAGCGGTCGAGCACCCGGGCAGCTTGCTCCTGACCCATGCCGGACCGGTGTGCGTCCCCGCGGTGCAGGATCTCGAGCAGGGTGCGGCCGATCAGCTCGGGATGCTCGTGGGTCTGGACGAACCAGCCGGGACGCACGCGTGCACCGAGCTTCGCCTTGCCGGCGTGCCGGACCGGAGCGATCACGCCGTCGCCGACCGGACGGTGTTCCACGTCCGGGTCCGACCCACCGGCGGCCAGGAGCCGCAGGAAGTGCGACTTGCCCGAGCCGTTCGAGCCGAGCACGGCCACCCGCTCGCCGTACCAGACCTCGAGGTCGAACGGCTTCATCAGCCCGAGGAGCTCGACGTCCTCGCAGACGACCGCGCGCTTGCCGGTGCGGCCGCCCTGCAGGCGCATGGTGACCTTCTGCTCGCGCGGTATCTGCTGCGGCGGGCCGGCCTCCTCGAACTTGCGGAGCCGGGTCTGGGCGGCCTTGTACTGCGAGGCCAGCCCGTCGTTGTACTCCGCCTTGATCTTGTAGCGCAGCACCAGGGCCTTGAGCTTGGCGTGCTCCTCGTCCCAACGTCGCTGGAGCTCCTCGAAGCGCTCGAACCGCTCGCGGCGGGCGTCGTGGTAGCTGACGAACCCGCCGGGGTGGGTCCAGGCGGTGTTGCCGGCGGCACCCAGCTCGACGGTGACGATCCGGGTCGCGGTGTTGGCCAGCAGCTGGCGGTCGTGGCTGATGAACAGGATGCTCTTGGCCGACTCCGCGATCCGCCGCTCCAACCAGATCTTGCCCGGTACGTCGAGGTAGTTGTCCGGCTCGTCGAGCAGCAGTACCTCGTCGGGCCCGGCGAGCAGGTACTCGAGGACCAGCCGCTTCTGCTCACCACCGGACAGGGTGCTCAGCGAGCGGTACTTGGCCTGGTCGAATCCGATGCCCAGCGCCGTGGTGCAGCAGGTGTCCCAGACGACCTCGATGTCGTACCCGCCCGCATCGGCGAACTCCGAGAGCGCGGTCGCGTAGCGCATCTGGGTCGCCTCGTCGTCGACGTCCATCAGCGCGACCTCGAGCCGGTCGACCTCGGCGGCGGCGCTGCGTACCCGGTCCGGGGAGACCGAGAGCAGCAGGTCCGCGACCGTCGGGTCCGCCCCCAGGCCGGCGCCGACCGCCTGGCGCATCACCCCGAGGCCGCCGGAACGCGTGATCGCACCGCCGTGCGGCGCGAGCTGGCCGGTGATGATCCGCAGCAGGGTGGTCTTGCCGGCCCCGTTGGCACCGACCAGGGCCGTCTTGGAGCCGTCGCCGACGCGGAACGACACGTCGTCCAGCAGGACGCGGCCGTCCGGCAGCTCGTACCGGACACCGGCTACGTCGACGTGACCCACAAGGGGTCATCCTCCCTGGTCGGAGCGTCGGGCGCACGGGGTTATCCGTGGGCGGCCACCAGGTTGAGTCCCACCACGCCAAGGATGATCATCGCGAGCGAGGTCGCCTTGACCCAGCCCATCGACTCCCCGAGGAAGACGATGCCGATCACCGCGACCAACGCGGTGCCGACGCCCGCCCAGACTGCGTACGCGACGCTGACCGGCATCGAGCGCACCACCAGCGCGAGCATCCAGATCGAGAGCCCGTAGCCGGTGACGACCACCAGGCTCCAGAACGGGTCCGTGAACCCGTGGGCCCGCGGCAGGAGCGCGGTCGCACCCACCTCGACCCCGATCGCCACTGCCAGCAGCACTGCTGCGCCCCACATCTGCGTCACGTCCTTCGATCTCGACTGCGCTCACCGAGCGCCTGTAGCGAGTGCTACGTTCTCAATGTAGCACTCGCTACACTCGTGCGCTAATCTCCGGGCATGGCCGAGCACCACCGCGAGGAGCTCCTCGAGCGCGCGACCGACTACGTGCTCTCCCACGGGTTGATCGGTCTGTCGCTGCGCCCGCTCGCTGCCGACATCGGTACCTCCGACCGGATGCTCATCTACCACTTCGCCAACCGGGACGCCCTGGTCTCGGCCGTCGTCGCCCGCACCAACGAGCGGGCGATGGCCGCGGTGGCAGCACTGCCCGGCGCCGCGGACGTGCGCAGCGGCGTGAACCTCCTCTGGGCGGCGTACCGGACCGAACCGCTCAACAGCTGCATGGACGTCTACTGCCAGGCGGCCGCCACCGGCCTGATCGGCCGCGAGCCGTACCTCACCGACGCGCGCGCGAGCGGGGAGCTCTGGGCCGGCGCACTCCGCGGCTACCTGATCCGCTGCGGCGCGCCGCAGCGCCGGGTCGCCCGGCTCGTGACGCTGGTCGACTCCGCCCTCTACGGCTTCCACCTCGACCTGATCACGGACGACCCCGACGAGCTCGCCCGCGGTGTCGACGACCTGGCACGGGCAGCCCAGGCGATCGCTGCGGGCTAGCGGCTGGTGGCGGCGCGACCGGCCTCGAGCCGCGCGACCGGCACCCGGTACGGCGAGCAGGAGACGTAGTCCAGGCCGACCTGGTCGAAGAAGTGGATCGAGGCAGGGTCACCGCCGTGCTCGCCGCACACGCCGACGTGCAGGTCCGGGCGTGTGGTGCGGCCCTTCTCGAACCCGATCCGCACCAGCGATCCCACGCCGAGGGTGTCCAGCGACTCGAACGGCGAGACGTCGAAGACGCCGGTCTCCAGGTAGGTGGAGAAGAACGAGGACTCGACGTCGTCGCGGGAGAAGCCCCAGGTCATCTGGGTCAGGTCGTTGGTGCCGAAGGAGAAGAACTCGGCGGACCTGGCGATCCGGTCGGCCAGCAGAGCCGCCCGCGGCAGCTCGATCATCGTGCCGAGCTTGTAGGGGACCTCGCCCCGCTCGGCGGCGACGTCGGCCGCGACCTCGGTGATCCGCCGACGCACGATCTCGAACTCCCGGACGCTGGCGACCAACGGGATCATGATCTCCGGTCGCGGGTCTCCCCCGGCGTCGATGCGGTCCGCGGCGGCCTCGAGGATCGCCCGGGCCTGCATCTCGAACAGCCCGGGGATCGCGATGCCGAGCCGGACCCCTCGCAGCCCCAACATCGGGTTCTGCTCGTGCAGCCGCTTCACGTGCTCGAGCAGCACCACGTCGTGCTCGTCGACCTCCCCCGCGGCCTCGGCGAGCGCGACCTTCACCGAGAGCTCGGTGTAGTCGGGCAGGAACTCGTGCAGCGGCGGGTCGATCAGCCGGATGGTGACCGGGAAGCCGTCCATCGCCTCGAGGATCCCGGTGAAGTCCTGGCGCTGGAGCGGCAGCAGCGCGGCGAGCGCCTGCTGCTGCGCGTCAGCTGACTCGGCGACGATCAGGTCCTCGACCAGCTGCCGCCGGTCGCCGAGGAACATGTGCTCGGTGCGGCACAGGCCGATGCCCTCGGCCCCGAACCGTCGAGCACGAGCCGCGTCCTCGGCGGTGTCGGCGTTGGCCCGGACCCGGAGCCGTCGTACGTCGTCTGCGTGGGCCATCGTCTCCGCGACCGCCGCGACCAGCGGGTCCTGGTCCTGCTCGCCCTCGAAGTGGCGCACCACCAGGGAGGGGCTGACGGCGACCGCCCCGGCGAACACCTCGCCGGTGGTGCCGTCGATCGAGATGACGTCGCCCTCGACGACGGTGCGCCCGTCGCGCAGGGTGAACCGCTTCGCCTTGGTGTCGACGTCGAGCGCCTCGGCCCCGCAGACGCAGGTGCGTCCCATTCCCCGGGCGACCACCGCGGCGTGCGAGGTCTTGCCACCGCGGCTGGTCAGGATGCCCCGGGCCGCGACCATGCCGTGCAGGTCGTCGGGGTTGGTCTCCTTGCGGACCAGGACGACGTCCTCCCCGCGTTCAGCCCAGGCGACCGCGGTCGCGGAGTCGAAGACCACCTTGCCGACGGCAGCACCCGGGGACGCACCCATGCCGGTGGCTAGCAGGTCCCGCTCGGCCTCGGCGTCGAAGCGCGGGAACATCAGCTGGGCGAGCTGCGCCCCGGTGACCCGGCGCATGGCCTCGTCCTCGTCGATGAGCCCCTCGCCGAGCATGTGCCGCGCGATCCGGAACGCCGCCTCGGGCGTGCGCTTGCCCACCCGCGTCTGCAGCATCCACAGCTTGCCGCGCTCGATGGTGAACTCGATGTCGCACATGTCGTCGTAGTGGTTCTCGAGCAGCTCCATGATCCGCAGCAGCTCGTCGTAGGAGGTCTTGTCGATGCGCTCGAGGTCGGCGAGCGGCAGCGTGTTGCGGATACCGGCCACGACGTCCTCGCCCTGGGCGTTCTCCAGGTAGTCGCCGTAGACGCCCTGGGCCCCCGTCGACGGGTCGCGCGTGA
>JBJMIP010000262.1:0-4621 GCA_045806825.1 Marmoricola sp.
CAGCCGAGACCCCCGCGCGCGCCTGTGGGGCTCACCCACCGCTGGTCGAGCGCAGCCGAGACCCCCGCGCGCGCCTGTGGGGCTCACCCACCGCTGGTCGAGCGCAGCCGAGACCTCAGGAGCTCTCTTCGGAGACCTTCTCGTCGTCAGCGCCCTCGGACTCCGACTCGGACTCCGACTCGTCGGACTCGGACTGCGACTCGTCGGACTCGGACTCAGGCTCGGGCTCGGGTTCCTCGGACTCCTCCACGAACCTGACGGTCACCCACCAGGACAGCAGGAACGAGACCGCGGTGATCACCGGGATCACCACCACCATCGACGCCTTGTCGATCACGTCGAGGAAGAACAGCATCGCGACCATCGCGACCAGCCCGACACCCAGGAAGCTCGTGCTGAACGGGTCTGAGACCTTCCAGGCCTTGAGCAGGTTGGCCCCGATGAGGACCTCGATCGCCAGGATCGCGATCAGGGCCAGCAGGCCGACGCCGCCGCCGCAGCTGCTGTTGTCCTTGATCGCCTCGCAACCCGCGCTCGCTCCCTTGGCGAGCAGCACGCAGATCAGCCCGGAGATCGCACCGGTGATGATCGCGGCCCAGGCCGGGTGGATGCCCGGGAACTTGGCGACGAGCCGGTCGGCAGGGGCTGGCTTGTCCTTCCTCGAACGAGACGCAGCCCGGTTGGCGGCCTTCTCGGCCTTGGACTGCTGCGCGGCCTCACGCTTCGCCTGAGCCTGCGCGCGGCGCGACGGGGGGACCGTGGCGATCTCGGCCAGGTTGATCTCGCCCGACGGCTCGTCGTCCGTGGTGGTCTCGATGAACGTGGTCGACTCGGTGTCCGAGGTCTGGTCGAGCACGCCTGCGGCCTCGGCCGCGATGGTGATCGGATCCTTGGGCGCTTCGACCTCACGCTCCGCGACGACCGGCTCGGGGGCTGGCGGCGGGGGCGGCGGCGGCGGAATCACTGCCTCGACCGGCGCCTCGACGTGCGTCTCCGGCAGTTCTTCGACCGGGGCGGGCGCCTCGACGACCGGCGGCGGGACGGGGGCCGGCGGAGCAGGGGGCGGGGGAGCAGGGGCTGGGGGAGCCGGGGCCGGGTGGGCAGGGGCCGGAGCCGCCGGTGCCGGGGATGCCGCCGGGGCGGAGGAGCCCGCGGGACGGGCTGCCGGCCGTGCGGCGGGGCGGGCTGCCGGTCGCGCCGGAGCCGCTGCTCCGGGCACACGCGGGGGAGCCGCCGGGGCTGAGGGACGAGCGGGTGGCCGGGCAGCGGCCGTGGCGGCGGAGGTCTCGGCGGCCGGGGTGGGCGACGGCTCGGGGGCGGCCTCCGTGGCAGTCTCGGCGGTCGGTTCCTCCGCCGGGGTCTCCGCGGCAGGCGCCTCGTCTGCAGGGGCAGCGTCGGCTGCCTTCCTGCGCTTGCGCCCGAACCCGAGGCTCAGGTTCGGCAGCTCGAGGTTCGGCTCGTTGCCGCTGTTGTCCTGATCAGTGGGCATGCCCGGATTCTGCCACTAGACCACTCGATCACGAGCGAGGTTCCCATGGTTCTGCGCGGGGTTTCCCAGCCGGGAAGGCTGAACGGCCCGGACCCTGGCGGATCCGAGCCGTTCCGATGTCGAAGACATCCACTGTCGGGCTGACAGGATTTGAACCTGCGGCCTCTTCGTCCCGAACGAAGCGCGCTACCAAGCTGCGCCACAGCCCGCTGCAGCGTGGGCGAGTCTAGCCAAAGGGTCCGGGCTGGACGAAATCGGGTCAGCCCGTGGTCGCCACGAGCGTGAGCAGGGTCGCCTCGGGTCGGCAGAAGAACCGGATCTGGGCGTAGGGCGAGGTGCCCGCGCCCGCCGAGACGTGCAGCCAGGACGATCCCGGATCCCCGGGGCGGGAGTCGGCCGGGTGCCGGTGCAGGCCCTTCGCGCGAGCCGGCTCGAGGTCGCAATTGGTGACGATCGCGCCCTTGAACGGCAGGCAGACCTGTCCGCCGTGAGTGTGTCCGGCCAGGGTCAGGTCGTAGCCGTCCGCGGCGAACTGGTCGAGGACCCGCAGGTACGGCGCGTGCGCAACGCCGAGCCGCAGGTCGGCGTCCCGGGGTGCCGGTCCGGCGACGCCGGCGAGGTCGTCGTACTCCAGGTGCGGGTCGTCGACGCCGGCGAAAGCGATGGTGCTGCCCTTCACGCTCAGCCGCCCGGTTGCGTTGGTCAGGTCGAGCCAGCCGCCCGACAGGGCGAGCTTGAGCTCCTTCCAGTCCAGCTGCGGGGTGGTGGTGTTCCGGCTGCCGTCGTCCGGGAACAGGTACCACAGCGGGTTGCGGGGCTTGGGCGCGAAGTAGTCGTTCGAGCCCAGCACGAAGACCCCCGGGACGTCGCGCAGGCGGCCGAAGGCTTTCAGCAGCGGTGGGACCGCGTCGCGGTGGGCCAGGTTGTCGCCGGTGTTGACCACCAGGTCCGGCTCGAGGTCGGCCAGGGTGGAGATCCAGCGCAGCTTGTCGGTCTGGCTCGGGGTGACGTGCAGGTCGCTGACGTGCAGGACCTTGATCGGCGCCGCACCGGCCGGCAGGCAGGGCACCTCGACCCGGCGCACCGTGAAGTTGCGCACCTCGTAGCCCGCGGCGTACGCGAGGCAGGCTGCTCCGGCCAGCGCGCCGACGCCCAGGACCTTCGCAGGCGTCGAGGTGAAAACCGGGGAGGGGGCCACCTGACAAGGCTGCCACAATGGCGTTCATGAGCGCACTGAAGGACCGACTCCGGGCAGACCTCACGACCGCGATCAAGGCACGCGACGAGGTGAGCTCGTCGACCCTGCGGATGGTGCTGACCGCCATCACCAACGCCGAGGTCGCCGGCAAGGAGGCCCGCGAGCTGACCGACGAGGACGTGCTCGGGGTGCTCAGCAGCGAGGGCAAGAAGCGGCGCGAGGCCGCGGAGGCGTTCGACGACGCCGGGCGCACGGCCCAGGCCGACAAGGAGCGCGCCGAGGCCGCCGTGATCGCCGGCTACCTGCCGGAGCAGCTCTCGGCCGACGAGATCCGCGCCCTGGTCGCCGACGCGATCGCCGAGACCGGTGCCGCCGAGCAGGGCATGCGCGCGATGGGCTCGGTGATGGGCGTCCTGACCCCCAAGATCAAGGGTCGTGCCGATGGCGGTGTCGTTGCCGCGGAGGTGCGTAGCCAGCTCGGGTGACGCGTCTACCCGTGCCCGTGCCCGTGCCCGGGTTTGCCGGTCGGCGAGGTGCCGGGTGAGCCCGGCCCCTGCTGTCCGCCTCCGGTGGTAGCGCCGCCGCCAGGCTTCGGCCCGGCCGAGACGTAGATCGTCACCGAGCTGCCCGCCGGGATCGAAGATCCCCCGCCCGGACTGGTCAGGGCGACCAGGCCCTTCGGGATGTCGGAGTACGTCGCTCCGGCGATGCTCACGGTGAACCCGGCCGCGGTGAGCGTGGCGCTGGCGTCCTTGACCGTCATGCCGATCACCGAGGGCACCTGCGTGCCCGGCTGGCGGGTGTAGGTCCGGACCGGCTTCACGAAGTCCTCGTTCGGCAGGTACTTCTCGATCTCGCGCATGGCGTCGCGCCAGATCGGGCCGGCCGTCGTCGAACCGTGCGCGGAGTTCACGAACGCTCCGCCGATGGTCTGGCCGTTCAGCGAGATCGGCTGACCCTGCTGGTTGGCTCCGGCGACCATCGAGGCGGTGGCGAGGGCCGGCGTGTAGCCGTCGAACCAGACCGCCTTGTTGAACGACGTCGTACCGGTCTTGCCGGCCGACGGCTTGTCCAGGGCGAGAGCGGCACCGAAGCCGCCGCGTTGCATGACGCCACGCAGGATGTCGTTGACGGTGTCGGCGGTGCTCTGCTTCATGACCTGCTTGCAGGCCTTCGGGTAGGCCTTGAAGGTCTTGCCGGCAGCGTTGAGGATGCGCAGCACCGGGCGCGCGTCGCAGTGCAGGCCGCGAGCGGCGACGGTCGCGTAGGCACCGGCCATCTCCAGCGGGCTGACGTCGGCGACTCCGAGCGTGAACGACGGCACCCGCTCGCGGGTCGGGTCGGTCAGGCTGACGCCCATCGCCCGCGCCAGCGCGTACGGCTTGCACAACCCGGTCTTCTTCTCGAGCTGCGCGAAGTAGGTGTTCACCGAGTTCTGCATGCCGCGGTACATGTTGAAGTAGCCGTGGCCGGTGGAGTTGTTCACCGTCCAGGACTGGTAGCTCGGGTACGGCCCGTCGCAGTCCTCGAACTCGTTGTTGGGGATGCTCAGCCGCTGCGGGGAGTTGAAGCTCGTCGAGGTCGGCAGGCCCTGCTCGATCGCGGTCGCCAGCACGAACAGCTTGAAGGTCGATCCGGCCTGGAAGCCGTTCGAGTCGCCGTACTTGCTGTCCACGACGTAGTTGAGGAAGGTCTGGCCCTTCTTGCTGTTGCGGCCCATCGGGCGCGACTGGCTGATCGCGCGGACGTTGCCGGTGCCCGGCTCGACCATCGCCAGCGCGCCGATCGCCTTGTCGGTCGCCTTCACGTGCGCCGCGGTCGACTTGTCGGCTGCGCGCTGGAACCGCAGGTCGACGCTCGTCTTGATGGTCAGGCCGCCCGAGTTCAGCAGGGTCTCGCGCTGCGCGACGGTCTGTCCGAGCGACGGGTCGGCC
>JBJMIP010000263.1:0-5884 GCA_045806825.1 Marmoricola sp.
ACCCTCGACCTGATCCGCGGGCTCGGGCTCGCCAACACGATCAGCAACAACGACCAGGCCCGCCGGGCCCGGATCCTCGACCGCTGGGCCGAGGTCCTCGAGGACGAGCTTCCGCGCCGTACCAAGCAGGGCTCGTGAAGGAGACGTCGTGAACGCAGTGCTGGAGCAGGTGCTCGCCGACCTGAGCGCCGAGGGCGACGCGCTGGAGGCGCTCGTCGTCGACCTCGACGAGGCCGGGTGGCGCAAGGCCACCCCGGCGGCCGGCTGGGACATCGCGACCACGATCGTGCACCTCGCCTGGACCGACGAGTGCGCGATCGCGGCCGGGACCGACAAGGAGGCCTGGGACGCCCTGGTGCTCAAGGCCTTCGACGACCCGAACGGCTTCGTCGACGCCGAGGCGTTCGCGGGAGCCGAGGCCAGTGCTGCCGACATCCTCGCCCGCTGGCAGGCCGGGCGCCCCGGGCTGGTGAGGATGCTGCGCGAGTACCCCGAGGGGCAGAAGCTGCCGTGGTACGGGCCGCCGATGAGCCCCGCGTCGATGGGCACCGCGCGCTTCATGGAGACCTGGGCGCACGCGCTCGACGTCGCCGACGCGCTCGGGGTCAGCCTGGAGCCGACCGACCGGCTCAAGCACGTCGCGCACCTCGGCGTGCGTACCCGCAACTACGCCTACGTGAACCGTGGCCTCGAGCCGCCGACCGAGGAGTTCCGCATCGACCTGGTCTCGCCGTCCGGTGAGACGTGGTCGTGGGGCCCCGAGGACGCAGCCCAGAGCGTCACCGGGTCGGCGTACGACTTCTGCCTCCTGGTGACCCAGCGACGGAACCGCGCCGACCTCGACCTGGTCGCGGTCGGCGACGACGCGAACGCGTGGCTGGACATCGCCCAGGCGTTCGCCGGGCCGTCCGGTGAGGGACGGGCGCCGGCCGGTGGCTGAGGTGCGAGCGCAGGGAGCCTCGAAACCGGTCAGGATCGGCAACTGCTCGGGCTTCTACGGCGACCGGCTCACCGCGATGCGGGAGATGCTCGAGACCGGCGACCTGGACTACCTGACCGGCGACTACCTCGCCGAGCTGACCATGCTGATCCTCGGCAAGGACCAGCTCCGCGACCCCTCGCTCGGCTACGCGCGCACCTTCGTCGCACAGGTCGCCGACAGCCTCGCGCTGTCGTTGGAGCAGGGCGTCAAGATCGTCGCCAACGCCGGCGGTCTCAACCCGGCGGGGCTGGCGGCGAAGCTCGAGGAGGTGGCCTCCGGGCTCGGCCTGAGTCCGAAGATCGCCTGGATCGACGGTGACAACCTGGCGCCACGCGCCGCTGAGCTCGGATTCACCGGAGCCCTCACCGCGAACGCCTACCTCGGCGCGTTCGGCATCGCCCGGGCGCTGACCGAGGGCGCCGACATCGTCGTCACCGGCCGCGTCACCGACGCCTCGGTGGTGGTCGGGCCGGCCATCGCGCACCACGGCTGGACCCCGACCTCGTACGACGAGCTGGCCGGCGCCGTGGTTGCCGGCCACATCATCGAGTGCGGTACGCAGGCCTGCGGTGGCAACTTCTCCGGCTTCCTGGAGCTGGCGCGCGACGCCACGCCGTTGGGCTTCCCCCTCGCCGAGGTCGAGGCTGACGGGTCGTTCGTGGTCACCAAGCCGGCCGGCACCGGAGGGTTGGTCTCGGTGGACACGATCACCGCACAGCTCGTCTACGAGATCCAGTCCACGCTCTACCTGGGTCCGGACGTGACCACCGACCTGTCCTCGATCCGCCTGGACGCCGACGGCGAGGACCGGGTCCGGGTCAGCGGGGTGAAAGGCACCGAGCCGCCCGAGCAGCTCAAGGTCTGCGTCAACGAGCTCGGCGGCATGCGCAACCAGATGGAGTTCGTGCTCACCGGCCTGGACATCGAGGCCAAGGAGGCCTGGATCCGGACGCAGCTGGACGCACGTCTCGCCGTTCAGCCCCCGCAGTCGGTCAGCTGGTCACGCGGTGCGCTGCCCGGGCCCGACGCGGACACCGAGGAAGGCGCGTCCTGCCTGCTGCGGGTCGTGGTCAAGGACCCCTCGGCCGATGTCGTCGGCAAGAACTTCACGGCGGCCGCCGTCGAGCTGGCGCTCGCCTCCTACCCCGGCTTCACGCTGACCGCCCCTCCCGGACGCGGTTCGCCGTACGGGATCTACCGGCCGGCGTACGTCTCCCGGGCGGAGGTGACCGAGACCGTGCACCTGTGGGACGGCACCACGATCGAGATCCCCCAGCGAGAAGGTCTCGGCTCCGCTCGACCAGCGGTGGTCGAGTCGGTCCTACCGCTGGTCGAGCGCAGCCGAGACCTCGAGTCCGCACCCACGACGAACCTGCCGCTCGGCACCTTCGTGCACGCTCGCTCCGGCGACAAGGGCGGGGACGCCAACGTCGGGCTCTGGGTCGGCGGCGAGAGCTCGGCGCTGCGCGACCAGCGAGTCGGCTGGTTGCTCCGGCTGGTCACGCCCGACGCGATCCGCCAGCTGCTGCCCGAGGCGGCGGACCTGCCCGTCGAGGTCTACCCGCTGCCGAACCTCGGCGGCGTCAACGTTCTCATCCGCGGGCTGCTCGGCGACGGTGTCGCCGCCAGCACCCGTTTCGACCCCCAGGCCAAGGCCGTCGGCGAGTGGCTGCGGTCCCGGCACGTGCACATCCCCGAGGAGCTCTTGTGAGTTTTTACAGCGAGGAACGGCTCGCCCTGCAGGCGAGCACCCGGACCTTCGTGGAGCGCGAGATCGCCCCGCACCTGCAGGACTGGGAGGACGCGTGCGAGATCCCGCGGGCCCTGCACCAGGCCGCTGCCAAGGGCGGCTTGCTCGCGCTCGGCTTCCCCGAGGAGGCCGGCGGTGACGGCGGCGACCTCGCCGACGCCACCGCGATGCAGGAGGCCTTCTTCGCCGCCGGTGCCTCGTCCGGCCTGATGGCGGGCCTGTTCACCCACGGCATCGCGCTCCCGCACATCGTGGCCAACGGAAGTGCCGAGCTGATCGACCGCTACGTGCGCCCGACCCTGGCCGGGGACCTGATCGGCTCGCTGGGGGTGACCGAGCCCAACGGCGGCTCCGACGTCGCCGGCATCACCACCACCGCGGTCCGCGACGGCGACCACTACGTCGTCAACGGCGCGAAGACCTTCATCACCTCCGGTGTCCGCGCGGACTTCGTGACCACCGCGGTCCGCACCGGCGGCCCCGGGCACGCGGGCATCTCGCTGATCGTGGTCGACAAGGGCACGCCCGGTCTCACCGTCGACCGGTCCCTGAAGAAGATGGGCTGGCACTGCTCCGACACCGCTGAGCTCTCGTACGTCGACGTGCGGGTCCCGGTGGCGAACCTCGTCGGCGAGGAGAACCAGGGCTTCTACTACATCGCCGAGCAGTTCGTCGTGGAGCGGATCGGTCTGGCCGTGCACGGGTACGGGATCGCCTCGCGCGCCCTCGAGCTCACCGCGCAGTACTGCCGGGAGCGGGAGACCTTCGGCAAGCCGCTGATCGCCAACCAGGTCGTGCGGCACAAGCTGGTCGAGATGCGGCGCCTGGTCGAGATCTCGCGCAGCTACACCCACGAGGTGATCGCGCGACACATCGCCGGTGAGAACGTGATCGCCGAGGCCTGCCTGGCCAAGCAGACCGCGGTCGAGGCCTGCGAGAGCGTCGTGGACTCGGCGGTGCAGCTGCACGGCGGCACCGGCTACATGCACGGAACCGAGGTCGAGCGGCACTACCGGGACAGCAGGATCCTGCCGATCGGCGGCGGCGCGACCGAGGTGCTCACGGACCTGGCTGCACGGCTGCTCGGTTACGCGTCCTAGTCGAAGAGCGGCGTGCTGTTCCCGGTCGTGGCGCCGTAGCCGCGGTCGAGCGCGATCAGCATCTGGTCCAGCGCCGCGTCGCGGACCTCGGGCGGGAGCGCCCGCAAGGGGCCCTCGAGGTTGAGCACCGAGAACCCGTGGACGGCCGACCAGCAGGTGATCTCGGCGCCCGGTCGCTCGGACGACGCCAGGTAGCCGACCTCGACGAGCCCGTCGAGGGTCTCGTTCAGCTGCGCGAGCGGGTCGTCGTCGCCGTTCGGGTCGGACCGGCTCGGTGAGGACTCGATCTGCGGGTAGGCGCTGAACACCACCCGGAACAACCCGGGCTCGGCGAGCGCGAACCCGACGTAGCTGCGTCCGAGCTCGAAGAGCCGCAGCCGTGCGAGCAGCACCGGGTCGTCGTTGTGCACGGGTGCCAGGCGGACGCGCCCTGCCTCGGTCAGGGCGGCCAGTCCACGTTCGGCGACCTCGGCGACGAGGGCGTCGCGGTCGGCGAAGTGCCGGTAGGCCGCGTTGTGCGAGACCCCGACCCGGCGCGCGAGCTCGCGCACCGCGAGGCCGTCTGGCCCCTGCTCACGGACCGCTCCCAGCGCAGCCTCGACCAGCGCCTCGCGCAGGTTTCCGTGGTGGTACGTGGTCGTCACGCCCCGAGGATAGCCGAGCGCGACCCCAATGTTGACATCGTCAACACGGTGGTGCATCCTCTATGTGGGCACCGCCCACATTAACCTCCAGGAGCATGAGATGACTCGTACGCCGAACAAGTCGATGGTGCTGATCACGGTCTGCCTCGCGGCCCTGACCATCAACCTCGACACCACGATCGTCAACGTCGCGCTGCCCCACCTCGCGACCTCGCTGCACGCGCGCACCAGCTCGCTGCTCTGGATCGTCGACGGCTACAACCTGGCCTTCGCCGCCCTCGTGCTCGCGATGGGCAGCCTCTCGGACAAGTTCGGACGGCGTCCGGCTCTGCTCGTGGGCCTCGGCGGGTTCGCGATCAGCAGCGGCGTCGCCGCCCTCGTCACCAGCAGCGGAGCACTGATCGGGCTGCGGTTCGTGATGGGCACCTTCGCCGCGATGATCTTCCCGACCACGCTCTCGGTGATCGCGAATGCGTTCCCCGACCGCAAGGAGCGCGCCGGCGCGCTGGGGGCCTGGGGCGCCGCTGTCGGCATGGGGGTCGCGCTCGGTCCGGTCAGCGGCGGCTGGCTGCTGGGCCACTTCGCCTGGCCGAGCGTGTTCTGGGCGCTGGTCCCGGTCGCGGTGATCGCGATCGTGATGACGCTCGCGTTCGTTCCCGAGTCCCGCGACCCCGGCGTCCCGCCGATCGATCGCGCCGGACTGCTGATCTCGATCGCCGGGCTCGGCCTGCTGACCTACACGATCATCGAGGCTCCCGGGCGTGGCTGGGCCAGCGTGCCGACGTTGGTCGGGTTCGCGGCGGCTGCGGCCCTGGTGGCGCTGTTCGTCCGCGTCGAACGCGCCGTGGAGCACCCGATGCTCGACGTCCGGCTGTTCAACGACCCGCGCTTCAGTGCCGCCTCGGGGGCCGTGACGATCGCGTTCTTCTCGCTGTTCGGCTTCATCTTCGTGATCACGCAGTTCTTCCAATTCGTGCGCGACTACTCGGCGCTCGCAGCGGGGGCCGCGATCCTGCCGGTGGCCACCACCATCGCGCTGGCCTCGGTGCTCGCCGGTCAGCTCGCGCCGCGCATCGGCAGCAAGGCGATCGTCGCGGCTGGTCTCACACTGCTGGGTGCCTCGTTCCTCTGGATCTCCTCGATCGGTGCCGATGCCCCCTACGTGTCGGTGATCGTGCCGCAGATGGTCCTGATGGGCACCGGCCTCGGCCTGGTCAGCACGACGGCGACCGAGTCGATCCTCCAGGTGCTCCCCGCTGCTCGCGCCGGCGTCGGGTCGGCTGTCAACGACGCAACGCGCGAGCTCGGCGGAACCCTCGGGGTGGCGGTCGTCGGCTCGGTGTTCACCTCCATCTGGGCGGCGCACCTGGCCGGCGGCGCACTGGGCGCGCTGCCCGGGTCCGCACTG
>JBJMIP010000264.1:0-7591 GCA_045806825.1 Marmoricola sp.
AGGCCCTGCCCGGCAGGGTCGTCGAGCTTCCAGTCCTCGTACCGCTTCCCGGGGTAGAACGGGCAGGCGTCGCCGCAGCCCATCGTGATCACCACGTCCGAGGCCCGCACAGACTCAGGAGTGAGCACCTTCGGCTGCTCGCCGGCGATGTCGATCCCGACCTCGGCCATGGCTTCGATCGCGGTCGGGTTGATCGCGTCTGCCGGTGCGGATCCGGCGGAGAGGACCTCGACCCGGTCGCCGGCGAGGTGCTGCAAGAACCCGGCGGCCATCTGCGACCGGCCGGCGTTGTGCACGCAGACGAACAGCACGGTGGCGTGGGACATCAGGACTCCTGGGGGACGAAGAGGTAGCGGACCAGTACCAGTGCGATCGCTCCGCCGAGCACCTGCATCCCGACGAACATCGGCACCGAGGACGGCTCGATGCCGGCAAAGGTGTTCGAGAACATCCGGGCGACGGTGACGGCCGGGTTGGCGAAGCTGGTCGAGGACGTGAACCAGTACGCGGCGGCGATGTAGCCGCCGACCGCGAACGCGAGCGACTCGGCCCGCCCGGAGCGGATGCCGCCGAAGACGACCAGCACCAGGCCGAGCGTGGCGACCACCTCGGCGAGCCAGAGATGGCCGGCGCTGCGTTCGTGGGTCGACCAGCTGACGGCGTCCAGGTCGAACATCAGGTTGGCCAGCACGGCACCGAGGGTGCCGCCGGCGAGCTGGGCGAGCGCCAGTGCCGCCGCCTCGGACCAGCGGATCAGCCCGAGCGCGGCCTCGACGGCGCTGACCACCGGGTTGAACGCGGCCGAGACCGGCTGCAGGGTGAGGATCAGTGCGACCAGCACCGCTCCCGTGGCCAGGCTGTTCTCCAGCAGCTGGAGCCCGGTGTCGCCGGGGGAGAGCCGGGACGCGGCGATGCCCGAGCCGATCACCGCAGCGACCAGGAACGCCGTCCCGACGAGCTCGGCCACCAGGCGTCGGATCACAGGCCTCCGCCGATCAGTGCCGCCAGGTCGGCGAGTGCCTCGCGCTGGACCCGGTAGTAGACCCACACCCCACGCTTGGTCCGGTCGAGCAGCCCGGACTCGTGCAGCACCTTGAGGTGGTGGCTGATCGTCGGCTGCGACAGGTCGAAGGCGTCGTTCAGGTCGCACACGCAGGCCTCGGCGCCCTCGTGCGCAGCGACCAGGGAGAGCAACCGCAGCCTGACCGGGTCGGCGATCGCCTTCAGCAGGGGAGCGATCCGTTCTGCAGATTCCTCGGAGAGCGGTGCTGACACCAGGGGTGAGCAGCAGGCGACGGTCTCCACCGGCGTGAGGGTCAAGGACTTCGACATGTATCAATATTGACAGGAGTCGATGTCTGGTCGCAACCTAGACATCGACATCTGTCTATATCTTGGGAAGGGAGGTTGGCATGGACACCTGTGGTTGCGGCTGCGGCTGCTGAGTACCCGGGTCCGGGGTCTGGAAGACTCGTCCCCATGGCGCTGACCGCAGACCTCGGACCCGGCTCCCGCGCCGCTGCCCTGGCGGGGATGTCGACCCACGAGGTCGACGTGCTCGTGGTCGGCTCGGGTGTGGTCGGAGCGGGCATCGCCCTGGACGCGGTCAGCCGCGGCCTCTCGACCGCGCTGGTCGAGCAGCGCGACTTCGCCAGCGGGACCAGCAGCCGCTCGAGCAAGCTGGTGCACGGCGGCCTGCGGTACCTGGAGATGTTCGACTTCGGTCTGGTCCGCGAGGCGCTGGCCGAACGCGGCCTGCTGCTCACCCGGATCGCGCCGCACCTGGTCCGTCCGGTGCCGTTCCTCTACCCGCTGCACAAGACCCGGGAACGCCCGTACGTCGGTGCCGGACTGGCCTTGTACGACGCGATGGCGATGGCCGGCAAGTACGAGATGGGCCTGCCCAAGCACCGGCACCTGTTCCGCCGCCAGGTCGCCCGGATCGCCCCGGACCTGCGCACCGACGAGCTGACCGGCGCGATCCGCTACTACGACTGCCAGGTCGACGACGCCCGGCTGGTCATGAACATCGCCCGCACCGCGGCGGCGTACGGGGCCTACGTCGCCTCGCGCACCAAGGTGACCGGCTTCCTGCGCGAGGGCCCGGCGACAGGCTCGGGAACTCCGAAGGTCTGCGGAGCGACCATCCGCGACCTGGAGAACGACACGTCGTACGAGGTCCGCGCGAAGGTGGTCATCAACGCCGCCGGCGTCTGGACCGACGAGATCCAGGAGCTCGTCGGCGGGCGCGGGGCGATGCACGTCCAGGCCAGCAAGGGCGTGCACATCGTGGTCCCGCGCGACCGGATCCGATCCGAGGCCGGCTTCATCACCAAGACCGAGAAGTCGGTGCTGTTCGTGATCCCGTGGGGACGGCACTGGATCATCGGCACCACCGACACCGCCTGGAACCTCGACCTCGCGCACCCGGCTGCGTCGCGGGCCGACATCGACTACATCCTCGGGCACGTGAACACGCTGCTGAGGGATCCGCTGGACCGCGAGGACGTCGAGGGCGTGTACGCCGGGCTGCGACCGCTGCTCACCGGCGAGAGCGACGCGACCTCGAAGATCTCCCGGGAGCACACCGTCGTCGCGCCGGTCCCGGGCCTGGTGCTGATCGCCGGCGGCAAGCTGACGACGTACCGGGTGATGGCCAAGGACGCGGTCGACGTCGCGGCTCGCTCGCTGGGTGGCGAGGTCCGTCCGAGCATCACCGAGCGGGTCCCGCTGCTCGGGGCGCACGGCTTCGAGACCCGGACCAACCAACGCTCGACGATCGCCCGCAGCTCCGGTCTGGAGCTGGCCCGGATCGACCACCTGCTCGGCCGCTACGGCGGCATGGTCGACGACCTGATCGACCTGATGGAGGACGACCCGGCGCTGGCCGAGCCGCTGATCCACGCCGAGGACTACCTCGGTGCCGAGGTCGTCTACGCCGTCACCCACGAGGGCGCCCGCCACCTCGACGACGTGCTCTGCCGGCGCACCCGCATCTCCATCGAGACCTTCGACCGGGGCGTGCTCTGCGCACCGCAGGTCGCCGAGCTGATGGCCGGGGTGCTCGGCTGGGACCAGGCGCGTATCGACGAGGAGGTCGACCACTACCTCCGCCGGGTCGAGGCCGAGCGCCAGAGCCAGGAGATGCTCACCGACCAGGAGGCCGACGAGGCCCGGGTGCAGGCACCGGAAGGCCCCTGGGCGATCTGACGGCTCGCCGTTTTTTCGCGTGCACAATCAGTCGCTCGCCGGTAGACACGGGGCATGACCTGTTTCGTCTCGCACACCACGGTGGATGCCCAGCACGCCTACAACCTCTCGGAGTGGTGGAAGCAGCTCCTCGGCTACGAGGACCTGCCCGACGACCCGAACCTGCCCGAGCACCCCGAGTGCCTGATCCAGAGTCCCGACGGAACCCACCAGATCCTGTTCCTGGCGAACCCGGACACCAAGGCGGTCAAGAACCGGGTGCACTTCGACGTCCGTCCCCGTGAGCGCAATCGCGCCGAGGAGGTCGCCTGGGCGCTGTCCATCGGCGCGACCCTGGTCGAGGACCACAGCGACCACTACGGCCCGGGCGTCGGCTGGGTCACCCTGGCCGACCCGGAGGGCAACGAGTTCTGCATCCTGCGGAGCATCGCCGAGTACGAGGCCACCAAGGCCGTATCGGGCTAGACCTCTGGGCCCGCGACGGGGCCCGGTTCACGCTCGGCCGGGGGTGTTTACCTCCCGTTCACCCCAGGTATCCCGCCCGGACGCGGGCGACCCCGAGATTGGCTCTCGATGACTATCGACGAGCACCCCACCTCCCTGCTGCCGCGGCTGCAGGACGTCCGCGACCCGTTCGTGCCCGAAGGGCCGGCGCCGGTCCTGGCGCACCTCGAGGCGCGCAACATCTCCGCCTGGTTCGGGGACCGCCTGGTGCTCGACCGCGTCTCGCTGGCGATGCCGGCCGGGCGGATCACCGCGCTCATCGGCCCCTCGGGCTGCGGCAAGTCGACCTTCCTGCGCATCCTCAACCGGATGCACGAGCTGGTGCCCTCCGCACAGCTCTCCGGCGAGGTGCTGCTCGACGGCGACAACGTCTACAGCCGCGAGAAGAAGCTGACCGACGCCCGTCGGGCGATCGGCATGGTCTTCCAGAAGCCGAACCCGTTCCCGGCGATGTCGATCGCCGAGAACGTGCTCGCGGGCCTCGCGCTCACCGGCACCAAGGCCGACCGCGACACCCGCGAGTCCCTCGTCGAGTCCTGCCTGACCAAGGCCGGCCTGTGGAACGAGGTCAAGGACCGCCTGGACGCCCCCGGCGGCGGCCTGTCCGGCGGCCAGCAGCAGCGCCTCTGCATCGCGCGCTCGCTCGCGGTCCAGCCCCGGGTCCTGCTGATGGACGAGCCCTGCTCGGCCCTCGACCCGACCTCGACTCGCGTGATCGAGGAGACCATGATTGAGTTGGCGCGGGAGGTCACCATCGTGATCGTGACGCACAACATGCAGCAAGCCGCACGCGTCTCCGACAAGTGCGCTTTCTTCCTCGCCTCGCAAGGAACTCCTGGCGTGATCGTGGAGCACGGTGACACCCGGGCAATGTTCGAGCGCCCGCAGGACCCGCGCACCGACGACTACGTCAACGGCCGGTTCGGGTGATCGAGGAACACCCTCGTCTCGGCTTCGCGATCCTCGGTGCGGTTCTGGCTGCACTGCTGTTCGTCGTCCTGCTGGTCGTGCGCGGTGGTGGCAGCTCCGTGCACACCCTCGGCATCACCTACGAGGCCGCACCCCAGCCGGCCGCGACCGGCGCCGCGCCGCTCACCCGTCCGAACGGCACCAGCCGCTCGGCGAACAGGGTGCCGTACGCCGTGAGCCCGACCTGGGCTGCCCGGATCGGCGCGAAGGCCGGCATCCCCGCGACCGCCGTGGCGGCGTACGGGAGCGTCGAGCTGCGGCTGCGCCACGAGCAGCCGCGCTGCCACCTGGCGTGGAACACCCTGGCCGGGATCGGCTGGGTCGAGTCGCAGCACGGCACCATCGGCGGGCGCACGCTGCTGGCCGACGGCCGCTCCTCGACACCGATCCTCGGGCCTGCGCTGAACGGCCAGGGCTTCGCGGCGATCCGCTCGACCCCGACCTCGGCGGCCTGGCACGGCGACCCGGTCTGGGAGCACGCAGTCGGGCCGATGCAGTTCATCGCCTCGACCTGGGAGCGCTGGGCCGCGGACGGGGACGGTGACGGCGTGCAGGACCCGCTGGACCTCGACGACGCCGCGCTGGCCACCGGCCGCTACCTGTGCGCGGACTCCCACGACCTGTCGACGGCGTCGGGATGGAACGGGGCGATCCACTCCTACAACCACGACCGCTCCTACGTGCTCGCCGTGCTGAACGCGGCGAACACCTACGCCACCCGTGCGGCCGCCTGAGCGTCGGTAGCCCGGGCTAGGCTTCTCGGGTAACCCCCTCTCGCACTGATTGGGGGCAGATCTGCGTTCCCCCAGGAGTTCTCCGTGCGTCTCGCCGGCCTCGCCGATGCCGTTCTGACCGATCCCGTCCTCGCCGCTGCGCTGGCGCGGGCGGGTGACCTCGACGCCGCCTCGCTGGATCTCACCGGGCCGGCCTCGCTCCGCCCGTTCGCGATCGCCGGGCTCGCCCGGACCGGTCGCACGGTGCTGGTGGTCACCGCGACCGTGCGTGAGGCCGAGGACCTGGTCGTCGAGCTCGCCGACCTGGTGCCGGCCGAGTCGCTGGTGCACTACCCGGCGTGGGAGACGTTGCCGCACGAGCGGCTCAGCCCGCGCAGCGACACCGTCGGCCGCCGCCTGGCGATCCTGCGCCGGCTGGTGCACCCCGGCTCGGACGCGGCCAACGGGCCCGTCCAGGTGATCGTCGCCCCGGTCCGCTCGGTGCTGCAGCCGCAGGTCAAGGGGCTGGCCGACCTGGTCCCCGTCGAGCTCGTGCCCGGCCAGGAGGTCGACCTCGACGCCGTGGTCGCCAATCTCGTCGGCGCGGCGTACTCGCGGGTGGACCTGGTCGAGAAGCGCGGCGAGTTCGCCGTGCGCGGCGGCATCGTCGACGTCTTCCCGCCGACCGAGGAGCACCCGGTCCGGGTGGAGTTCTTCGGCGACGAGGTCGACGAGATCCGCAGCTTCGCGGTCGCCGACCAGCGCACCATCGACAAGCTGGACCGTCTCTGGGCACCCCCGTGCCGCGAGCTGCTGCTGACCGACGCGGTCCGCGAGCGCGCGGCCGAGCTCGGCCGGGCCCACCCCGAGCTGCGCGAGCTCACCGACAAGCTCGCCGAGGGCATCGCGGTGGAGGGGATGGAGTCCCTGACCCCGGCGCTCGTCGACGAGATGGAGCTGCTGATCGACCTGCTCCCGAAGGCCACGAGCGTGCTGGTGCTGGACCCCGAGCGGGTCCGCACCCGCGCCCACGACCTGGTCGCGACCAGCGAGGAGTTCCTCGGGGCCAGCTGGGCGGCCGCGGCTGCCGGCGGCCAGGCCCCCATCGACCTCGGTGCGGCGTCGCTGCGCTCGCTCGGCGACGTCCGCGAGGTCGCTGTCGGGCAGGGCAAGGCCTGGTGGGGGCTGAGCCCGTTCGGCCTCGACGAGGACGTCGACACGGTGGTCGTCGGTGCCGCTCCGGTCGAGCCGTACCGCGGCGACATCGAGGCCGCGGTCGCCGACATTGCCGCGCACGTGGCAGCCGGGCGCCGGGTGGTCGTCGTTCAGCAGGGCCACGGCCCGGCGCAGCGCACGGTGGAGGTGCTCGCCGAGCACGACGTCGCAGCGCGGCTCGTCGACGGGGTGTCGACAGGCTCGACCAGTGCGGACGGCGTCGTGCTGGTCACCCAGGGCTGCCTGACCCACGGCCTGGTCGTCGAGGGTGCGGGCTTGGTGGTGCTGACCGGTGAGGACCTGTCGGGCCAGAAGGCCTCGACCCGGGACATGCGCGCGATGCCGACCCGGCGCAAGAAGCAGATCGACCCGCTCGAGCTCAAGCCCGGCGACTACGTGGTGCACGAGCAGCACGGCGTCGGCCGCTTCCTGGAGATGAGGCAGCGCGAGGTGCACGGCGCGATGCGCGAGTACCTGGTGCTCGAGTACGGCTCCAGCAAGCGCGGCCAGCCCGCCGACAAGCTCTTCGTGCCGGCCGACACCCTCGACCAGGTCACCCGGTACGTCGGCGGGGAGCAGCCGGCGCTCGACCGGCTCGGCGGGTCCGACTGGGCCAAGCGGAAGGGTCGGGCCAAGAAGGCGGTCCGCCAGATCGCCGCCGAGCTGATCAAGCTGTACGCCGCCCGGCAGGCGACCAAGGGCT
The DNA here is from genome assembly GCA_045806825.1 of Marmoricola sp. Lineage (GTDB taxonomy): Bacteria > Actinomycetota > Actinomycetes > Propionibacteriales > Nocardioidaceae > Marmoricola. The sequence continues at coordinate 7,315 of JBJMIP010000264.1, forward strand.
ACGCCTTCGGCGCGGACACGCCCTGGCAGCGCGAGCTCGAGGACGCCTTCCCGTTCCACGAGACCCCCGACCAGCTGACCACGGTCGAGGAGGTCAAGGCGGACATGCGCCGGACGGTGCCGATGGACCGGCTGGTCTGCGGCGACGTCGGCTACGGCAAGACCGAGATCGCGGTGCGGGCGGCGTTCTAGGCGGTGCTGGACGGCAAGCAGGTGGCCGTGCTGGTGCCGACCACCCTGCTGGTCACCCAGCACCTCTCGACGTTCGTCGAGCGGAT
>JBJMIP010000265.1:0-6327 GCA_045806825.1 Marmoricola sp.
CATCATCTTGGACGGCACGCACCCGAAGTAGGGGCACTCCCCACCGACCAGGCGCTCGTCGATCGCCACCACGTCGACGCCCTTGCCGGCCAGCAGCAGCGCAGCGTGCTCGCCGCCCGGACCCAGACCGATCACCACGACATCGCACTCGACCGCATCGCTCATGACGACAGCCAAGCAGGCCACGGCAAGCGCGGCCAGCCTGCCAGGTGACGAGGTAGTGACGGGTTGCGCCGTAATGGTCCGGGCGCTGCGCCCTCAGGTAGAGGTGAGCTCTCCCTCCCCGTTCCGCAGCTACGGCCTGCTGAGCTCTACCTCGGCTGCGATGGTGGCTGCCGTGCTGCCGGCGTACCTGGGCCTGGAGCGGGGCTTCGGGCCGGCGACCTACGGCGCTCTCGCCGGTGCGGCCACGCTGACGGGCGCCCTCGCGCGGTTCGCCGGCGGCTACCTGGCCGACCGGACGCCGGGCCGGCGGGCGATCCTCGGTTTCGGATCGCTCGTCTCGGCGGCGGCCCGGAGCCTCGTGCTTCTCGGCGCGGCTGCGGTGGCCGCGACCGGCGTCGTCGTGGACGACGGCGCCCGCGGACTCCCGACCACGGCGTTCTCGGCTCTGACCCGGCTCACCGGGACGGCGAACCGCACCCGGCTCGCGAGCATGCTGGGCCCTACCGCTGCGCTGGGCATCGCGGCCCTCGGCGGGTCGTTCCAGCTGGTGATCGCGATGAGCGCGCTGGTCAGCGCAGTGGCGGGAGTGCTCGCGCTGAGGGCTCCTGACGTTCGCCGCCCGCTGCCCCCGCGACAGTCGGTGAGTCCGTCGCGGATCCGACGGGCCTGGGCGCTCTGCGGGGTACGCGCGGATGCGGCCCGGGCGTTCGCGCTCGGGGCAGCCTTCGGAAGCCTGGACCTCGGGGTGCTCCTGCTCCAGCACCGTGCGCACCTCGACGTCCGGTGGTTCCCGGCGTACGCCCTCGCCGTTGCCTGCCTCGGCAGCACGCTGCGACCACGGGCCGTGACCAACCTCGCCCCTGACGAGCTGGTGGCGTCCGCGATCGCGATCCCGCTGACAGCCCGGGCGCTCGGCAGCGCGATCAGCGGTGTGCTGACCGGCTGCTGGTTGCAGCAGTCCTGGTGAGCGCGGGTGAACCGCGGCTCAGCGGCCGCGGGCGACGCTGGCAAGCACGCCGTTGACGAACGCCGGCGACTCGTCCGTGGACAGGTCGCGGACCAGGTGCAGCGCCTCGCTGATCGCCACCGCGTTCGGGACGTCCTCGACGAACAGGATCTCGTAGGTGGCCAACCGAAGCACGTTCCGGTCGACCGCCGGCATCCGCTCGAGGGACCAGCCCTCGGCGTTCGCCGAGATCAACGAGTCGAGCTCGTCACGCTTGTCCTGGACACCGCGCACCAGCTCGGCGGTGTACTCGTTGGCCGGGGCTTCGCCCGCCTCGAGCAGGGCGGCCGCGGAGAGCCCCTGCGCCTCGGCGGCGAAGATCAGGTCGAGGGCGCGCTTGCGGGCTTTGGAGCGTGCGCTCATCAGCCCTTCACGCGGCCCAGGTACGACGAGTCCCGGGTGTCGACCTTGATCTTCTCGCCCTGGTTGATGAACAGCGGGACCTGGATCTCGTGACCGGTCTCCAGGGTGGCCGGCTTGGTGCGGCCGGTCGCGCTGTCGCCGGCAAGGCCCGGCTCGGTGAAGGTGACCACGAGCTCGACCGAGGCGGGCAGCTCGACGAACAGCACCCGACCCTCGTTGGTCGCCACGATGGCGTCCTGGTTCTCGAGCATGAAGTTGGTGGCGTCACCGACGACCTCGGGCGGGACCTCCAGCTGGTCGTAGGTGCTGGTGTCCATGAAGATGAACGAGGTGCCGTCGTTGTAGAGGTACTGCATGGTGCGCTTGTCGACGTTGGCCGTCTCGACCTTGGTGCCGGCGTTGAACGTCTTGTCGACGTTCTTGCCGGACTCGACGTTGCGCAGCTTGGTCCGGACGAACGCCGGTCCCTTGCCGGGCTTGACGTGCTGGAACTCGGTGACGGCCCAGAGCTGCCCGTCGATGTTGAGAACCATGCCGTTCTTCAGGTCGTTCGTGGTTGCCATGCGCGCAGGAGCCTTGTCGTGTCTCGGGGTGATGTCGGTGGTGCGGCCGCCGCGGGGGCTGGCCGACGGGAGAGTCTAGCCGTTCAGGCGTTCAAGTCGTGCAGCGTGCTGATGTCGGAGGCAGCGAGGCCAGCGCGAGCACGAGGAGAACCGTCAGCTGCGCGCCAGGTGCTCCAGCGCCATCCGGTAACCGTCGATGCCGTAACCCGCGATCACGGCCGCCGCGTGCGGGGTCACGACCGAGGTGTGCCGGAACACCTCGGGACGCTTCTCAGGGTCGGAGATGTGCACCTCGACCAACGGCGCGACGAGCTGGGCGCAGGCGTCGTAGACGGCGTACGAGTAGTGGGACCAGGCGGCGGCGTTCAGCACGACCGGCGTCTCGTCGTCCGCGGCCTCGTTGAGCCAGTCGAGCAGCTCGCCCTCGTGGTTGGTCTGGCGGACCTCCACCTCCAGGCCGAGGTCCTTGCCCCAGCCGACGCACAGGCCGGCGAGCTCGTCGTGGGTGGTGTACCCGTAGATCTCGGGCTGCCGGCGGCCGAGCCGGCCGAGGTTCGGTCCGTTGAGCACCAGGACGCGGGTCATCGCGCACCGGCCAGGTACTCGTACGCCGCCCGCAGGTTGTCCTCGGACGGGTCGGTGAGGATCGACGGCTTCGCCAGTTCGTCGAGGACCAGGAACCGCAGGTGCGACCCGCGGGCCTTCTTGTCCACGCGCATGGTGGCCAGCAACGTCTCGAACGGCGCCTGGTCGAAGCGGGTCGGCAGCCCCACAGCGGCCAGGGCGGTGGCGTGCCGGGCGGCCAGGGCCGCGTCGGTACGGCCTTCGAGCCGAGCCAGCTCGGCGACGTAGACCATCCCGAGGGCGACCGCCTCGCCGTGCCGGATCCGGTAGTCGGTCGCCTTCTCGATCGCGTGCGCCATCGTGTGCCCGTAGTTCAGGACCTCGCGACCGGGGTGCCCGCCTGATCCGCCGGTCTCCTTGAGGTCGTCGACGACGACCGCGATCTTCACCGCGATCGCGCGTTCCACGAGCTCGCGCAGCTCGGCCGACCGCGGTTCCAGCGCGTCCGCCGGGCAGCTCTCGATCAGCTCGAGGATCCGGGGGTCGGCGATGAAGCCGCACTTCACGACCTCGCCCAGACCGGCGATCAGCTCGGGTTCGGCCAGGGTGCCGAGGACGTCGAGGTCGCAGACCACCCCGGCGGGCTCGTGGAACGACCCGACCAGGTTCTTGCCCGCCCCGGTGTTCATCCCGGTCTTCCCGCCCACCGCGGCGTCGACCATGGCCAGCAGGGTCGTGGGCACGTGCACCACCGGTACGCCGCGCAGCCAGGTGGCGGCGACGAAGCCGCCCATGTCGGTGGTCGCTCCCCCGCCGACGGTGACGACCGCGTCGGAGCGGGTGAAGCCGGCGGCGCCGAGCTGCTCCCACGCCTCGAGCGCGACGGCCCCCGTCTTGGCGACCTCGCCGTCGGGCAGCACGATCCGCAGCACGGCGTACCGCTCCAGGCTCGCGACGACCTTGTCGGCCAGGCGGGTGAGCGGCTCGGGGTAGCAGACCGCCACCCGCTCCGGCCCGTCGCCGAGCATGGCGGCGACCTCGCCGAGGACGCCGTTCCCGACGACCACGTCGTAGGGTGCCGCGCCGGCGACGTGCATCCGGGTCTCGCTACCGGTCATGGGCATGCTCACCATCCTGCACCAGCACGAGCACCCGGTCAGCAACCTCCGCAGCGCTCAGGCCGTCGGTCGCGACCGTGTGCCGGGCGACCGCGGTGTAGATCGGGGTGCGTTCGTCGAGGAGCTGCTTGATCCGGCCGCGGACGTTGCCGAGCAGCAGGGGGCGGGAGACGCCCAGCCCGACGCGGGATGCTGCGTCGCTCAACCCGACCTTCAGGAACACGACCTGGTGACCGGCCAGGAGGGCGCGAGTGCCCTCGTCCAGCACAGCGCCGCCGCCCAGGGCCAGCACGCCGTCGTGGGTCTCCAGGGCACGCCTGACGGCCGCCCGTTCGAGGGCGCGGAAGTGCGCCTCGCCGTCGTCGACGAAGATCTCGGCGACGGGCTTGCCCGCCTCGGCCTCGACCAGGTGGTCGGTGTCGGCGAAACCAACTCCGAGGGCGGCCGCGACCAGGCCACCGACCGTCGTCTTCCCGGCGCCCATGGACCCGACCAGCACGACCCGGGGGCCGGGCCCGGTCACTTGAACCTCAGCGAACCCAGGTAGCTCTCGAGGTTGCGCCGGGTCTCGCCGAGCGAGTCACCGCCGAACTTCTCCAGCACCGCGTCCGCCAGCACCAGCGCCACCATCGCCTCGGCGACGATGCCGGCCGCCGGGACGGCGCAGACGTCGGAGCGCTGGTGGTGAGCCACGGTTGCCTCTCCGGTGGCGACGTCGACCGTGCGCAGCGCGCGCGGGACCGTGGCGATCGGCTTCATCGCCGCCCGGACCCGGAGCACCTCACCGGTGGACATGCCGCCCTCGGTGCCGCCGGACCGACCTGAGACCCGGCGCAGGAGGCCGTCCTCGGTCACGATCTCGTCGTGCGCCAGCGAGCCGGGCGTCGCCGCGAGCCCGAAGCCGTCGCCGACCTCGACGCCCTTGATCGCCTGGATGCCCATCAGCGCACCGGCGAGACGCGAGTCCAACCTGCGGTCCCAGTGCACGTGCGAGCCGAGGCCCGGCGGGAGGCCGTGCACGACGACCTCGACGACGCCGCCGAGGGTGTCGCCGTCCTCGTGGGCCTGGTCGATGCGGGCCACCATGGCCGCCGACGCCTCGGCGTCCAGGCAGCGCACCGGGTCCTCGTCCAGGCGCGAGGTGTCCCCTGGCTGCGGGACCGAGCCCGCGGGTGCCGGCACGCCGCCGAGCTCGACGACGTGGGACAGCACGGTGATGCCGCCGACCTGCTCCAGGAAGTTCGTGGCCACCCGGCCGAGCGCGACGCGGGCGGCGGTCTCGCGCGCGGAGGCGCGCTCGAGGATCGGACGGGCCTCGGCGAAGTCGTACTTCTGCATGCCGGCCAGGTCGGCGTGACCCGGTCGCGGGCGGGTCAGCGCGGCGTTGCGGCCGGTTTCCTTGAGCAGGGACGGGTCGACCGGGTCGGGCGACATCACGGTCTCCCACTTGGGCCACTCGGTGTTGCCGACCTGCAGCGCGATCGGACCGCCCTGGGTGAGGCCGTGGCGGACGCCGCCGGTGATCGTCACCTCGTCCTGCTCGAACTTCATCCGGGCACCGCGGCCGTAGCCGAGCCGGCGGCGCGCCAAGGCGTCGGCGATGTCGTCGGAGGTCACCTGCACCTGGGCAGGCAGGCCTTCGAGGATCGCAGCGAGTGAGGGGCCGTGGGACTCCCCCGCGGTCAGCCAACGGAGCATGGGCACAGTCTTTCAGACCGCAGGCCCTGCCCGAGTCGGCGGCTCAGTAGCCGAGCGCCGAACCGATCGAAGGCCCGAAGCCGGCACCGACCAGCGCGGCGATCAGCATGTAGGGACCGAACGGGTTGCGGCGCGGGTCGATCAGCTTCAGCAGCGCCAGCAGCGCGCCGCCGAACCCGCCGAGGAGCTGAGCGAGCATGAAGCCGGTGACCAGCTCGTACCACCCGAGGTACCCCAGCACGGCACCGAGCAGGAACGCGAGCCGGACGTCCCCGAAGCCGTAGCCGGGGATCACCCACCACAGCAGGTAGAAGATCCCGCCGTAGACGAGGCAGCCCACCAGGCCGCGACGCAGGTCGGTCCACCCGTCGTCCGAGGCCGCCACCACCAGCGCGACGGCAGCGACCGCGAGCAGGGTCGGGTAGATCAGCACCGTCGGCAGGAAGGTCGTGCGCAGGTCGACGTACCCGAGCCAGGTCCCGGTCGGCACCGCGACCAGCGCGACTGCCAGGTCGCCGGTCCAGCCGATCCGCAGGCCGAGGACGGCGGCGGTGATCGCTGCCGCCGCACCGAGCCAGAGCGCCACCCCACGACCGTCGGCGAGCGCGGCGTAGGTGATCTTCTCGTAGACCGGCCGGATCGTGAGCCGGCTGCCGGACTCCTCCTCGCCGTCCGCCGGAGGCGTATCCAGCTCGGGCTCCGGGAGCCGTCGCAGCACCGCGGGTCCGAGGGCCCCGGTGACCAGGCCGATCAGCAGCGCGACCAGCAGGGTCGCCAGGTCCTCGCTCACCGGGTGCTCACCGCTGCGACCGAGCCGACAGCGCTCCCTCGCCGGCCGCACGCATCGCAG
>JBJMIP010000266.1:0-3628 GCA_045806825.1 Marmoricola sp.
CGTGGTGCGGGAAGCCCTGACGAACGTCGCCCGGCACGCGCAGGCGTCCAGCGCGCAGGTCTCGATCGCGGCGTCCACCGAACGGATCGAGCTGTGCATCTCCGACAACGGGAACGGGCTCGACGAGGTGGCGCGACGAAGCGGCCTGGACAACTTGTCCACGCGCGCGAAGAAGCGCCGCGGCACCTTCACCGTCGAGTCCGAGAACGGTTCCGGCACCGTGCTGCGCTGGATCGCCCCGATCACCACCCGCTGAGCCTGCTGCCGACCAGCCACGCACCTGCCTTGGGGCCCTCCGGCAGCGGCCCTGAGGACCATCGACCCTGACCTGCCCGGGGGACAGCGCCCACGATGGTGGTCCAGAACCAAGGAGAGGTGATTCTCGTGGGCGACCTCCACGACCTCAGTCCCGGCGAGTGCCGGGCACGGCTGGCCGACCAGCAGGTCGGTCGTGCCGCGATCGTCGCACCGGACGGGCCGCACATCATCCCGGTCAACTACGCGCTCGTGGACGAGTCGGTCGTCATCCGCACCAGCCCCTTCACGCTGCTCGCGACCCACGGCCAGGATGCGGTGGTCGCCTTCGAGGTCGACCACTTCGACCAGGTCACCCGCACCGGCTGGAGCGTGCTCGTCCGCGGTCGGACCGAGCCGGTCTTCGACAGCGCCGAGATCGCCCACATCCGCCAGATCTGGGACCCGGTCCCGTGGGCCGACGGCAGCCGGAACCTCTACCTGCGCCTCACGGTCGCGACGATGTCGGGCCGCCGGGTCGGCAAGGCCGTGCCGGCACCGGCCCTCCTCCGCTGAACCCACGTCACCGGCTTTCCGATCCGCGGGGGCGCGACGGTCAGGCCCTCCCCGTCGTAACCACGTTGTCGTAGGGTCGTTGAGCGATCCAGGGGCGGGATTCAGAAGCGAGTCGATGCGCCCCCGATTTCGGGAGGACCCTGTGGCTGACTTCACCTCCAGCACGACCTGCGGCGCCGACGGCTGCACCATCACTCTCGCCGGTGAGGTCGACATCGCCACCGTCGGCGACTTCCTCGACGCGGCACAGCAGTGCTTGGCGGGGAACGCGACGCTGATCGAGGTGGACCTCGGCGGAGTCACCTTCATCGACTCCAGCGGCCTGGGAGCCCTGGTCCGGCTGCGCAACCAGGCGCGCTCCCGGGGCGCCGACGTCGCGCTCGTCCGGGTCCCGGAGACGGTCGCCCGCGTCCTGGAGGTCACCGGACTGGCCGAGGCTTTCGGCCCGGAAGGCTGATCGGTGGCGAGTACCCAGGCCAGACCCACCGCCCAGGCGGTGATGCGCGCCCCGGCACCGGGTGAGCGCGAGGGTTCCGAGCCGCAGTCCCCGCGGCGCGCCGAGCAGCGCGCCCTGGACGCCTCCGACCGGATCCGACGGCGCCAGCCACGCCGGGCCGCGTCCCTGATCGCCGTCGGGTGCCTCCTGCTGACGGTGGCCGGCACCTGGGCGGCGGCCCGGGTCGACTCCAGCTCCGAGGACCGGCTGCTGCAGGTGCAGACCCGGCAGGCGGCGGCTGTGCTCTCCACCGCGATTCTGCTCGTGCAGCAGCCGCTCAACACCGCCCTCAGCGCTCAGCGCGTGGTGCCCGGCCGCGACCAGCAGGTCGCCTTCAACCAGCTGATGGCTGCGTACGTCGGCCCCTCGAAGATCTTCCAGTCCGCCTCGTTGTGGAAGCGGTCCGGCGCTGGGGTGACCCGCACCGCGACGGTCGGCGCGAAGCCCGTCCTGTCCCCCACGGCGGCGAGCACGCGTGCCTACCTCACTGCCGCGTTCTCGAAGTCGACGTTCACCACCAAGCCGGTGCTCACCGGGTCGCGACTGGTGGTCGCCTACGCCATGGCCGACCCGAGCACCGGGTACGTCGTCCTGGGCGAGCGGCTGCTCCCGGCGAACCGCCGCTCGCCGGTGGACACCGACACCGCGTTCGCCGACGTGCACTACGCCATCTACTTCGGTAGGTCCGCGTCGGCCGCCCGCCTGTCCACGACCGACCAGGACCCGGCGACGCTCCCGCTGAAGGGGCGCACGGCGACGGTGACGGTTCCCCTCGGCGACGGGGCGATCACGCTGGTCACCAGTGCGCGTCGCCACCTCGGTTCGACACTCGGCCAGCGCCTGCCGCTGATCGTCCTGCTGGTCGGGTTGCTGCTCACGCTGGTCGCCGCGGCCAGCGGGTACCAGCTGGTCCGACGGCGACAGGCGGCCGAGGAGCAGACCTCGACCATCACCGACCTGTACGAGCGGGTGGACAGCCTCTTCGGCGAGCAACGCGAATTGTTCGTCCGGCTGCAGCGCGCCCTCCTCCCGCACGTGAACCCGGAGGTGCCGCGGATCGCGATCGCCTCGCAGTACGCCGCCGGCACCCAGGGCATCGACATCGGCGGCGACTGGTACAGCATCATCGGCCTCGGCGACGACGAGAACTTTGCGTTCGTCGTCGGCGACGTGTCCGGTCGTGGCGTCGACGCGGTCGCGGTGATGGCCCATGCCCGCTTCACGTTGCGCGCCTACCTGCTCGACGGCGACCCGCCCGCGGTCGCGCTGGAGAAGTGCTCGCGGCAGTTCGACATCCTCACCGACGGCCACCTCGTCACCGCCGTGGTCGGCATCGGCAACTCCCGCACCGGCGAGATCACCCTGGCCAACGCCGGCCATCCGACGCCGCTGCTGATCTCGCCAGGGGCCCGCGAGTTCGTCAAGGTCCCGGCCGGGCTCCCGCTGGGGGTTGGTTCGGCGACGTACCGGTCGACCCGGTTCACGATGACTCCCGGATCGACCCTGTTCTGCTTCACCGACGGCCTGGTCGAACGGCGCGGAGAGAGCATCGACACCGGGATGAAGCGGCTCGCCGACACGATGACCCCGGTCAGCGACTCCCCCGTCGAGGAGATCGTCGAGCACGCGCTGCGCAAGCTGCGCAGCCCGGACGCCTCCGACGACATCGCCGTGCTCGCCTTCCGCTGGGAGCCGGGCGGGTGAGGGCGCGGTTCGTGGCGGACATGAAGGCACCCGCCCAGGCGCGCACCTTCGTGACCCAGCAGCTCGGCGCGGCATTCCCGGAGGAGCCCGCGGCCTGGAGCCACGACGTGGTCCTCGTCGTCAGCGAGCTGGTCACCAACTCGGTCCGCGCGGGTGCCGGGCACGTCGAGGTCGACCTGCGTGCGGACGAGTTCCGGATCGACGTGCGAGTCGCCGACGACGCCCCGGGCTGGCCCTCGCAGCGCAACGCAAACCACGACGACCTGGATGGTCGCGGCCTGGCGATCGTCGACGAGCTCGCCGACCGCTGGACCACCAGTCCAGGAAACCCGGGCAAGTCCGTCACCGCCACCTGGTTCCGCGCCAACGGGACGCGCCGCCGCTAGCCGGACAAGGGCCGCGACCGGTAAGCCGCGCCGATCCGCCTCTGCGCGTGCTCAGCCGCGCCGATCCGCCTCTGCGCGTGCTCAGCCGCGCCCGACGGCCTTCTCGAGCTCGGCCTTGCTCATCTTCGAGCGGCCGCGGATGTTCTTGGCCTTGGCCTCGGCGTACAGCTGGTCACGGGTGCGTCCACCCGGGCCACGGTGGGAGCGCAGGCCACCACGGCGGCCCGAGGAG
>JBJMIP010000267.1:0-14848 GCA_045806825.1 Marmoricola sp.
CCCGAGTCTTGAATCACACGCGTCGCGCTGATGCCCACAAGCTCGCCGCCGTGGTGACGGCCAGGGTGCCGACGATGACGACCAAGGACAGCCAGATCGGGATGTCCGGCGCCCAGCCGACGTGGTGGCCGCCGTTGATGAAACCGAGCTCGTTCTCGTGCAGCGCGTGCAGCACCAGCTTGACCCCGATGAAGGCCAGCAGGAACGCCAGGCCGTAGGACAGGAACACCAGCCGCTGCAGCAGGCCGCCGATGAGGAAATAGAGCTGGCGCAGGCCCATCAGAGCGAAGATGTTCGCCGTCAGCACCAGGTACGGCTCGTCGGTGAGGCCGTAGATCGCCGGGATCGAGTCCAGCGCGAAGAGCAGGTCGGTCGTGCCCAGCGCGACGATCACGATGAACATCGGCGTGATCAGCCGTTTGCCGTTCTGCTTCACGAACGCCTTGGTGCCGTGCCACTGCGACGTCGCCGGCAACCGCGACTCGACCCACTTGATGAGCCGGTTCTCCTCGTACTCGTCGTCGTCGCCGGCGCCCTCGCGGGCCAGCTTCACCGCGGTGTAGATCAGGAACAGGCCGAAGAGGTAGAAGACCCAGCTGAAGTTGTTGATCGCGGCCGCGCCGACGGCGATGAAGATGCCGCGCATCACCAGCGCCAGCACGATGCCGATCAGCAGGGCCGACTGCTGGTAGGCGCGCGGTACGCCGAACTTGGCCATGATGATCAGGAAGATGAAGAGGTTGTCGACCGAGAGCGAGTACTCGGTCAGCCAGCCCGCGAAGAACTGCGTCCCGTACTCGTGCCCCGCGACCAGCCAGACCCCGATCCCGAACGCGACCGCGAGACCGATGTAGCCGGCCAGGGCGAGGGTCACCTCGCGCCGGCTCGGTTCCTGCGCACGACGGCCGATCAAGACGACGTCGAACAGCAGCAGGGCGGTGGTGATGCCGATGGTCAGCCACCAGGCGAGTGGGGTCACGTGCATGATTTCCTCCGGACGACGAGACGGGACAACGTCCGGAGGTCTCTTCCGCCCGCGGGCTCGACGCCCGACCGGACCGACGGACCCGGGTTCACACCCGTGGGCGCTCACCGTGATGACGGAACCGTCGCGAAGGAATACTCCCCTCCAACATGCTCATCATCCCATCGAGGAGGGCGCGCTGTCACACCGGGCTCGTGGCTAGGATCGATCCCAGGTGAGCCGGGAAGTCTGGTCGGCGTCGATCCGTCCACCCCGAGACCAGAGGCCCGAGTTGAACGCAGAGCGCAGCACCTGGCCACAGGACCACGGCGAGTCCGAGCGCCGGTTCGTCCGCGACCTGCTGCGCTCGGAGACGGTCGGCGGCGTGATCGCCCTGGTCGCTGCCGCGGTCGCCGTGCTGTGGATCAACCTCGACGCGCACTCCTACACCGCGTTCCGGCACACCGACCTGGGCCCGCTGGACGTCGAGCACTGGGCCGCGGACGGCGCGCTGACGGTGTTCTTCTTCGTCGCCGGCCTCGAGCTCAAGCGTGAGTTCCTGCTGGGGTCGTTGCGCCGACCCGCGGACGCCGCCGTCCCCGTCGTGGCCGCGATCTGCGGCGTCGCCGTTCCGGCAGCGGTGTTCCTGGCGACGAACGCCGGCTCCTCGGCGCACCTGCGCGGCTGGGCGATCCCGGCAGCGACCGACATCGCGTTCGCGCTGGCGGTCCTCGCCGTGGTCGGCTCGGCGCTGCCGTCCTCGCTGCGCGCCTTCCTGCTGACCCTGGCCGTGGTCGACGACCTGATCGTCATCGTGATCATCGCGCTCGTCTACACCGACACCCTCGACGTCGCAGCCCTGCTGGGCGCGGTCGCCCTGCTCGCGGCGTACTGGCTCTGCCAGCGGCAGCGGCTCACCAGCCCGGTCCTGTACCTGCCGCTGGCGGTCGGGACGTGGTGGCTGGTGCACGAGAGCGGCGTGCACGCGACGATCGCCGGGGTCGCCCTCGGTCTGCTGACCCGGACGCTCCCAGACGATGGTGAGGAGCGCGCGCCCGCCGAACGCCTCGAGCACCTGATCGCGCCGATCAGCGCGAGCCTGGCGGTGCCGTTCTTCGCCCTGCTCAGCGCCGGGGTCGAGCTGCACGGGTTCCACGAGCTCGCCACGCAGCCGGTGGTGATCGGCATCGTCCTCGGCCTGGTCCTCGGCAAGCCGGTCGGAATCCTGCTCGGCACCTGGCTGGTCACCCGCTTCACCCGGGCCGAGCTCGACGACGCCCTCTCCTGGCGGGACCTGGTCGGGTTGGCCGTTCTCGGCGGCGTCGGGTTCACCGTCTCGCTGCTGGTCAGCGACCTGTCGTTCGGTGGTGCCCTCGCCGAGGAGGCCAAGACTGGCGTGCTGGTCGGGTCCGTCGCGGCCGCGCTGATCGGCGCAGCCCTGCTCGGCCGCCGCAATCGGCACCACCGTCCGGAGTGACCGATTCACCTGGAGCGGTTATGGATAAGGTTCAGACCGAGACTCACTAGGAGAGGCAAGGCGCATGGCATTCCAGGAGCCCGCGGAGCAAGAGCCGACGATCGGCAAGCTCGTCGTCGACGCCTTCGACGACATCGGCACGCTGGTGCGCCACATGATCGAGCTGGCCAAGTCCGAGATGAAGGTCAGCGTCCGCGCCGGCGGGATGGCGATCGGGCTGTTCCTGGCCGCAGCGTTCCTGCTGCTGATGTCACTGGTCCTGGTGTCGTTCTCGATCGCGTACTTCATCGTCATGGCCGGGCTCGACCCGGCATGGGCGTTCCTGATCGTGTTCGGTGGCTACGTCCTCGCCGCACTGCTGTGCGCGTTCGTCGGCTACCGCAAGATCCGCAAGGTGAAGGCGCCCGAGCGCACGATGGCGCAGGCCTCAGAGCTGCCGAAGGCGCTCAGCCACTGACGGCTGCTCGCGCAGCCTGAGCTCAGGCGCAGTTGCCGCTGGAGACCCGCACGTTCGCCGAGATCCCTCGAGCAGCGGCGCTGGAGACCTGCGACGCGGTGAGTGCGTAGCCGGTGTCCTTGTCGCTGACCGACGCCGCGAAGATCACGCCGAGGACCTTGCCGTCCATCGAGACCAGCGGGCCGCCCGAGTTCCCGGGACGGACCAGCGACCGCAGCGAGAACACGTCGCGGGTCACCGAACCGCGGCCGTAGATGTCGGGCGAGCGAAGGCGCTGCTGGGCCCGGATCCTGGCCGGCTGCGCGTCGAACGGGCCGTCGTTCGGGTACCCGAGCACCACCGACGCCTGGCGGGCCTTGCCGGTGTCGTCGAAGTGGATCACCGGGCCGTCGATGTCGACGTCGAGCACCGCGATGTCGGTGTCGGAGTTGTAGTAGACGACCTTCGCCGCCACGTTCCGCGTGCCCACCCGGACCTTCGGGTCACGCACCCCCGCGACCACGTGCGCGTTGGTCATCAACCGGTGCGGCGAGTAGAGGAAGCCACTGCCCTCGATGCCGTCGCCGCAGCTGTTGTTGCCGCGGACCTTGAACACGCTGAGCTCGGCCTTCTCGACCTGCGGGTCGTGCACGACGCGGCCGGGCGCCGGGGAGACGCCGATGATCCGCTCGGGAGCGAAGGGCTCGAGGTAGCGCGGGAAGAAGCTCGACCCGACGACCCGGTCGAAACCGCGCAGCAGGCCCTGGGCCTCGGTCGGCATCACGCCGTTGACCTTGGTCAGCACCTTCGAGTCACGCACCAACGGGCCGATGCCGGGGATCCGGGAGCCGCTCACCGCGACACCGAGCATCCAGGTCACGGTGAGCACGGCGACGACCGAGAGCACCGCGCCGCCGACCGCGTCCAGGGCCCGCACCGGTTGCCAGGTGATCTTGGCCCGCACCCGGCTCCCGGCGAACTGCAGGAACGCCTGGCCGAACGAGGCGCAGACCAGCACCACGAACAGGGCGGCCAGCGAGATCCCCACGGACGGCGAGGCGTTGCCGAGCAGGTGGGGGGCGAGCCAGATGCCGAGCAGACCGCCGAGGACCAGCCCGACGGTGGCGAAGGCGCCGGTGATGAATCCCTGCCAGTAGCCGGACAGGGCATAGGCGAACGTCACCAGCACCAGGCACCAGTCGAGGAGATTCATCAGACGTCATCCTGACGTACGCCGAGCATGTAGCTCGGCAACTCGCGGGTGACGGACACGTCCCACGGCCGGGTCAGACCGACGTAGTCGAAGAGCTTGGTGACCAGCCCGGCGGTGAATCCCCAGAGCAGGACCTCGCGGTCGCCGTCGGCCAGCAGGAATCCCGGACTGCTGTAGCCGTTGGGGTGCTGCACGGTGACGCGGTTCGCGGGGTCGAGCAGCACCTCGATCGGGGTCCGGAAGACCGCGTGCACCTCCGCGGCATCGACGACACCGACGGGGCCGTTCTCGCGCCACCAGCCGAGCACCGGCGTGACCGCGAAGTTGCTGGGCGGCAGCCAGAGCTCGGGCAGCGTGGCGAGCACGTCCACCGAGGCCGGGTCGAGCCCGACCTCCTCCTGCGCCTCCCGCAGCGCGGCCGCGACCGGCGAGGCATCGGTCGGATCGACGGAGCCTCCCGGGAAGGAGACCTGGCCCGGGTGCGAGCGCATGTCGTGCGCCCGCTCCGTGAGCAGCAGGTCCGGCCCGTCCTCGCCCTCCCCGAAGAGCATCAGCACCGCGCCCGGCCGGGCGTCGGCGTCCTCGGGCGGCAGGAACTTGGTGATGTCCTCGCCGGTGATCGACAGCGCGCCGTCGCGGATCGGCACCATCCAGTCGGGCAGTCCGGTCACGAGGGACCCACCCCGAGGTGCTTCTCGACGAGGTCCTGGAGCTGCGCGGCCGACTTGATCTCGACGTACTCCTGGTAGGCGATCCTGCCCTGGGCGTTGATCAGGATCAGCCTAGGTAGTCCGACGGCCCGCAGCGTGCCCTCGGGGTCGGCGACCAGGGGGTAGGCCACCTTCGAGCGCTTCGCGAGCGCAGCCGCCCGGTCGGTGTGCGTCTCCTGCCAGTCGATGCCGAGCACATCGACCCGGCCGGCGTACGCGCGGGCGAAGTCGGCGTACAGGGGCAGCTCGCGCTTGCACGGACCGCACCAGGACGCCCAGAGGTTGACCACCAGCGGGCCCTTGAGGGTGCCCAGGGCGACGTCGGGCTGGCCGTCGAACCCGTGCAGGGTGATGTCCGGCAGGGTGTCCGGCTTCTTCGCCGCGTCCTTGCCGCACCCGGCGAGCGTGAGGGTCAGCAGCACCGCGGTGAGCAGCGCCGCGGCTCTCCTCACGCGGGCCCCTGGGTCTTGACCAGCTTCGCCGCCTCGGCCGCGTCGGTGGGGCCCTCGCCGAACGACGGGCACCACTTCGCGACGGTGCAGGCACCGCAGGCCGGCTTCTTGGCGTGGCAGACCCGGCGCCCGTGCCAGATCACGTGGTGGCTCAGCATCGTCCAGTCACGCTTCGGGAAGATCTCGGCGATGGCGTGCTCCGCCTTCACCGGGTCGGTCTCGTCGGTCCAGCCGAAGCGCCGGATCAGCCGACCGAAGTGGGTGTCGACGGTGATGCCCGGGATGCCGAAGGCGTTGCCGAGAACGACGTTCGCGGTCTTGCGACCCACCCCGGGCAGGGTGACGAGGTCGTCGAGGCGCGGAGGAACCTCTGCGTCGTACCGCTCGACCAGTGCCGCGGAGAGCTTGAGAAGGGACTCGGTCTTCGCGCGGAAGAAGCCGAGCGGACCGATGATCCGCTCCAGGTCCTCGCGAGGTGCGGCGGCCATCGCCCGCGCATCGGGGTACGCCGCGAACAACGTCGGACGGACCGCGTTGACCCGGCGGTCGGTGGTCTGGGCGCTGAGCACCGTGACGACCAGCAGCTCGAAAGGGTTCGCGAAGTCGAGCTCGCACTTCGCGTCCGGGTAGGTCTCGCCGAGAACGCGGTCGATCCTGCGGGCCCGGCGGACCAGTGCGGTGTCGGGCTTCACGGGCCTCGCGGACGGGGAGGCGGTCACGGTCCGGGGCACGCGAACAGCCTACGCAGCGGGGCCGACACGGACGCGAACGGCCCACAGGGTGGTGGTCCGTGACGTGACACCGGGTCATGGGTCAGACTGTGACCTGCAACACTGGGGGGTGGCCCGGAAGGCGCCCTCGATCCGGAAGGAATGTCCGTGGACAACGACGTACTGCGTCAGGCACCGCTGTTCAGCGCACTCGACGACGACGCCGCCCTGGCTCTGCGCTCGTCGATGGCCGAGGCCCGGCTGCGGCGCGGCGAGGTGCTCTTCCACGAGGGTGACTCCGGGGACAAGCTGTACCTGGTGACCGACGGCAAGGTGAAGCTCGGGCGTACCTCGTCCGACGGCCGCGAGAACCTGCTGGCCATCCTCGGCCCCGGCCAGATGTTCGGCGAGCTGTCGCTCTTCGACCCGGGCCCGCGCTCGGCCACCGTCACCGCGGTCACCGAGACCAGCCTGCTGACGCTCTCGCACGACGACCTGATCCGCTGGCTCGAGGGCCGGCCGACGGTCGCGCTCGGCATGCTCGCCCAGATCGCCAGCCGGCTGCGCAAGGCCAACGACGTCAACGCCGACCTGGTGTTCTCCGACGTCCCCGGCCGCGTCGCGAAGGCGCTGCTCGACCTCGCGGACCGGTTCGGCCGGACCGCGGATGACGGCGTGCACGTGCACCACGACCTCACCCAGGAGGAGCTGGCCCAGCTGGTCGGCGCCTCGCGCGAGACCGTGAACAAGGCGCTGGCCGACTTCGCCTCGCGCGGATGGCTGCGGCTGGAGCCCCGCTCGGTCGTGATCATGGACGTCGAACGGATGAAGCGCCGAGCCCGGTAAGGCCGAGTGGGCCCTAACTCCCCCTCGAGTGGACCCGAACTCACCAGCGAAGGTTGGTGTAGCGCTGGCGCAGGCCCTCTCGCACGCGATCGAGCCATCGTTCGAGCTCCAGACCGCTGAAGTCCCCGTTCCGTACGACGATCACGGTCCAGCCCAGCTCTTCCAGGATCGACCGCCGCTCCTGGTCGTGGGAGATCCGCTCGGCTGAGTCGTGGAACTCGTGGCCGTCGTACTCGATGGCCAGTCGATGGGCGGGGTAGGCGAGGTCCAGCCGAAATATCCGGCCGCCAGGACACTCGACGCAGAACTGCGGGACGGGCGCCGGGAAGCCGCCGTCCAGGAGCGCGAGCCGCAGCCACGACTCCCGCACGGACTCGGCACGAGGATCGAGCAGCGCGATCACCGCCCGAGCCTGCACGACCCCGCGCCGACCCCGGAAGCGAGGAAGCTCTCGCTCGAGCCTGTTCCGCGAGATCTGGTGCTCGCGCCCGAACCAGTCCAAGGCTGCCAGCGCGTCCCGGCGGCGCAGGTTGCAGGCAAGGTCGAGCGCAGTGCGCAACGGCGTCGTGACCCGGGCAGCGCCCACGGTCGTGACATCGGAAGACAGGAGGTCGCGACTCCTCCCCCGGATGCCATCGGTCCGAGTTGCCCACCGGTCGCGAAACGCGCACATCTCGATCGGGGGCAGGATCTCGCGTTCGCCGTACCCGAGGACGTCGATGCCGTGCAGCCACGCCGCCGTCCGATCGCAGAACACGTGGCCCCGCGCGACCACCTTCAGCGCCGCCGGGCTCTGACGTCGAGATCATCGGGCACGCTCGCGGGGGCGTAGACGCCTCTCAGCACCCGGCGTACCGCGCCCGTCGCGATGGCGTGTTCAAGGACCTTCGCGGTCAGTCCGGCACGTGCGAGGTCCGCGTTGGTGAAGATGTCGACAGGAAACGAGTCCGGGGTCATGCGCCGACCCGAGCACCACGCCTCCGCCGTTGCGCCATCGACGACGCAGGCTGTTGACGGAGCTTCGATCCAGGAACCTGTGGATCCGTGGTGGTTCGCCGATTCCCGCCCCACTCGAGGGGGAGTTAAGGCCCATTCGGCGAGAGGTAGGCCAGCTGGGCGCGGACCGAGAGCTCCGCGGCTCCCCACAGGACCGGGTCGACGTCGGTGTAGACGATCTCGACGACGCGGCGTGGCAGCTCCTCGGCAGCGATGCCCTCGGGGTGCGGCTGGGACTTGAGCGTGCGCAGGGCGTCGCGCACCTGGTCGAGGCGCTGGCCGCGGTGGGCGATGTAGTAGTCGAGGGCGCCCAGGGCGTCCTCGATGACCGGGCCGTGGCCGGGCCAGATCGAGGCGATCTCGTGCTGGGCGGCGAGCGCGTGCAGGCGGTCGAGGGAGTCCAGGTAGGCACCGAGCTCGCCGTCCGGGTGCGCGACCACGGTGGTGCCGCGGCCGAGCACGGTGTCGCCGGTGAGCACGGTCCGCTCGGCCGGCACCAGGAACGAGAGCGAGTCCGCGGTGTGGCCCGGCGTCCCGACGACCCGGATCTCCAGGCCGTCGACCTCGACGACGTCGCCGTCCCCCAGGCCTTCCGAGCCGAGGCGGTACTCCGGATCCAGGGCTCGTACGCCGCACCCCCACCGCGACGCGAACTCCTTGGCGGACTCCGAGTGGTCGAAGTGGTGGTGGGTCAACAGCACGGTGCCGATCTCACCGGCGCCCAGCTCGTCGGCGACCGCCTCGATCGCGGCCAGGTGCGACGCGTCCGGCGGGCCGGGGTCGATGACTACCGAGCGACGAGCCCCCGGCTCCCTCAGCACCCAGGTGTTGGTGCCGTCCAGCGTCATCATGTTGGCGTTCGGGGCGAGCACGCAGCGCGCGCGCTCGCCGAAGGCGCCGCCCTCCCACGCCATCGGCTACTCCTGGCCCCACCGGGCCGTCTTGGCCCGGGCCTCGAGCAGCGCGTCGGCGTGCGGCGGCCGGGTCAGCGTGAAGCCCTCACCCTCGGGCTCGACGGCCGGGCAGAACATCTCGACACGGCGTTCCGCGGCTGCCGCGATCACCTCGGCCGGGCCGGCGTAGCCGGCCACGTCCAGGCTGGTGATGTAGGTCGGCGGCAGCATCAGGATCTGACGCTCCTCGGCCTGCTCGACGGCGCGGGCCGCGGGCAGCCAGACGACGTGGTCGGACTCGGTGGAGACGTCGCGGGTCTTCTGGCCCTCGGGCAGCTCGGCGACGAAGAACCACGTCCGGTAGCGCTTCGGCTCGAAGACCGGGGTCAGCCAGCCGGCCCAGGCACCGAGCAGGTCGGTGCGCAGCACCAGGCCGCGACGCTTGAGGAAGTCGGTCATCGACAGCTCGCGCTTCTCCAGCGCGATCCGGTCGGCTTCCCAGTCCGCACCGGTGGTGTCGGCGATCACGGAGTCCGCGGACTCGCCGGCCAGCAGCACCCCGGATTCCTCGAAGGTCTCGCGGACCGCGGCGGCGACCAGCGCGCGGGCGTTGGCCTCGTCGGTGCCGAGCCGCTGGGCCCACTCGGCCGGGCTCGGGCCGGCCCAGGCGACGTCTGCGTCGAAGTCGCGCTGATCGACGCCTCCGCCGGGAAACACGCACATGCCGCCGGCGAACTCCATCGAGATCTGGCGGCGCAGCAGGTAGAGCTCCGGGCCCTCGGCACCGGCGCGCACCAGGACGACGGTCGCGGCGTCCCGCGGTTCTGCCGGCGTCCGGGTGCCGTCGGCGAACTCGGCTGCGGCGTCGGCGAACTCCTGCGGGAGCCCCACGAGGCCCGCCATCAGAACTCCACGATCAGCTCGACCTCGACCGGCGCGTCCAGCGGGAGCACCGGTACGCCGACCGCGGAACGCGCGTGCCGGCCGATGTCGCCGAAGACCTGGCCGAGCAGCTCGGAGACGCCGTTGGCCACCGCCGGCTGGCCGGTGAAGTCGGGGGTGGAGGCGACGAAGCAGACGACCTTGACCACGCGCTTGACCGCGGAGAGGTCACCGAGCTCGGCCCGGACCGCGGCCAGGGCGTTGAGACCGCACTGCTGGGCGCACGCCACCGCCTCCTCGGCACTGACCTCGCCGCCGACCTTGCCGGTGGTGATCAGCTGGCCGTCCCGCATCGGCAGCTGGCCGGAGGTGAAGACGAGGTTCCCGCTGCGCACCGCGGGGATGTAGGCGGCGACCGGCTTGGCCACCTCCGGGACGCTGAGACCGAGCTCAGCCAGTCGCTCCTCCGGGGTGCTCACGGTCAGTCCTCCTTCGGACGCTTCAGGAACGCGATCAGACCGCCCTGCTCGTTCTTCTCGATGTGCACGAGCTCGAAGCCCATCTCACCGAAGTTGTTCAGCATCATCGTCTCGTTGTGGAGCGGAATCGGCGCTACCTGGTACTCCCACTGGGTCATGCGGCTGACTCTAGTCTGGGCCGGTGACCGACCTCCTGCCCGATGCCGTCGTCCGCTACGCCGAGCACGAGCTGGCGGTGGTCGACCTGCACCTGCCGTCGGTCCCCAACGGCACCCTGGTGGTGCTGGTGCACGGCGGGTTCTGGAAGCAGCAGTTCGACCGCACCCACACCCGCGAGCAGGCCCGGGCGCTCGCCGACGCCGGCTACCTGGTGGCGACGCCGGAGTACCGCCGGGTCGGTGGTGGCGGCGGTTGGCCGACCACGGGCGAGGACCTGGAGGCCGCCGTACGGGCTCTGCCGGGTCTGGTGGCGGAGCTCGGCTTCGGCTGGGACCGGGCCACCATGACCGGGCACTCGGCCGGGGGGCACCTCGCACTCTGGTTGCTCAGCCGCGAGCTACCGATCGCCTTCGACGTCGTCGTCGGGATCGCTCCGGTCTGCGACCTGGTCCGCGCGGACGAGCTGGGCCTTGGGTCGGGTGCGGTGGCGCGGCTGCTCGACGGCGCGCCGATCACCGACGCCGACCCGCTGACCCTGCTCGGCGACGCCCCGGCGGCACGGGTTCACCTGGTGCACGGCGTGCTCGACGAGACGGTGCCGATCGAGCTCAGCCGCCGGTTCGCGGCTGCTCACCCGTGGGCCGAGGTGACCGAGCTGGCCGGCGTCGGGCACTTCGAGTTCCTCGACCCGAGCACGCCTGCGTGGGTCGAGATCGTGCGGCGGATCGCTTAGGCGCAGCCTCGCCCGCCAGCGGTAGGTTCGAACGGTGTCCGCGTCTCTCGCGTCTCTGACCACGATCCAACGGGACCTGCTCGCGGACTGGCTGCCCGGCCTGAGGGTGGTCCGGGACCACGGCTGGGGGTTGATCGACAACACCGTGCTGGAGGTCGAGGTCGGTCACGAACACTTCATCGTCAAGGCCGATGGCGACGCCAACGACCACGTGACCCGTGAGCTCGACGCCCACGAGAGGTGGCTGGCTCCCTGGGTGCACGAGGGCCGGGCGCCACGGCTAGTCGCCGGGGACCGCACCGCGAAGATCCTGGTCACCGAGTACCTCCCTGGCGAGCTCGTCCTGGGATCACCTGCTCAGTCCAACCCCGAGACCTTCCACCAGGCCGGCGAGCTTCTCGCGATGCTCCACGGTCAGAGCGAACAGACCAACGAGACGTACGAGGCCGTCGAGAACGCCAAGGTTCTCCGCAACCTCGGCGGGGCGCACCAGATCGCGCCGCACGTGGAAGCGCGGTTGCGCGAGACCATCGAGTCCTGGACCACGGAGCCTGCTGTGCTGGTTCCGACGCACGGCGACTGGCAGCCGCGGAACTGGCTGGTGCAGGCCGGAGTGGTGCGTGTCATCGACTTCGGGAGGGCTGCGCTACGGCCGGCGCTGTCTGACTGGCTCCGCCTGGAGGCGCGGGACTTCCGGGAGGACCGCGCGCTCGAGGCCGCCTTCCTCGACGGTTACGGTTCGGATCCGCGCGAGCAGGACGCGTGGTTCAGGGAGCGGCTGCGCGAGGCGGCCAACACCGCGGTCTGGGCGCACCTGGTCGGCGACCGAGCGTTCGAGGCTCAGGGCCACGAGATGATCGCGCGCGTGCTCGCGGACGGTTAGCTCAGGACGGGCGGTTCGGTCTGGCGGCGTACGTCGTCCTCGGTGACGCCGGGAGCCAGCTCGACCAGCTTGAGCCCCTCCTCGGTGACGTCCAGGACGCACAGGTCGGTGATGATCCGCTCGACCACGCCGCGGCCGGTGTAGGGCAGCGAGCACTCGTTGACGATCTTGTACTCGCCGTCCTTGGAGACGTGCTCCATCAGCACGATCACCCGCTTGGCGCCGTGGACCAGGTCCATCGCGCCGCCCATGCCCTTGACCATCTTGCCGGGGATCATCCAGTTCGCGATGTCTCCGGTCGCCGAGACCTGCATCGCGCCGAGGATGGCGGCGTCGATCTTGCCGCCGCGGATCATCCCGAAGGACGTCGCAGAGTCGAAGAAGGACGCCCCGCGGCGCAACGTCACGGTCTCCTTGCCGGCGTTGATCAGGTCGGGGTCGGCCTCGCCCTCGTAGGGGTAGGCACCGACGCCGAGGATTCCGTTCTCCGACTGCAGCACCAGCTCGACGTCGTCGGCGACGTAGTTCGGCACCAGCGTCGGCAGCCCGATCCCCAGGTTCACGTAGCTGCCGTCGGTCAGCTCCGAGGCAGCCCGAGCCGCCATCTGCTCACGTGTCCACGCCATCACGCACGCTCCCGAACGGTCAGCTTCTCGATCCGCTTGTCGGCGGCCTGCTCCGGCGTCAGCGCCACCACCCGTTGCACGAAGACGCCTGGGGTGTGCACGTCGTTGGGGTTGATCTCCCCGGGCTCGACGAGGTTCTCGACCTCGGCGATCGTGGTCCGTCCGCACATCGCGGCGAGGGGGTTGAAGTTGCGGGCCGAGTCCCGGTAGACGAGGTTCCCGTGCCGGTCGCCCTTCCAGGCCCGGACCAGCCCGAAGTCCGCGACCAGGGCGGTCTCCAGGACGTACTCCCGGCCACCGAACTCCCGGGTCTCCTTCGGCGGGGACGCGAGCGCGATCGACCCGTCCGGGTGGTAGCGCCAGGGCAGGCCGCCGTCGGCGACCTGGGTCCCACCGCCGGTCGCGGTGAAGAACGCCGCGATCCCCGAGCCACCGGCCCGCATCCGCTCGGCGAGCGTGCCCTGCGGGTTCAGCTCCACCTCGAGCTCGCCGGAGAGGAACTGACGGGCGAACTCCTTGTTCTCCCCGACGTAGGAGGAGACCATCCGGCGCAGGCGGCGGGCGAAGAGCAGCCGCCCCAGGCCCCACTCGTCGACACCGCAGTTGTTCGAGATCGCCTCCAGGTCGCCCACGCCCGACTCGAGCAGGGCGTCGATGAGCACCGACGGGATCCCGCAGAGCCCGAAGCCCCCGACCGCCAGGGTGGCGCCGTCCGGGATGTCCCCGACCGCCTCCGCCGCGCTGGCCACGACCTTGTCCATGCTCCGCTCCCGTCTCGCACGCCTTGGTTAACAAACATTAACCACCCGGGCGTACCGCCGTCCACACGGCGATGGCCCTCACGCTCCCCGCTCGCCTTCGAGGGCACAAGACCCTGGACCAACCTGCGGCGCCGGGCCCGGTGCCTCTAGGCTGCCTTTCATGGCAGAGCACACCTCCGGGAGCACCTCTGACTTCCCGAAGGTCCAGCTGCACATCGTCACCGGCAAGGGCGGCACCGGGAAGTCGACGGTCGCCGCGTCGCTGGCGCTGGCACTGGCCTCGCGCGGCAAGACCGTCCTGCTCTGCGAGGTGGAGGGACGCCAGGGAATCGCCCAGCTGTTCGACGTCTCGCCGCTCCCGTACGAGGAACGGCTACTCGCCAAGGCCAGCGAAGCCGGTCACGGCGACGTCTACGCGATCGCGATCGACGCGGAGTCCGCGCTGCTGGAGTACCTGGCGATGTACTACCGCCTCGGTCGGGCCGGCAAGGCGCTGGACCGCTTCGGCGTGATCGACTTCGCGACCACGATCGCCCCCGGCGTCCGCGACGTGCTGCTGACCGGCAAGGTCTACGAGGCCGCGCAGCGGAACTCGCGCAACAAGGGGGCCCGGACGTACGACGCGATCGTGCTGGACGCGCCGCCCACCGGGCGGATCACCCAGTTCCTGAACGTGAACAACGAGCTCGCCGGGCTCGCCAAGGTCGGCCCGATCAAGGCGCAGGCCGACACCGTGACGACCCTGCTGCGCTCGAGCCGGACCGCCGTGCACCTGGTCACCGTGCTGGAGGAGATGCCGGTGCAGGAGACCGCCGACGGCGTCGCCGAGCTGCAGGCCGCCGGGCTCCCCGTCGGTGGCGTGATCGTGAACATGGTCCGCCCCCAGGACCTCGACGCCGAGGCCCGCGAGCAGCTGCTCGCCGGCACCCTGGACCAGAAGGCGCTCGCCGCCGCAGTCGGCTCCGTCGGGCTCAAGGCCCCGGCCACCCTCGTCAAGCAGCTGGTCGCCGAAGGGCGCGACCACGCCGAGCGCCGGATGCTCGAGGACAGCCAGCGCGAGATCGTCGACGGGATCGGCGTTCCGGTGTACGAGCTCCCGCTGCTGGCCGGCGGCGCCGACCTGTCAGGGCTCTACGAGCTGGCCTCCTCGCTGCGCGACCAGAGGCTCGCATGAACGCCCGTACGCCGAACCCGCGGGTGGCACCGATGACGTCCACCCCCGGCCCGGTCCCGATGCTGGACGTGGACGCGCTCATCGACGACCCGAACCAGCGGATCATCGTCTGCTGCGGTTCGGGAGGCGTGGGCAAGACGACGACGTCGGCCGCGATCGCGCTCCGGGCAGCCGAGCGCGGCCGCAAGGTCGTGGTGCTCACCATCGACCCGGCCCGTCGGCTCGCGCAGTCGATGGGGATCGAGGCACTGGACAACACCCCGCGTCCCGTACCCGGCGTGGGCACCACCGCTGACGGAGCGCAGCCGGGGTCAGGCAGCCTCGACGCGATGATGCTCGACATGAAGCGCACCTTCGACGAGGTGGTCGAGAGCCAGGCCAGCCCGGAGAAGGCGCAGCAGATCCTGAACAACCCCTTCTACATCGCGGTCTCCAGCTCGTTCGCGGGCACGCA
>JBJMIP010000268.1:0-4570 GCA_045806825.1 Marmoricola sp.
CAGCTGACCTGCAGACTGGGCCGGTGACCGTGCCACTGCCGACGCCCACCCTGGAGACGGCGCGCCTGCGCCTGCGTCCGGTCAGCATTGCGGGCGCCGACGACCTGTACGCCCTGCACAGCAACGCCTTCGTGCTGCGGTACTGGGACGCTCCGCCGTGGACGGATCCGGCCCGGGCCGAGGGCTTCGTCGCCTCCAGCCAGCAGCTCGCGGCGGACGGCACCGGCGCCAGGGTCGTGGTCGAGCGGCTCGGGGACGGAGCGTTCCTGGGCTGGTGCGGGGTGACCCGCTGGAATCCCGACTACCGCAGTGCCTCGCTCGGGTACTGCTTGGCCGAGCGGGCGTGGGGGCACGGCTACGCGACCGAGGCGGCCGGTGCCCTGCTGGACTGGGCGTTCAGCACCTGGCCGTTGAACCGGGTGCAGTCCGAGACCGACACCCGCAACCTGGCCTCGGCCCGGGTCCTGGAGAAGCTGGGCTTCCAGCGCGAGGGGACGCTGCGGGAGGACTGCATCGTGGACGGGGACGTGTCCGACTCCTGGGTCTACGGGCTGCTCCGGCGCGAGCGGGAAGCGCCGTAGCCCTGGCTCAGCGCGGCGGGTCGGGCTCCAGTCGCAGCGTCATCAGGGTCGTCGCGAGCATGTCGTAGTGCCCGATCAGCAGGAGCAGCTCGATCGCGGTGCGGTCGTCGTACGCAGCCCGAACCTCGGCCCAGGTGGCGTCGGTCAGGTCCTTGGTGCCGATCAGCTCCTCGGCCGTGCGCATCAACAGCTGCTCGTGGCCCGCCCAACCCTCGGCGGTCGACCCGACCTTGATGCGCTCGACGTCCGCGGCCGTGACTCCGGCGCGGCGACCCAGCCGGACGTGGTGGCTGAACTCGTAGTCGCACGCGCGCAGCGCCGCGACCCGCAGGATCACCATCTCGGTCTCACGGCGCGGCAGCTTCCCGCCCGGCATCAGCTTCCCGGCGAAGTGCAGCCAGCCCCAGAACAGACCCTTGCCGCGGCCCAGCGTGGTGAAGATCGCCGGGGGAGCGGTGCCGGTGGCCCGCCCGGCGATCCGGGAGAAGCCCCAGATGACCGGGCCGAGCTCGCGGACCCCGCCGGGGGCGATCCGGGCGCTCACGCGTCGTCCCGCACGGCGCGTCCGACGTCCGGCAGCGCCTTGTTGGCGACGGCGTTCATCACCTTCATCGCCAGCGTGTAACCGGGCGGGAAGTAGCGCTGGGCCAGGTGGGCGACCCGGATGTCGGGGGAGGTGTAGACCCAGTACCTGTTCTTGCGGATGCCCCACAGGATCGAGGACGCAGCCTGCTCGGGGGTGACCGCGCGCTTCTTGAAGCGGGCCTGCAGCTTGCGGAACTGGGGGCTGTGGTTGTCGACGCCGGCGATGTCCACGGTCTCGGTCAGGCCGGTGTCGACACCGCCGGGGCAGACCAGGCTGACGCCGATGCCGTGCCGGGCCAGGTCGAAGCGGAGCACCTCGGAGACGCCGCGCAGACCGAACTTGCTGGCCGAGTACGCCGCGTGCCAGGGCATCCCGATGATGCCGGCGGCCGAGGACACGTTCACGACGTGCCCGCCGCGTCCGGCCTCGATCATCGGGGGCACCAGGTACTCCAGGACCGCGATCGGACCCATCAGGTTGACGTCCACGACCTTGCGCCAGGTGCTGTGCGGCATCGCGGTGATGGTTCCCCAGGAGGCGATCCCGGCGATGTTCATCACCACGTCCATCGACCCGTGGTCGGAGGTGATCTCGGCGGCCATCGCCCGGACGCCCTCGTGGTCGGCGACGTCCACCGGGGACGCGTAGGCCACGTCGCCGCCGGCCGCGGTGATCTCCGCGACCACGTCGATCAGGCCCTGCTGGTTGACGTCGGTGAGGAACAGCGCCGCGCCCTCGCGGGCCGCGCGCAGGGCGACCGCCCTGCCGATGCCGCTGGCGGCGCCGGTGAGGAAGACGTTCTTGCCGCGCAGGTCGCGGACGGGTGCTCGGAACATGACCCGAGGCTACTGAATCCCGGAGCCGAGCAGATCCGACCGCGGGAGGAGTACGCAGCAGTCTCGAGCAGCCGTCTGGAGCAGCCGATCAGAGCAGGTGGCGCAGCGGGTTCAGCACGGCCTCGGTGAACCGCCGGTGGACGCCGCGGGCACGCCAGTCTCGCGGCGCCAGGTGCGAGCACTGCTCGAGGTCGGTACGGAAGATGTCCTCCATCACCGCGGCCATCCCCGGGTCGATGAACTCGACGTTGATCTCGTAGTTGCCGGACATGCTCAGCCGGTCGATGTTCGCGGTGCCGACCGTCGACCACTTGCCGTCGACGGTCGCCGTCTTGGCGTGCACCATCGCGCCCTCGAACCGGTGGATCTGCACTCCGGCCTCCAGGAGCTGACCGAAGTAGCCCCGCGAGATCCAGTCGGCGACCACGTGGTTGGAGGTGCGGGGGAGCAGGATCTTCACGTCCACCCCGCGGCGGGCGGCGGCGACCAGGGCGTCGACGAAGTCCTCGTCGGGGATGAAGTACGCGTGCGTCATCCAGATGTTGCGCCGTGCTCGGTTGATCGCCTCGAGGTACATCGACCGGATCGGGAACATCCACTGGCGCGGCAGGTTCCGGTGCAACCGGATCCGCGGCTCCCACTCGGCGTCGGTGGTCTCCAGCAGCAGCGGGCGCCGGCCGTTGCGGTGGTCGTTCCAGAAGTCGGCGAAGGAGCGCTTCAGGTCCCACACCGCAGGACCGGTGATCCGGACGTGGGTGTCGCGCCACTCGGTCGCGTAGGGGGCGCCGATGTTGAACCCGCCGACGAACGCGACGTCGTCGTCGACCACGAGGACCTTGCGGTGGTCGCGGCCGTAGCGGCGTACGTCGAAGAAGCGCCAGCCGGCGTTGTAGATCGGGTAGCGGAGCACCCGCAGGACCTTGGAGAAGGTCTTGAACCGCGGGTCCACGACCAGGTTCGCGAACGCGTCGTAGATCGTGTAGACCTCGACGCCGCGGTCGGCGGCCTCGGTGAGCGCCTGCTTGAAGCGCTCCCCGGTCTGGTCGCCCTTCCAGATGTAGGTCTCGAACAGCACCATCTGCCGCGCGTTGGCGATCGCGTCGAGCATGTCGTCGTACAGGTCCTGGCCGTAGGTGTACGTGGTGACCGTGCCGTCGCCGATCTTCACGTCCTGCGGGGGCAGGGTGGTGAAGGGCTGCGGTTTCTTGCCGCGCCGGCGCCAGGAGTCGACCAGCGTCAGGCTGAGGGCCAGGACCAGCTGGACGCCGAGGACCGTGAGCAGGGCGCGGCGGACGACCGGCCAGATCTCCCGGCCGGCGAACAGCGCGATGCTCGTCCGTCGCCTCACGGGGAGAAACCTATCTGTCCTTGTCGGTGCGGCCTCGTAGGCTGCCCGTATGCGTCCCGTGACCGATCTCGAGCGTCGGGTGGCCCCTTTCCAGGTCATCTCGGACTACCAGCCTGCCGGCGACCAGCCGGCCGCCATCGAGGAGATCGACGCCCGCATCTCCGGGGGCGTGAAGGACGTCGTGCTGCTGGGCGCCACGGGAACCGGAAAAACGGCCACGGTGGCCTGGGTCGCGGAGCGGCTGCAGCGCCCGATCCTGGTGATGCAACCCAACAAGACGCTGGCCGCTCAGTTCGCGAACGAGCTGCGGCAGCTGCTGCCGCAGAACGCGATCGAGTACTTCGTCTCGTACTACGACTACTACCAGCCCGAGGCGTACGTCCCGCAGACGGACACCTACATCGAGAAGGACTCCTCGATCAACGAGGAGGTCGAGCGGCTGCGCCACTCCGCGACCAACTCGCTGCTGACCCGGCGCGACGTCATCGTGGTCTCGACGGTCTCGTGCATCTACGGCCTCGGCACCCCGCAGGAGTACGTCGACCGGATGCTGCGGCTCCGGGTCGGGGACGAGCTGGACCGTGACGGCGTGCTGCGCAGGCTGGTCGAGATCCAGTACACCCGCAACGACCTGGCGTTCACCCGCGGCACCTTCCGGGTGCGGGGCGACACCCTGGAGATCTTCCCGGTCTACGAGGAGCTCGCGATCCGGGTCGAGTTCTTCGGCGACGAGATCGAGCGGTTGATGACGCTGCACCCTGTCACCGGGGAGGTCGTCACGGACGACAACGAGCTGCACGTCTTCCCGGCGACCCACTACGTGGCCGGCCCGGAGCGGATGGAGCGGGCGATCCAGGGCATCGAGCTCGAGCTGGAGGACCGGCTCGCGGAGTTCGAGCGGCAGGGCAAGCTGCTGGAGGCCCAGCGGCTGCGGATGCGCACGACGTACGACGTCGAGATGATGCGCCAGGTCGGCTCGTGCTCGGGCATCGAGAACTACTCGATGCACATCGACGGCCGCCAACGCGGGAGTGCGCCGAACTGCCTGCTCGACTACTTCCCCGAGGACTTCGTCCTCGTCGTCGACGAGTCCCACGTCGCCGTCCCGCAGATCGGGGGCATGTACGAGGGCGACATGTCCCGCAAGAGGAACCTGGTCGACCACGGTTTCCGGCTGCCCAGCGCGATGGACAACCGGCCGCTGCGCTGGGAGGAGTTC
>JBJMIP010000269.1:0-5029 GCA_045806825.1 Marmoricola sp.
ACGGGTCCGAGATCAGCGGGTTCGCCGACGAGGTGGTGGCAAGGTCGGCAACGCTGCGCTCCACCCGTGTGGACGCCAACGGGTTGGCCGCAGCGACCTGCGAGAACGGGGCGAACAACCTCCCGATCTCCCAGCGGTACTCCTCGACCGAGAGGCCCAGACGGGCCCGCCGCGCGTGGTCCATCAGCGCGTAGGTCGTCGACATGATGAAGAGCAGGTGCTGGATCTGGTTGTCGTCGAGCAGGCCCTCCCACTCGGCCCCGCGGTCCTCCCACTCACCCACCGGCTCGTCGGTGAAGTCCGGACCGTCCTCGCGCCCGGCGAAGTGCGCCTGGGTCGAGAGCGACTCGCCGCCGGCGAGCAGGACGGCGCGGTGCTCCCCGCGCGCGATCCGGCCGGCGAACTCACTGACCAGCTTCTGCGGGCTCTGGCCGCCGACGACCTCCAGGATCGCCCGCTGCGGCGTGATGCCGGCTGCGTCGGCGACCGAGAGCGGGAAGGCCGTCGAGACTCCGAGCGCCGGCGGGAGCGGCGTGGACAGCTCCATCGGGCGGACGCAGGCCACGACCTCGATCAGGTCGGCGATCGCCGTACCGGAAGCGTCCTCGATGGCAGCGCGCGCGGCCGCCGCGGCCAGGTCGGCGCTGGACAGCATCGCGTAGTCGTCGCTGCCGAAGACGTCGGTGGCCTGGCCGACGCCGACAAGGACGGGGGTGCTCGAATCCGTGGGGGTGCTCACGAGCAGTGAAGATAGTTGATGAACGCAACGAACCGGGCGCCGGTCCACGGACCGGCGCCCAGTCGTCCTCACGCGGGCTCCTCGGGGCTCGATCAGCCCTTGGCGTAGGTCTCCGCCGCGGTCGGGTCGAACTCGAAGCCGACCGCCGGCACGTCGCCGATCACCCAGGCGTCGTGGCCGGGCTCGATCACGTAGGCGTGGCCCGGGGTCACCTTCTGCGAGCTCCCGTCCTCGAACGAGACCTCGAGCTCACCTGAGATCAGCGCGCCGACGTGGTGCACCTGGCAGGAGTCGGTGCCGACCACCGGCTTCACGCACTCCGACCAGCGCCAGCCAGGCTGGAAGGTCGTGCGCGAGACGGTTGCGCCCGGGAGCCGGACGACGTCGACCGTCGTCTTGTCAGGAGCCCGGCGCTCGTCGGGTTCGTCGAAGCTCTTCGTGTGAATTGCCATGGTGCTGCCTCCTCGGCGGGTGGGATACACCGACCTTCCTCCCCTGGAACGGGGAGCTGTAGAGGGTGCCGCTTACGAGCCCGTTACGGCCTGCTCGGTACCGGTTCGCACCCGCGAGACGGCCAGTCCGGGGAACACCACGACCGAGAGCAGGCCGGCGCAGACCAGGGCGGTGGCGGTGGTCTCCGACATGCGGCCGGTGAGCAGCCCGATCTGGGTCGCGGTCACGATGAACGGCAGGCTGGTGGCCAGCAGCAGCCCCGACGCGATCGCTCCGCCGCGGCCCAGCTGGCGGGTGAACAGCAGCGCCGGCAGGCCGCGTGCGGCGAGCAGCAGCAGGAAGAAGACCGGTACCCGGAGCAGGTCCCCGGGCGAGCCGAGCAACCCGCCGACGTCCAAGCGCATCCCGCTGGTGACGAAGAAGACCGGCACCAAGAAGCCGAAGCCGACTGCCTCGAGCTTGAGCCTGAAGCTCGGGTGCGAGGTCGCCTCCCGGTCCAGTGCGGCGACCACGGCACCGGCCAGGAAGGCGCCGAGGATGCTCTCCAAGCCGACCCGCTCGGCGAGCACCACGAAGCCGACCATCAGCAGGACGGCCGCCCGCACCCGGATCTCGGCGGTGCCGTCCTGCAGCGAGACCAGCACGGCGGCCAGGCGCGGGTTGCGGGCCGAGGCGGTCGCGGCCAGCGTGACCAGGGCGATCAAGCCGACGAACACGGCCAGCAGCGTCAACCGTGAGGCCGTGCTCCGGCCGTCGGTCGAGAACAGGATCGAGAGCAGCACGACCGCTGCGAAGTCGGCGAGCGAGGCCGCCGCGACCGTGACCCGCGCGGTGGGGGTCGCCAGCAGGCCGGCGTCCTTGAGCACCGCGACGACCAGGCCGAGCGAGGTGGCCGAGAGCGTCACGGCGAGCAGCAGTGGGTCGGAGATCCAGCCCGCGGCGTCCAGCACGAGGCCGGCGCACCAGCCGATCAGCAGCGAGATCCCAAACCCGAGCGCCACGATCCCGAGCAACCGTCCGCGCCACTCCCGGACATCGACCTCGAGCCCGGCCAGGAAGAGCAGCATCGAGAGCCCGAGCAGCGCGACGATCTGGACGACCAGGTCGGGACGCAGCCAGTCCAGCGCGTGCGGTCCGACGGCCACCCCGAGCACGATCTCGAGGACCACCGCGGGGATCCGGAGGCGGGGCAGGAAGGCTGCGACCACGGGCGCGATCGCGGCGATCACCAGCACGCCCAGCAGATTGACGAAGGCGACGTCGGGCACGGCTCAGCTCCTCACAGCAGCGCGGCGTCCTGCTCGACCACGAGCAGGACCGGTCCGTCGGTGGCGAAGAGGCGCCGGAAGGCCTCGTCCAGCTCCTCGCGTCGGGTCACCCGGATGCCGGTGGCCCCGCACAGCTCCGCGTAGGCCGCCCAGTCCGGGTTGGTCAGGGAGGTGTGCCAGACCGGGAAGTCGCCGGCGATCTGCTCCTTGGAGATCTTGCCGAGCGCGTTGTTGTTCAGCAGCACGTGCTTGATGCCGATCCCGTACTTCACCGCGGTGGTCAGCTCCATCGCGTACTGGCCGAACCCGCCGTCGCCGGTGACCGCGACGACCGGGCGGGTCGGGTCGGCCGCCCAGGCGCCCATCGCGGCCGGGTACCCGAACCCGATCGAGCCGAGGTAGCCCGACATCAGCACCGGCTGTCCCTTCGACTCCAGGTAGCGGCCGAGCGAGTACGCGTGGTTGCCGACGTCGACCGTCACGACTGCTTCAGCCGGCAGCTGCTCGGACAAGGTCGCGAACACGGCGGCCGCGGAGACCCCTTGGCCCCGGTCGTCCCGGGTGCGCGTGTCCTTCTCGGCGCGCCACAACGCCCAGCGCGCGGCGACGTCGGCGCGCTGGTCGACCGGAGTCGCCGCGGAGGTGGCCACGTCGAGCGCGGCCAGTCCGGCCGCGGCGTCCGCGACCACGGGCACCGCCACCGGGTGGAACCGGCCGATCGAGGAGTCCCGGTCGTCGATCTGCACGATCGGCTTGTACGACGCGATGCCGGTGTGGTTGGAGAACGACGCGCCGACCACCACCAGCAGGTCGGACTCGTTCATCAGCCAGCTCGCGACCGGCGTCCCGCTGCGACCCAGCACCCCGGCGCCGAGGGGGTGGTCGTCGGGGACGAGGCCCTTCGCACGGAACGTGGTCAGCACGGGTGCGCCCAAGCGCTCGGCCAGCGCGAGCAGCTCGGCGGTGGCGCCGCGGGCTCCCTGGCCGACCACGAAGCCGGGCCGCTGGGCGGCGTTGAGCAGCTGGGCGGCGTCCTCGACGTCGCTCGGGGCGGGGGCCTGGTGCCGCGAGCCGAACCGTCCGTCCGGACCGGAGGCGGGCGCGTCGGAGGCGAGCTCCTGGACCTCGTCGGGGAGCACCAGGTGCGCGACCCCGCGGCCGTCGACGGCGTGCTTGACGGCAAGTGCCGCGAGCTCGGCGTGGTCCGAGCCGGCCTCGACGGTGGCCGTGGAGATCGCCACGTCGCGGAAGACCGCGGACAGGTCGAGGTCCTGGAACGCCCCACGGCCCCGGGTCATCGAGGGCACTTGGCCGGAGATCGCCAGCACGGGGGCGCCGTCCAGCTTGGCGTCGTACAGGCCGGTGAGCAGGTTGGTCGACCCCGGCCCGGCGATCGCGAAGCAGGCGGCCGGACGGCCGGTCAGCTTGCCGTACGCGCTGGCGGCGAACGCCGCGGCGCCCTCGTGCCGGATACCGACGAACCGGAGCTCACCGCGCTCCTCGGCCCGGCGCAGCGCGTCGGCGAACCCGAGGTTCGAGTGCCCGACCATGCCGAAGACGGTGTCGACACCGTGCGCCACCAGCGTCTCGACCAGGACGTCGGAGACGGTGCGCGGCTTGGCCGTCTGGGTGGGCAGCTGGACGTAGGTGCCGTCCTCGCGCTCCTCGACGCCGTACGCCGCGACCGCGTCGGAGAAGCCCGCGGGCGGCTGCCCCGACGCCGGGTCGTAGTCGTAGCCGTGCCACGGGCAGCGCAGCCAGCCGTTCTCGATCGACCCCTCGCCGACCGGTCCGCCCTGGTGCGGGCAACGGTTCTCCAGAGCCCCGAGCTTTCCGGCGCAGCGGGTCAGCGCGACCGAGCGGCCGTCGACCACGGAGGTCGTGACCCGGCCCTCGTCGGGGAGGTCGGCGGGCTCGACCCGGTGCCAGGCGTTGTCGTTCATGGGCCCAGCCTCACCGGAGACCGGCCCGGGCGGAAGTGCTCCGGAGCAGGCGTCCGCGGTACGTAAGCATTTGCGGTCCTGCTGCCCCGACGTCCGCGACTAGCCTCCAGGCATGTCCGCACTCGTCGAGACCCGTCGCTCCCTGCACGCCGTCGCCGAGCTCCTGCTCGCCGGGCCGCAGTACGCCGAGCAGGGCACCATCAAGCTCACCGTCACGGCGGACGGGTTCGCGACCGTCCGCGAGCCGCTGGTTGCGGTGGCCGGCGACCGCCTGCGCGTCGACGGTCAGGAGGTCGCGCTCGACGGGCGCACGGTCGTCGAGGTCGGCACGGCGGCGGGTCTGGTCCCGCACCTGCTGACCGACCTCTACACCGACGGCTGCGGACTCGACGCCTCGCACCTGCTCACGGTGGACCCCTCGGCCGCTGCCGAGATCCACGCGGCGTTCCGCGCGGGCGAGGACGCGCTCGCCGCCTTCGCCCCGGACCACGAACGGGTGCTGTGGCCCGAGCACTTCGACCTCGGCATCACCGTTGCGGAGGTCAACTACGGGATCTCCCCCGGCGACGGCTACCTCGCGGTCCCCTACGCCTACATCGGGCCGTGGGACCGCGACGCCCTGACCG
>JBJMIP010000270.1:0-3364 GCA_045806825.1 Marmoricola sp.
GACGCGCGAGCGGGTGGACGCGATCCCGGAGCTGGCCACCGCGGAGCGCAGCCAGGAGATGGTCGACCGGGCCGCTGCCGGGGCGGCGTACGAGCTGGTGCGGCGGACCGAGATGCTGCTCGAGACCTGGTCCACCCGACCGCCGGGAGGCCTGCGCACAGGCGGCCTCGGCGTACGGGACCTGCGGGCGGCCTCCGAGCTGGTCCACGCCGACCTGCCGACCACGGCGCTGATCATCGAGACGGCCGCCGCCGCGGGCCTGCTCGCCCTCGGCATGAACGACGACCTCGACTCGGCCTGGCTCCCGACCGATGCCTACGACCTGTGGGTCGTGCGATCCGGCGCCGAGCGCTGGCTGGCGCTGGCGAAGGCCTGGCTCGAGAACCCCCGGCTGATCACCGCGATCGGCGGACGCGAGGGCGACAAGCCGATCAACGCACTCTCCCCCGGCCTGGAACGGACCTGGCTCGCGGCCGACCGCAGCTCGACCCTCGCCGCACTGCTCGACCTCGGCGACGGCAGCGTGCTCGCCGCCGGCACCGGTGCCTCGTCGCTCGTCCAACGCCTGCGCTGGCGGTTCCCCCGCAAGCCCGCTGGTCGGTTCGACCTCGTCGGCAGCCACCTCGACGAAGCCGCGGTGGTCGGGGTGACCGGCCTGAACGGCATCTCCTCCTTCGGTCGTGCCGTCCTCGGCGGAGCAGACCCCGTCGCCGCGCTCGACGCACTGCTGCCGACCCCGATCGACCACGTGCTGATCCAGGCCGACCTGACCGCGGTGGCGCCCGGGCCGCTGGAGCAGGAGTTCGCCCGCCAGCTCTCGCTGCTCGCCGACGTCGAGTCCCGGGGCGGCGCCACGGTCTACCGGTTCACCGTCTCCTCGGTACGCCGCGCCTTCGACTCCGGGTGGTCGACGGTCGAGATCAAGGACTTCCTGAGCACGTCGTCCCGCACGCCGGTGCCGCAAGCCCTGGACTACCTGGTCGACGACGTCTCGCGACGGTTCGGCACGCTGAGGCTCGGCGTGGCCGAGTCGTTCCTGCGCAGCGACGACGAGACTGCGATGACCGAGCTGATGCACCACAGCGCCGGAGCCCTGCGGCTGCGCCGGATCGCCCCGACCGTGATCGTCTCCGACGTGCCGCTGCAGGTGCTGCTGCCCAAGCTGCGCGAGCTCGGCGCCGCACCGGTCGTCGAGGCCGCGGACGGGACTGTCCGGGTGGCGAAGCCCCAGGAGTACCGGTCGCGCACCCCCAAGCCCCGCGCTGGCCTCGGACGGGAGAACGCCCGTCTCGCAGCGCGTACGTCGGCCGTGGTCGCCGCCGTCCGGGCCGGCGACCGGGCTGCGGCCTCGCGCCCCTCGCGCGGCCCGGCGAAGACCCCGGCCGACGTGATGACCGCCCTGCGCGAGGCAGCGCTGAACGGCGGCGAGGTCTGGATCAGCTACCTCGACAACCACGGCACCTCGACCGAGCGGATCGTCCGGCCGCGCGAGGTCGGAGCCGGCCAGCTGACTGCCTACGACGAGCGCAGCGACGACGTGCGGACCTTCGCCGTGCACCGGATCAACGAGGTCAGGACTCCGGGTGAAGATGAGTAGTCGGAGCCCCCACCTAGGATCGGCGACGTGAACGACGGCCCCCTGATCGTCCAGTCGGACAAGACCCTGCTGCTGGAGGTCGACCACGAGCGCGCCGCCGAGGCCCGCCGCGCCATCGCGCCGTTCGCGGAGCTGGAGCGCTCCCCGGAGCACATCCACACCTACCGGCTGACCCCGCTGGGCCTCTGGAACGCGCGCGCCGCGGGCCACGACGCCGAGCAGGTCATCGACGCGCTCCTCGCGCACAGCCGGTACGCCGTCCCGCACAGCCTGCTCGTCGACATCGCCGAGACCATGGACCGCTACGGCCGGCTGCGCCTGGAGAAGCACCCGGTGCACGGGTTGGTGCTGATCAGCTCCGACCACGCGGTCTTCACCGAGGTCACTCGCAGCAAGAAGGTCGCCGGGATGCTCGGGGAGCTCATCGAGGCCGACACCGTCGTGGTGCACCCGAGCCAGCGCGGCAACCTCAAGCAGGCGCTGCTCAAGCTCGGGTGGCCGGCCGAGGACTTCGCCGGCTACGTCGACGGCGAGGCGCACGCGATCGAGCTGGTCGAGGACGGCTGGGCCCTGCGCGACTACCAGAAGCTGGCGGCCGATTCGTTCTGGCACGGTGGCTCCGGAGTGGTGGTGCTGCCCTGCGGCGCCGGCAAGACGATCGTCGGGGCGGCCGCAATGGCGCAGGCCAAGGCGACGACCCTGATCCTGGTCACCAACACGGTCAGCGCGCGGCAGTGGAAGCACGAGCTGCTCAAGCGGACCAGCCTGACCGAGGACGAGATCGGCGAGTACTCCGGTGCTCGCAAGGAGATTCGCCCAGTCACGATCGCGACCTACCAGGTGCTGACGCTGAAGCGGAAGGGCCTCTACCCGCACCTCGAGCTGCTCGATGCCCGCGACTGGGGCCTGATCGTCTACGACGAGGTGCACCTGCTACCGGCGCCGATCTTCCGGATGACCGCGGACCTGCAGGCCCGCCGCCGCATCGGCCTGACCGCGACGCTGATCCGCGAGGACGGCCGCGAGGGCGACGTGTTCAGCCTGATCGGCCCGAAGCGGTTCGACGCGCCCTGGAAGGACATCGAGGCTCAGGGGTACATCGCACCGGCGGACTGCGTCGAGGTCCGGGTGACGCTCCCGGACGGCGAACGGCTCGCCTACGCGACCGCGGAGCCCGAGGAGCGTTACCGGATGGCCTCGTGCACGTTCGCCAAGACCCGGGTCGCCGAGCAGCTGGTCGCCCAGCACCGCGGCGAACCGACGCTGGTGATCGGCCAGTACCTCGACCAGCTCGACGAGCTCGGCGAGCACCTCGGGGCTCCGGTCATCAAGGGAGAGACCAGCGTCAAGGAACGCGAGGAGCTCTTCAACGCCTTCCGTGAGGGCGACATCGACCTGCTGGTGGTCTCCAAGGTCGCGAACTTCTCCATCGACCTCCCCGAGGCCGCGGTCGCGATCCAGGTGAGCGGGGCGTTCGGCTCACGCCAGGAGGAAGCGCAGCGGCTCGGCCGGTTGCTACGACCCAAGGCCGACGGCAAGACCGCGCGGTTCTACACGATCGTCTCGCGCGACACGGTCGACGCCGACTTCGCGCAGAACCGGCAGCGGTTCCTCGCCGAGCAGGGCTACGCGTACCGGATCATCGATGCCGATGACCTTCCGGTCCCGGACTGATCAGCGCAGCGAGTACGACTGAGCCGCCTGCAACCGGTTCTGCACCGCGGTCGGCATCCCCGGGTCGGCCTTGGTCCGTCCCAGCAGCCCGCC
>JBJMIP010000271.1:0-2464 GCA_045806825.1 Marmoricola sp.
AACTACGCCAAGACCCACCCGCACTCGATGGGCGCGTGGTCGCCGGACTCCAAGACCAACGTCACCACGATGGGCGCGCACGACTTCAAGTCCAACGAGAAGTCCGTCGTGATCGCCGCAGACGACACCCTGTCGATCGTGCTGGAGGCCGCCGACGGCACCACGACCGTGCTCAAGGACGGGCTGAAGGTCCTCGCCGGCGAGGTCGTCGACGCCAGCGTCCTGCAGGTCGCGCACCTGCGCTCGTTCCTGGTCAACGCGATCGCCCGGGCCAAGGCCGACGACGTGCTGTTCTCCGCGCACCTGAAGGCCACCATGATGAAGGTCTCCGACCCGATCATCTTCGGCCACGTCGTCAAGGCGTTCTTCGCGGACGTGTTCGCCACCTACGGCGACGACCTGGCCGCGGCCGGCCTGTCGGCGAACGACGGTCTCGGCGGCATCCTCGCGGGACTGGACAAGCTGCCCAACGGGCCTGCGATCAAGGCTGCCTTCGACGCGGGGATCGAGAACGGCCCGCGGCTCGCGATGGTCGACTCCGACAAGGGCATCACCAACCTGCACGTCCCGAGCGACGTGATCATCGACGCCTCCATGCCGGCGATGATCCGCACCTCGGGCCACATGTGGGGTCCGGACGGCAACGAGGACGACACCCTCGCGGTGATCCCGGACTCCAGCTACGCGGGCGTCTACCAGGCCGTGATCGAGGACTGCCGCAAGCACGGCGCCTTCGACCCCGCGACGATGGGCTCGGTCCCGAACGTCGGCCTGATGGCCCAGGCGGCCGAGGAGTACGGCTCCCACGACAAGACCTTCGAGATCCCGGTCGACGGGACCGTCCGCGTCCTGAACGCTGCTGGTGACGTCCTCATCGAGCACGACGTCGAGGCCGGCGACATCTGGCGCGCCTGCCAGACCAAGGACGCGCCGATCCAGGACTGGGTCAAGCTCGCCGTCACCCGCGCCCGCGCCAGCGGATCGCCGGCGGTGTTCTGGCTCGACGAGGCCCGGGCGCACGACGCCAACCTGATCGCCAAGGTCAACGCCTATCTGCCGGAGCACGACACCGACGGCCTGGACATCAAGATCCTCTCGCCGGAGCTCGCCTGCGCGTTCTCCCTGGAGCGGCTCCGGAAGGGCGAGGACACCATCTCGGTGACCGGCAACGTGCTGCGCGACTACAACACCGACCTGTTCCCGATCCTCGAGCTCGGTACGTCGGCCAAGATGCTCTCGGTCGTCCCGCTGATGAACGGCGGCGGCCTCTTCGAGACCGGCGCCGGCGGTTCCGCGCCCAAGCACGTGCAGCAGCTGGTCAAGGAGAACTACCTGCGCTGGGACAGCCTCGGGGAGTTCTTCGCGCTGGCCGCGAGCCTCGAGCACCTGGCGACCGTCACCGGCAACGCCCGGGCGCAGATCCTCGCGGACACGCTCGACCGGGCGACGGGCACGTTCCTCAACGAGGACCGGTCGCCGGGTCGTCGGCTGGGCACCATCGACAACCGGGGCAGCCACTTCTACCTGGCGCTGTACTGGGCCCAGGAGCTGGCCGGCCAGACCGAGGACGCCGAGCTCGCCGCGGCGTTCGCGGGCCTGTCCGCCGCGCTGACCGGTAACGAGGAGACCATCGTCGCCGAGCTGCTCGCGGTGCAGGGCTCCCCGGCCGACATCGGTGGCTACTACCGCCCGGACGAGACCAAGGCGACCGACGTGATGCGGCCGTCGAAGACCCTCAACGAGGCACTGGCCGCGCTCTGACCTCGAGGAGAGCGCCCTGGGATCTCCCAGGGCGCTCACCTGTCCTGAGCTTCGCGCGAGGGGGATCCCGTTGCGCGGTCGAGCTGATCAGCTGAACCGGACCTCGCCCCGCAGCAGGTCGTAGATCACCGTGTCGTGGCGGCCGTCGCGACACAACGTGCCGAGCCGCTCGGTGCCGCCCTCGCGGAACCCGTTCTGCTCGGCGACCCGTCGCGATGCGGTGTTGTCGACGGCGCAGACGAGGCGCAGCTTGTCGAGGCCGAGCCCGCCGTCGACCTCGTCGATGAACGCGTGCCGGACGGCCAGGCGCACCGCCGCGGTCATCACGCCGCGACCGCGCGCGTCCGGGTGGGCCCAGTACCCGACCTCCGGGCCCGAGGGCGAGGTCAGGTCCATGATCGAGACGCTGCCGAGCAGCTCGTCGGACGCCGGGTCCGCGACCGCCCAGTGCAGGGCGGTCCCGGTCGCCATCTCCTCCGGGCGCAGCCGGACGTAGGTCTCGGCGACCTCGCGGGTGTAGGGATCCGGCAACGAGCCCAGCCAGTACGCCGTGCGCTCGTCGCTGCAAGCTTCCCGGGCGCGCTCGACGTCGTGCTCGGCGTGGGCGCGCAGGACGACATCGACGCCTTCGATCCGCGGGACGTCGATCCACGAGGTACGTGGTCGGCACTCGTCCTCGGCCAGCAAGGAGCCGATCCAGCCG
>JBJMIP010000272.1:0-7316 GCA_045806825.1 Marmoricola sp.
CTCGGCGTCTCCGACGCCCGGATGGACCAGGGCTCGATCCGCGCCGACGTGAACCTGTCGCTCTCGCCGAAGGGGGCCGGCACGCTGGGAACCCGCACCGAGACCAAGAACGTGAACTCGCTGCGCTCGGTCGAGCGTGCGGTCCGCTACGAGATGTC
This sequence comes from Marmoricola sp., assembly GCA_045806825.1. Classification (GTDB taxonomy): domain Bacteria; phylum Actinomycetota; class Actinomycetes; order Propionibacteriales; family Nocardioidaceae; genus Marmoricola. Next base: position 159 of record JBJMIP010000272.1, read on the forward strand.
ACGGCACGCGGCGGTGCTCGACGGCGGCGGGTCGATCCTGCAGGAGACCCGCCACTGGCACGAGGACACCGGCGTCACCACCAGCGGCCGGGAGAAGTCCGACGCCGAGGACTACCGCTACTTCCCGGAGCCGGACCTGGTCCCGGTGGCGCCGAGCCGTGCGTGGGTCGAGGACCTGCGTGGCACGCTGCCGGAGAACCCGACCGCGCGCCGCAACCGGCTCCAGGCTGACTGGGGCTTCTCCGACCTGGACATGCGCGACACCGTCGGCGCCGGGGCGCTGGACGCGATCGAGCAGACCATCGCCGCCGGCACGACCCCGCAGACCGCCCGCAAGTGGTGGCTGGGCGAGCTGGCCCGGCGGGCGAACGAGGACGGTGTCGAGGTCACCGAGCTCGGCATCACCCCGGCCCAGGTGGCGGCGGTGCAGGCGCTCGTGGACGGCGGCAGCATCAACGACAAGCTCGCCCGGCAGGTCTTCGACGGCCTGTTCGCCGGCGAGGGCACGCCGGAGGAGATCGTCGCGGCGCGCGGGCTGGCGATCGTCTCCGACGAGGGCGCGCTGAGCGACGCGGTCGACGCCGCGATCGCGGCGAATCCGGACGTCGCGGACAAGATCCGTGACGGGAAGGTGGCCGCGGCGGGAGCCCTCATCGGCGACGTGATGAAGGCGATGCGGGGCCAGGCGGACGCCTCCCGGGTCCGCGAGCTCATCCTCGAGAAGCTGGGGTAAGGTCAAGCGTTCCCCCGGACCTCGGAAGCGGGGGAGCGCCAACCACCACGTCGGTGGACGGGGAAAGCCGGTCGAAGTCCGGCGCTGACCCGCAACCGTAGGTCGTGCCCCACCAGGCGCGGCGAGCCGGAGCACCTGCCTCTCGACGTCCTCGCAACTCATCGCTGTCGTGGAAAGCAGCGGGCGGCGTACGGCCTCCCGTTCATGCAGCGGGAAGGAACCCCGATGTCATCCCTCCTCCGTCGCACGGGCGCGCTCGCCGCGTCCGTCGCCCTCCTCGGTGCCGGCCTCGCCGTCGCCGCAGCCCCGGCGCAAGCCGTGGGCACCGACCCACGCCCGGTCAGCGTCGGCGCCTCCTGGCTCGCCGACCACCTGGTCAACGGCGTCATCAAGGACAGCTACATCGACAGCTTCACCGACCCGAACAACCCGGTCCCGGTGGAGTACGACGATCTCGGCCTGACCATGGACACCGCGATGTCGCTGGTCGCCGTCGGCGCTCACGCGAGCACGGTGGCCACGATCAAGACCGCGATGGACGCCCGGATCACCGAGACCTACGACTCCTTCGGCACCATCTACACCGGTTCGGCCGCGAAGGCCGCGGTCTACGACCGGCTGGTCGGTGGGGACCCGAAGAACGTGAACGGCACCGACCTGGTCAAGGTCGTCGAGGACAACACCTCCGCCACGGCGCCGACCGTCGGCAAGATCCAGAACGTCAACGACTCCTTCGGTGACTCCAACACCTTCGGGCAGGCCTTCGCCGTCCGCGCCCTCGCCGAAGCGGGCTCGACCAAGGCCGCCGACGCCGAGGCGTTCCTGCTCAAGCAGCAGTGCACCGACGGCTTCTTCCGGTTGAACCCGGCGGCCCCGGCGGCCCTCGACCAGACCTGCCAGGCCACCGACGGTACCGACGCGAGCGCGCCGGACAACGACGCGACCTCGATCGCGCTGATCCAGCTGGAGTCGCTGGCCACCAAGAGCGACGCGGTCAAGGCCTCGATCCAGGCCGGCCGTCAGTGGCTGCTCGACGAGCAGCTCCCCGACGGTTCCTTCGGCGGCGGGCCGTCGACCTCCGCCCCGAACGCGAACAGCACCGGCCTGGCCGGGATCGCCCTGGCGGGGACCGGCGACGCAGCGGCGGCCAAGGCTGCTGCGATCTGGGTCCGGTCGCTGCAGGCTGACGAGGTCGGCACGTGCACCAGCAAGCTGTCCACCCAGACCGGTGGCATCGGCTACGACGCCGGGACCGTCGCCGCCGGTCGCGCGAACGGGATCACCTTCGCCACCAAGGACCGCTGGCTCCGGACCACCGCCCCGGTGCTGCCGGTGCTGAAGTACGCGCCGGCAAGCACCCCGAACCTGAACGTGCTCGGCCCGACCTCCACGGTCAAGGGCGGCTCGGTCGTGGTGTACCGGATCACCGGTGTCGTCCCGGGTGACAAGGTCTGCGTCTACGGCCTGGGTCGCCACAAGGTCGTGACCGGGGGCGCCGACGGCCGTGCCCGGGTCGCGTTCACGATGCCGAACGGCACCGGCAGCCGGACCATCGTGGTCAGCGACCGTGGCGGCAACTCCGCGAGCATCCGGACCGAGATCCTGGGCCCGAAGAAGCTGACCGTGACCGCGCAGAGCCAGATCCAGCGCGGCAAGGTGCTGCCGGTCACGGTGACCGGCCTGGCCCCGGGTGAGCCGGTCAGGGTCGCCTGGCGCGGTACCACCGTGCGCCGCGGCTACGCCGACCTGCACGGGGTCTTCCGCACCAGCTTCGGGGTCGGTACGACGCTGGGCAACGGTGCTGTCTCGGCGTTCGGAAAGTGGGCCGACATCCGCAAGGGCTACGACGTCGTCAAGGTCGTCGCCTAGCAGCATCAGCCTGCGCATCACCCTCCGGGGCTGACCAGCAGGATCCGGTCGTCCCCGGTCCGCGGGTCACCACGTCCGTCGCGGTTGGACGTGGTGACCCACAGGTTGCCGTCGGGAGCCAGCGCGACGGTGCGCATCCGCCCGTAGGTCCCGACGAAGAAGGCGGCCGGGTGGCTCGCGTGCCGACCGGTCACGTCCACCCGCCACAGGCGCTGCCCCCGCAGGGAGGCGAGCCAGAGGTGGCCGTCCGCGAAAGCCAGCCCCGAGGGCGAGGCCTGGGAGGTCCGCCAGATCACCTGGGGGTCCCGGTAGCGACTGCCGCCACCACGGCCCTCGACCCGCGGCCAGCCGTAGTTGCGCCCCTCCTCGATGAGGTTGAGCTCGTCCCAGGCGTGGTCGCCGAACTCCGAGGCCCACAGGTGGCCGGCGCTGTCGAAGGCAAGGCCCTGGACGTTGCGGTGGCCCAGCGTCCAGACCGGCGAGGCGGGATCCGGGTTGCCCGGGGCCGGCTTGCCGTCCTGGGTGATCCGCAGGATCTTCCCGGCGCGGCTGGCGCGGTCCTGCGCGAGGTCCTCCCGGCCGGTCTCGCCGGTGGAGACGTAGAGAAAGCCGTCCGGTCCGAACGCCAACCGGCCACCGTCGTGGCGGAAACCCTGGGGGATGCCGGTCAGGACCGGGGTCGGCGTGCTCAGGCGTCCGCCGGCGTACCGGAGCCGCAGCACGCGGTTGTCCGTCGGGGTCGAGGCGTAGACGAAGATCCGCTGGTCCTTCGTGTACGTCGGCGAGACAGCCAGACCGAGGAGCCCGGACTCAGCACCCGCCGAGCTGGTCGCGCCGACCCGGCCGACGACGCTGACGTCGCGGCCCACGATGTGCAGCACCCGGCCGCTGTCGCGCTCGGTCACCAGCGCCGACCCGTCGGGCAGGAACCCGAGGCCCCACGGGACCGCGAGGCCGCGGGCGACGGTGCCGATCACCTTCGGCGGCCCGGTACGCCGCGTCGGCGTGGCCGCGGTGGGTTCCGAGGCGGTCGGTTCCGCGGCGGACGGTTCCGCGACGGACGGCGTCGATCCGCCACCGCACCCGGCGAGCAGGCTGAGGAGCAGCCCAGCGAGCAGCCAAGGGAGCAGCCCAGGGAGCAGCACCGAGCAGGACAGCGCCGAGGAGCGTCTCACCCGCCCCACGGTAACCGGCGCTCGCGCGCCCGGGTCAGGGAACGCGGTCGAGCAGGTCGAGCAGCAGCTCGTGCACCTCGGCGGGCTTCTCCATGGCCACGAAGTGGCTGGCGCCGAGCTCGACGTAGTGGCCGCCCTCGATGCGCTCGGCCGCCGTGCGCATGTCCTCGGCGGAGGCCAGCACGTCCCAGTGGCCGGCGACGAAGGTCGTGGGGACGGCGATGTCGCGCAGCGAGACCCGGACGTGCTTGGAGGTCTCCACCGCCAGGTGCATGTACCAGTCGACGGGGGTCTGCAGCATCTCGCGGACCGTCTCTGCGGTGAGCTCCACGTCGGCCACCGGCAGCATGAAACCGCTGTGGCTGATCACGGCCACTGCCTTCGGGCCGACCGGCAGGTTGCGGGCCAGCAGGCTCAGCGGCTTGCCGAACGTGCGCATCAGCCGGGCCGCGTTCACGGTGATCGCGGCCCGCGCGAAGCGCGGCACGCCCAGCGGCGCGAGCATCGAGGAGAAGGTGCCGCCCGGGACTCCGGCGACGGCGAACAGGCCGCTCACCCGGTCCGGGTGCAGGAAGGCGAGCTCGAAGGCGGTGTTCACGCCCATCGACCAGCCCATCACCGGGCAGGCCTCGACGCCGGCGTCGTCGAGCACCGCGATCGCGTCCTCGACGAACGCCTCGATGCCGACGTGGTCGGAATCGGCAGGACGGTCGGAGCCGCCGGTGCCGCGGTGGTTCCAGGAGATCACCCGGACGCCGCACGCCGGGTCGAGCAGGGCCGGCCACGCGTAGGGGTTGGTGCCCAGCCCGTTGCACAGCAGCACGGTCGGGCCGTCGACGTCGTTGGTCCAGGCCTGCAGCTCGGTGCCGTCGTGCGCGGTCACCGTGTAGTAGCGCAGCGCGAGGGCGTCGTCCGGCTCAGGGACGACCCGGAGGGTGACGGCGTTGGCCGATGCGGCGGCAGGCCCGGTAACTGGCATGGAGCGAGTGTGCACCAGCCCCACTGCGTAAGGGGGCGTTTGTCACCGATGTCACTGCACCCGTGGCGGCCGCGCGCGAGCCCTCAGCCTGCGTCGCGGACCTCGGCCGCGGGTGCCACCTCGTCGTTCGCGGTACGCGCAGCCAGGTGGCCGGCGATGAATTCCTCGACCTCGACACGTTCCAGGCGGCGAGCGGCCAGGACGGTGCAGGCGGCCATCGCGTTGCGGCGGGCCTCCTCCTGGCTGCGGGTCGACCAACGTGCCACGAGGCCGAGCGGTGAAGCGGCGATCAGTCCGTTCATCGGGCCCTCCCTTCGTGGTGTTGAGTCATGAATCTCGCAGCGGACGACTACGGGACGGTCACCGGTACGTGACGTCTGTGTGAACTACGTCTCACAGGTGCATGCTGTGTGCATGACCGCAACAGTGCTGATGGTGGGTACGCGCAAGGGTCTCTGGATCGGTACCTCGGACGAGCGACGTACCGATTGGAGCTGGACCGGGCCGCACTTCGACATGATGGAGGTCTACTCCTGCCTGGTGGACACCCGCGGCGGGGCGCCCCGGCTGTTCGCGGGTGCTTCCTCACCGTGGACCGGTCCGCAGATCCAGGTCTCCGACGATCTGGGCCGGACCTGGCAGGTGACCGGCGGAGCGCACTTCCCGGCCGATGTGGACGCCTCCGTCGAGCGGGTCTGGCAGCTGGTCCCGGGCACCCGGGACGGTGTCGTCTACGCGGGCACCGAGCCGGGCGCGGTCTTCCGCTCCGAGGACGGCGGGGCGACCTTCGAGCTCGAGCGCGCCCTGTGGGACCACCCGCACCGCGAGCAGTGGGACGCCGGTTTCGGCGGTCAGGCGTTCCACACGATCCTGCCGCACCCGACCGACCCGGACTCGGTCACCGTCGCGATCTCCACCGGCGGCTGCTACCAGACCGCCAACGGGGGCGCCTCCTGGGAACCGCGCAACGCCGGGATCAGGGCGGAGTTCCGGCCCGAGGGCGACCAGTACCCGGAGTTCGGTCAGTGCGTGCACAAGGTCACCCGGCACCCGGAGCACCCCGAGCGCCTGTTCCTGCAGAACCACGGGGGCGTGTACCGCTCCGAGGACCACGGCCTGAGCTGGAAGTCGATCGCTGACGGGCTGCCGGCCGAGTTCGGGTTCCCGATCGTGGTGCACCCGCACGAGCCCGAGACCGTCTTCGTCTTCCCGATCAACGGTGGTGACCGTCGCTACCCGCCCGACGCCCACGCCGCCGTCTGGCGATCGCGGGACGCCGGGGAGCACTGGGAGGCGCTGGACCGCGGACTCCCGGAGGACTTCTTCGTCGCGGTGATGCGCGACGCGATGTGCACCGACTCCCACACCCAGCCCGGCGTCTACTTCGGAGCGCGCAACGGAGCGGTCTGGGCCTCGGCCGACGAGGGCGAGACCTGGAGCCAGGTGGTGGCCAATCTGCCGGACGTGATGACGGTCCGGGCAGCCGCGATCTGAAACCCCTGGCGCGCGCCGGGGTCGCGTCGGGAAGAATGGCGCTCATGACTGATCCGTCCTCTGGCGCACCCGACCTGAAGCCCCGCAGCCGCGACGTCACCGACGGCCTGGAGAGGGCCGCCGCGCGAGGCATGCTGCGGGCGGTAGGTATGGGCGACGAGGACTTCGCCAAGCCGCAGATCGGCGTCGCGTCCTCGTGGAACGAGATCACGCCGTGCAACCTCTCGCTGGACCGGCTCGCGAAGGCCGTGAAGAACGGGGTGCACGCGGCCGGCGGCTACCCCCTCGAGTTCGGCACCATCTCCGTCTCCGACGGCATCTCGATGGGCCACGAGGGCATGCACTACTCGCTGGTCAGCCGCGAGGTCATCGCGGACTCGGTGGAGACCGTGATGATGGCCGAGCGCCTCGACGGCTCGGTGCTGCTCGCCGGCTGCGACAAGTCGCTGCCCGGCATGCTGATGGCCGCGGCCCGCCTCGACCTCGCCTCGGTCTTCCTGTACGCCGGCTCGACGATGCCCGGCTCGGTGGACGGCCACGACGTCACCATCATCGATGCCTTCGAGGCCGTCGGCGCCTGCCTGGCCGGGAAGATCACCCGGGAGGAGGTCGACAAGATCGAGCGCGCGATCTGCCCGGGCGAAGGCGCCTGCGGTGGCATGTACACCGCCAACACAATGGCCTCGGTGGCCGAGGCGCTCGGCATGTCCCTGCCAGGCAGTGCCGCTCCGCCCGCGGTCGACCGGCGGCGGGACGGGTTCGCGCACCGCTCGGGCGAGGCCGTGGTCGGCATGCTCCGCCAAGGCATCACCGCTCGCCAGGTCATGACCCGCGAGGCGTTCGAGAACGCGATCGCCGTGGTGATGGCGCTCGGCGGCTCGACGAACGCGGTCCTGCACCTGCTCGCC
>JBJMIP010000273.1:0-11771 GCA_045806825.1 Marmoricola sp.
GAGCCGGCGACCGGCGGACCAGCCCGCAATCCCGGGTGCCGGCGCTCCGCCGTCGGAGACGGCGAGGCCGCTCGCTGCGGCGTTGAGGTACCGGTCGTAGGCAACCAGGCCGAGCAGACCGACCGCGAGACCGCCGACGAACAGCGCGCCGTACCCGAACACCGGGCCCAGGCTTGCGGAGTCCTCGTGGACTGCGGCCATCCGGGCGTCGAGGGGCTCCCAGGCACCGGAGAGCACGTCCCAGACGAGGAACAGCAGCACGCCGATGGCGAGCGCATTGAGGAAGAGCTGGAGGACCGGCTTGCTTCCCCGCAGACGCCCCAGGGGCATGCCGATCAGGATGGTGATGCCGGCGATGGTGCCCAGAACGAGGGTGCTGCCCAGTCCCATTGACTGCCTTTCCGCGCGTGAATGACAGGTAAGGCTAACCTATCCAGCGAGGCAGGAACGCGGTGCGTCCGGCATTCAGCCGAGCGTGACCGGCAGCGACTCGATCCCGTAGACGATCGACTTGGCGTGGAACTCCAGGTCCTTCGGGTCCACGGCGAGCGCCATGTCCGGGAACCGCTTCGCCAGGGCCGGGTACGCCGCTCGCAGCTCCATCCGCGCGAGCTCCGCGCCGACGCAGCGGTGCAGGCCGTGCCCGAAGGCGAGGTGGTTCGAGGACTCCTTCATCGGGCACAGCTGCTCGCCCGGGGTGGAGCGCGGGTCGCGGCTCGCGGCGGGCAGGTGCGTCAGAATCACCGAGCCCTTCTTGATCCGGTGGCCGCCGACGACGACGTCCTCCTTCACGAAGCGCGGGAACGCGATCTGGACGACCGCGAGCTGTCGCAGCAGCTCCTCGACGATGTCCTCGACGCTGTCGGGGTCCTCGGCCAGCGACTTCCACAGCCCGGGGTGCTGGAGCAGCACCAGGGTGCCGAGCGCGAGCATCGAGGCACTGGTCTCCAGGCCACCGGTGAACGCACCGTCGGCGAGACCACCGAGGTCGAAGTCGTTGATCTCGTCGCCGTGCTCGCGGACGATCTGGCCGATCAGGCCGGGGCCCGGGTCGTGCCGTTGGCGAGCGGTCTCGGCGAGCAGGAACTCCCGCGAGCCGCCGATCGCTCCGACCGCGCCGGCGCCACCGGCGCTGACGTCGAAGCGGGCCGTACCGAGCTGGCGGAAGGTCTCGCGCTGCTCGTCCGGAAGGCCGAGCAGGTCGCAGATGACCCGGAAGGGCACCGGGAACGCAAAGGTCTGGACGAGGTCGACGACGCCGTTCTCTCCGGCGCCGGCCGCGGTCTCGTCGAGCTGCTTCTCGATGATCTCCTCGATACCCGGCTTGAGACGCTCGAGGCGACGCATCGTGAACTCCGGGGTGAGCAGCTTGCGCTGGCGGGTGTGCTCGGGCGGGTCCGTGAAACCGAGACCACCGATGTCGCCCTTCTCGACGTCACCGCTGGCACCCATGTAGGGCCGGATGTCGGTCGAGTGGTTGACGTTGCCGAGCACCTCACGGGACTCCTCGTACCCGGTGATCATCCAGACCTCGAGGCCCATGATCGAGGTCAGTCGGGTGACCGGGTCCTTGGTCCGTGTGGCGGTGACCCGCGCCGAGGGGTCGACGCCGTCGCGCAGCAGCGGCCAGGCCAGCCGGTTCGGGACCTTTTCCAGCTTCGTGAGGTCGAGGCCACCGGTGCGCGCGATCACGCGCTTCATCACGGAGGACTTCACCTGGGAGAGGAGGCTCATGGGTCGACTGGGGCCCTTTGCTGGACGGATGGTGCTTGCAGCATGTTACCGACCGCCTGAACCGAGCCTGAACACGGCGCTCCAGGGTGGGCGGGGCGCTGCGGAGGTCCTGCTGCGGGCGGATGTCGCCCACGGCGCGGTTGTGCCAGGATCGATCAAATTCAGCACTCTCCAGGGGGACCGATGCCCGACCAGTCTCGTGAATTCGACGTGATCATCTTCGGAGCCACCGGCTTCGTCGGCGAGCTCACCGCGGAGTACCTCGCCCGCAGCGCGCCGCTCGGGACCAGGATCGCCTTGGCCGGTCGCAGCGAGGTCAAGCTCGCCGAGACCCGCAAGCGCCTGCCGGAGGCGGCCGAGCGCTGGCCCCTGATCGTGGCGGACGCCGACTCCCCCAGCTCCCTGGACGCCATGGTGGCCCGTACCCGGGTGATCGCGACCACCGTCGGGCCCTACCTGAAGTACGGCGAGGCGCTGGTCGTGGCAGCCGCCTCGGCCGGCACCGACTACATCGACCTGACCGGCGAGGTGCCCTTCGTCCGCTACGCCATCGACAAGGTCGACGAGGTCGCCCGGGTCAGCGGAGCCCGGATCGTGCCCAGCTGCGGGTTCGACTCGATCCCCTCCGACCTGGGCGTCTACGCGCTGTACCGCAAGGTCACCGACGACGGCGCCGGCGAGCTGACCGAGACCACCAACGTGGTCACCCGGATGCGTGGCGGCGCCTCGGGCGGCACCATCGACTCGATGCGGGTGATCACCGGCCTCGCGCGCGACCCGGAGCAGCGCAAGGTGCTCACCAACCCGCAGGCGCTGTCCTCGGGACCCGGCGGGATGCCGCGCGCGCACCGCACCTCGGAACCCTCGGACATGCCGATCATCAGCGCGGCCACCGTCGACCCGTCCTTGAGCGGCACCCTGGGCCCGTTCTTCATGGCCAGCTACAACACCCGCATCGTGCGACGCACCAACTTCCTGCTGGACGGCGCCTACGGCAAGGACTTCCGGTACGGCGAGGCGATGGCGATGGGCCGCAACAAGGTGCTCGGACGGGTGGCGGCCGCCGCGATGACCGGGGCGATCGGCGCACTCTTCACCGGGCTGGCCTTCAAGCCGACGCGTCGGGTGCTGGACCGCGTCCTGCCCAAGCCGGGCGAGGGACCGGACGAGGCCGCCCGCGACAAGGGCTACTTCGAGCTCCAGGCGTTCACCCGGACCAGCACCGGCAAGCGCTACCGGTCGGTGACCGCGGCCTCCGGCGACCCGGGTTACAAGGCCACCGCGATGATGTTCGGCGAAGCCGCCCTGGCCCTGGCGCTGGACCGCGACGAGCTGCCCGAGCGCTTCGGCGTGCTGACCCCGGCCGCCGCGATGGGAGACGCCCTGACCAAGCGGTTGCGGGCCGCCGGCATGAAGGTGGAGGCGGCCGCGTTGGCCTGACCTGGACCGGCCCTAGGTGACGGTCGACCCTCGGCACAGGTAGCCGTGCCCGATCGGCACCCACCGGCCGTCGCGGGCCTCGAGGAACCGCCAGCAGCTGGAGTTCTTCTTCGGCCCGACGGGCTGCGGCGCGTGCAGGCCGTGATCGGTCCACGCGGTGACGCCGCGCATCCGGCGTACCAGGGTCGCGCGGGTCAGGTCGCTGCCCAGCGCCTGGGCCTGCTCGACGAACAGCCGCGCCGCCGACCAGGCGAACAGCCCGAAGTACGTCGGCACCGCGCCGGGGGCGACCTGCTGCAGCCACGCCCGGTAGAGCTTCATCTCGGCGTTGGACCCGGCGTCCTCGAACGGCAGGAAGTTCACGTAGACGTAGGCCCCCTCGACCGCAGCACCGCCGGTGGCCAGGAAGCCGGCGTTGTAGGCGGTCGCATCCTGGACGAACACCTCGGGCTTGAACTGGTAGGTCTGCATCGCCTGGGCCATCCGCACGGCCTGGTCGGAGGACCCGATGAACTGCACCAGCCGGACACCCTTGTCCTTCATCGCCTGCACGTACGGCGCGTAGTTGAACTCCGCGACGTCGAAGGTCGTGTCGTAGACGAAGTGCATCCCGCGCGACTCCTCGGCGCGACGGGTGTACTTCGCGGTCTCCACCGCGGCCGCCTGGCTGACGTAGATGATCGCGGCCTTCTTCGCCGCGGCCGCGTGGTGAGCGACGAGGAAGTCGGGGATCGCGTTCTGGAACGCGTGCAGCTCGGTGGCTTGCGCCCCGAAGCAGGTGCGGCACTCGTTGCGGGCGTCCGAGACCGACTGCGAGCGGATGTCCGGCAGACCGCAACCCTCGGCCGTCCTCGCACCGCCTGAGTCGAAGGCGGACATCGAGCCGACCGCGGCGAACGCCCGGTCGCACGCGGCCGTGTAGGCCCGTTGGTCCCCGCCGGCATCGGTGCGGCTGTCGAGGTCGAGGACCTGCAGCTTGCGCCCGCACAGGCTGGCGTGGGCGTTGAAGTACGCCACGAACGCCCGCGTGGCCTGCTGCGCCGAGGTGAAGATGCCGGGGACCGGTCCGGTGACGTCGGAGGCGTTGGCGATGGTGATCGTGCTGTCGGTGATGCCGGTGCCGCGGTGCAGCCGGGTACACGCCTCCACCACCGGTGCCCCGGGGAGCAGTCCCGGTCCGCGCTGTCCGACCTGGTGGTGGTCCTGCTGCTCGGCGACCGGGAGCAGGCCGTTCGTCGGACCGCTCGTCGGGACTGTCGTGACCCCTGGCGCAGAGACCAGGGGCGACCGGGGAAGGCTCGCGCCGGGGCCGCTGACGACCCCGTGCATCGCCGCGTTGACCGGTACCGCCTCGCTGGGCCGCAGGGCCGAACCCCCACAGCCCGCCGTCATCAGGGCGAGCGTCACCATCCCGGAGGTGACCAGTCGGTGGTGAAGCGCAGTCACCCTTCGGTTCTACACCCGAGCGCCGTCGGTTTCCGGCAGGTTCACGCGGTTCAGCAGGCGTTCGCGGTGAACCCGATCGGCACCAGGTCACCCGGGCCACCAGCGGCAGCGCGGGCCAGCAACGCCTGGACGCCCGGGCCGAAGGGCGTGCTGTACTCGACGTCCGGCGCGCAGCCGCCCTGCTCGAGCCCGCCGACGACGCCGACGAGGCGACCGTCCTGGACCCACGGGCCCCCGCTGGTGCCGTCGCCGAAGCCCGAGCACCCGAGGCTGGAGTAGCCGTCGACCAGGGCGAGCGGAGCCGTGCAGGTCACCGGACGACCACCGCTTCCCATCGGGTAGCCGCTCACGGTGACCGGGGAACCGGCGGCCGGCGTACCGAGAGGTCGGCCCGGTACGACGTCCTCCAGCTGCTTGCCGCCGCGCGGTGCGACCCGCAGGAACGCGACGTCGTGACGGGGATCGAACGACGCCGTCCAGGCCGGGTCGATGTAGATGCGCTGGACGCTCCACGTGCCCGCGGGCAGCTGGTCGTCGTGCAGCAGCGGTGCGAACTCGATGGTGAGGCCGGTGCCGAAGACGCAGTGCGCGGCGGTCGCGACCAGGTTCCGGGACGGCGAGCTGACCACGCTCGCCGAGCAGAAGTGCGGGCCGCCGAGGACCGGGATCAGACCCAGCAGGCTCGGGTAGAAGACGGCGCCCGTGGCCGGGACCGTCTCGACCGGCTGAGCGACCGGTCCGTCAGCGCGAGCGGGCGCAGCGAGCGCGAGCACGACCAGGAACCCCACACCTGCTGCCATCCGTCGCATCGTCGGAGGCTAGTGAAGCCCATCGGGACCGTCAACGACCGGCTGGTCCGGCGGCGAGGTCCCGTCGTGGACGAAGCGGACGCGCTCCGAGGCCGGCCACCCGTGCACCAAGTAGCTGCTCACGCAGTCCAGTGCGTGCGCCTCGGGGCCCTGCCAGGAGTAGTGGTATCCCATCGGGTCGGTCCACACCAGGAACGCGCCCGTGTCGCCGCCGCTGAACGCCAGGCTCGAGCCGTTCTCGTGCTCGAGCAGGACCGAGCAGCGCGCCTCGTCGACCAACGACGCGAAGTCGCCCAGGCAGGCCACGTCGAAGGCGAGCTCCTCGCCCTCGCGGTTCACGTACGACGCGATCACGGCCCGTGCTTCTTCCGCATCGCCCGGAACCGCGAGACCGGCGGCAGGAAGAACAGGATCGCCATCGTGATCACCAGCAGGATCTTGCTGCCGGTCGCGATGAACACCACGACCCCGAGGAACCCGACGACGAAGGACGCAGCGTTCTGCTTCAGCAGAGCCTTCTCGCGGCGCCAGCCGCCCTTGTCCATGGGGACACAGTAGGAGCGGCCGGCCTCTTCCCGGCCCGTTTCGCCTCACGAACCGATCTGGTGGGCGCCGAGCACCCGGGCGGAGCTCCTCACCCTCGCTCGTTCGGCTCCGCCTCGTGCCCCGGCTCCCCGGTGGTCCTGCGCTCCCGCTTCAAACCGGCCTCGAAGAGGTGCGCGTGGCCGTTGACCAGGTCGAGCGAGCGACGTTGGAGGTCACGCAGCGGCTCGTAGTAGGTCTCGTCGTACCCCTCGACGACCTGGAAGGTCCACCGACCGGGGAGGACGTTGCGGCCCACCATCTCGGTCTCGACCTCGTCGGCGAGGTCGTCGTGCCCGGCCTTCCGCAGCAGTCGCGCGGCCTCGCCGAGCTGGAAGTCGGCAGTGCCGGTCATTCGGTGGAATTGATAGAGAAGACCGCGGGCGACCTCGACCGTCTCCCTGGCCTCGGACACCTTGCCGACTGCCTGCACGGTCGCCGCGTCCAGACCTTCGCGCTCGAGGATGTCGGGGTCGAGCCGCTCATCGGAGAAGTTGTCGTGCGTCATGGGCCCAGAGATGCCCCGAGACGACGATTCGATGCGTCGTCAGGAAGCCAGCACGTCGGCTTCCGGCTCCGGCGCCGGGACGACTCCGGGCTCGTTGCACCGCAGGAACTGACCGGTGCGCTCGACGCCGAGCACCTCGGTCGGCACTCCCTCGCGGATCACCGGTCGGCCGGCGACGAGCACGACCGGGACCGTCGCGTCGTTGCGGTTGACCATCCGCGACAGGTTCCCGAACTGCTCGACCGGGCTCTCGGCGTACTCCTCGAGACTGGCGTCCAGGCGGGCCGGGTCGACGACCACGAGGTCGGCACGGTCACCGACGCGCAGGTGGCCGGCGTCCAGGCCGTACCAGTCGGCGAGCTCGCCGGTGAGGCGGTGCACGGCGTGGGCCGGGGTCATGAACGGCGTACCGGCCTGCTCGGCCTCGACGACGTGCTTGAGCAGTCGCAGGCCGCAGTTGTAGAAGGCCATGTTGCGCAGGTGCGCCCCGGCGTCGGAGAAGCCGATCTGCACGCCCGGGTCCCGGGCGAGCTTCTTGAGGAACTCGGGTCGGTGGTTGGAGATCGTCGTGCGCCAGCGCAGGGCGGTGCCGTGCTCGAGGACGAGGTCGAGGAACGCGTCGACGGGGTGCAGGCCACCGCGGTCGAGCCCGACCTGGCCGAAGGACTTGCCGACCACCGAGGCGTCCGGGCACTCGACGATGTCGGCGTCGAAGAAGTCCCGGTGCCAGACCCGCGGGCCGTACTTGGAGTCGTAGTCCTTGCGGAAGTTGCGGCGGTACTCCTCGTCGCGCAGCAGCTCGTTGCGGGCGAACTCCTCGGAGAGGTGCAGCGCAGCCGCGCCCGAGCCGAACTCCTCGAAGATCACCAGGTCGATACCGTCGGCGTACACCTCGAACGGGACCGGGAGGTGCTGCCAGCGGAAGTTGCCCCCGAGCTTGTTCACCGCGGTGGCGATCGGGCCCATGATCTTGATGACGAACGGCAGCGCCTTGATGTCCGCCGCCGAGAGCAGGCTGGTCTTCAATCGCTTGCGACCGATCCCGAGCGAGGACGCGGCCTGGCTGAGGATGTTGAGCGGGTTCTTGATGTTCGGGCCGGACTGCAGCACCCGGTCGCGGCGGCGCAGGATCGCGTTCAGCCGGCGCAGCTCGCGAGCCTTGGCGAAGGTCGACGGCAGGGTGCGGGACCGGCAGGTCTCACCGTCGAGCTTGTCGAAGAGCAGCTGCTGCGAGCTCATCCCGATGAAGCCGGCGTCGAGCGCCTCGGTGAGCCAGGCCTCCATCCGCGCCTGCTCCTCGCGGGTCGGCCGGACGCCCTTGCGGGTGGCACGGTCCAGGCCCATGGTCGCGGTGCGCATGTCGGAGTGGCCGATGAACGCCGCCAGGTTCGGTCCGAGCGGGAGGGACTCGAGCGCGTCGACGTACTCGTCCGCGGTGGTCCAGGTCTTGTGCTGCGTCACCCCGTCGATGACGTGCCGCCGCGGGATCGCCTCGACCCGGCCGAACAGGTCACCGGCGTCGACCGGGTCGACGTGGACGGTCGAGAGGGAGCAGGAACCGAGGAAGATCGTGGTCACACCGTGGCGCAGCGATTCGATCAGCGCCGGACCGCCGAGGACCTCGATGTCGTAGTGGGTGTGGATGTCGACCAGGCCGGGCAGCACCCACTTGCCGGCGGCGTCGATGACCTCTGCGCAGCCGGTCTCGTCCAACGGCTCGGCCGAGACGCTCTCGACCCGCCCGTCCTTGATGCCGAGGTGGCGCTGCTGAGGTTCCGCGCCGGTCCCGTCGAACCACAGGCCGTCGCGGACGATCACGTCAAAGGTCATGCACGTATCGAACGAGGGTTTTTGACACGTGTCAATAGCGGCGCCAGTTTCGGCGCCGAGCATCCTCCAAACGCCGGTCCTCGTCAGCCATCGCTGTTACGTTTCCGGAACCCGAGAGATGAGGTCCCTTCGTGTCGCACCGCCTTCGCCGCTTGCTTCCGGCCGCCACCGCGCTGGCCGTCGCGGTCACCCTTCTGCTGCTGCCCAACCTGTCGGCGGTCGCTGTCACCAACGGAACCGTGGCCGGAACGCTCACGGGTTCCGGTGGGGCCTTGTCCCAGGGCACGGTGGAGGCGTACAAGGTCAGCGCGCCCAACGAGTACCCCGCGATGATCAGCATGTTCGGAGGCAACTACTCGCTCTCACTGGCGCCCGGCCAGTACTACCTTCGCTACACCGGCAGCTCGGATGCCGGATCGATGGCACCCGAGTGGTGGAACGACTCCTCGACCCGGCAGAGCTCGACCCCGGTCACGATCACCTCCGGCGGCACGATCACCGCGAATGTCGACCTGGCGCCCGGCGGCTCGATCGCGGGCTACGTGGCCACCGACTACAAGCAGGTCGGGTTCCACGACACGAGCGTCGACGTCTACCAGCAGGACAGCACCTATCCCTCCGGGTGGGTGCGCCTGTTCTCCACCGAAGTCTCGGGCGAGGCCTCGGACGGTCGGTACCTGGCTCGGAACCTCCCCAGCGGGAACTACCGCCTGCACTTCTACTCCCAGATCACTGCGTACGAGGGTTGGTGGCCGAATGCCGCGACCCTGGACACCGCCACCTCGATCCCGGTGACGGCGCCGACCGCAGTGACCGACATCGACCCGACGCTGACCAAGGCCGGGTCCGTCTCAGGCAGGGTCAGCGCGACATCCAACGGAGCGAGCGTCCCCAACAGCCACGTGATCCTCTACCGCAAGGTCGGGAGCACGTGGGAGGACGACCACCAGTCCGCGGTCTCCGCGTCGAACGGCACCTACAAGCTGTTCGCACCGGCAGGGACCTACCGCGTTTACTTCGCCCCCGACGTGGCCACGAAGTTCCGCAGGGAGTACTGGAACAACTCGGCCACCGCCAGCGGCTCGACCCCGGTCACGGTGACGGTCGGCTCGGACACGACGGGGATCAACGCCAAGCTCGAGAAGAACGTCTTCAAGCTCACCAGTGCAGCCGCGATCACCGGTGTCTACAAGGTTGGCCAGACGCTCAAAGCTGTCCCACCGAAGAGCACCCCGACCTCGACGACGACCACCTACCAGTGGCTCCGGGACGGCAAGCCGATCACCGGAACCGCAGCCAAGAGGTCGTACTGGAAGTTGGTCACCGCAGACCGACACCACAAGATCGGCGTGAAGATCACGTTGAACCGGTTCGGGTACGTGTCCCTCTACCGAATCGTCACGAAATCGACCGTGCTGCCGTAGACGCAAGGGCGCGGCGTCCTCCTCAGGGCGCCGCGACCGTCTTGCCGCGGCAGCTGTACGACGTGCCGCCGACGGGCGCCCACTTCCCGTCGCTGAGCCGGAGCATCCGCCAGCAGGTGCCGAGGACCTTCGACCCGACGTTCTGGTTCGCGTGCGCGCCCAGGTCGGTCCACTGGTGGACGGCACGGACCGCGCTGACGAGGTTCACCCGGCTCAGGTGTCCCCCGAGAGCACGGGCGCGGTCGACGAAGAGCCGCGCCGCCGACCAGGCGAACAACCCGTCGATGCTCGGGGTGGCTCCGGGGTCGACCTTCTGCAGCCAGATCAGGTAACGACGAAGCTCGGTGTTGCTCGCCTGCTCGGCGAACGGCGTGATGTCGACCGGGACGTAGGTGCCGTTCACCGCTGCGCCACCGGTGGAGACGAAGCCCTTGTTGAAGTAGGTGGTCGGGTCGGTCTGGAACACCGGCGTGAACCCGGCGTCGTGCATCGCCGTGGCCAGTCGGACCGCCTGCTGCGAGGGGCCGGAGAACTGGACGAGCTGGACGCCGAGGTTCTTCATCTGGGAGACGTACGGGCCGTAGTTGAAGCTGGCGACGTCGATGCCCTGGTTGTAGATGAACTTCATCCCGCGCGCCTGCTCGTCCTTCACGGTGTACGCCGCGTGCTCGGCGTACGAGCCGGTGTTGAGGTACACGAACGCGGAGGCCTGCGAGGCCGTCGGGTGGTTGGTCACGAAGTAGTCCGGGATCGCGTTCGGGAAGGCCCGGGCCTGGGTGCCCCGGACCCCGAAGCAGGTGCTGCACGCGTTGCGCTGATTGGTGTTCGACACCGACCGCAGGTCCAGCAGGCCGCACTTCTGCGCGGTCGACGCCCCGCCGTCGTCGAAGCTCGACCACGAGCCCACGGCGGCGATGGACTTGGCGCAGGCGGTGGCATAGGCCATGGCGCCAGCCGCGGAGTCCGTCTTGCTGTCCAGCGAGAGCACCTTCAGCTTGCGCCCGCAGATAGACGACGTCGAGTTGAAGTACCGGGCGTAGGCCTTCACCCCGTCGAGCGCCGGCCTGCCGAGACCGGGAACGGGTCCGGACAGGTCGGAGACGTTCGCAAGAGTGATCGCGGTCGTGGTCACTCCGGTCCGGTTGCTGAACCCGGTGCACGAACCCGCCGCGCTCGACGGCGCCGCAGGCACCGCCGCGACCGTCACGACGAGCATCGCGAGCACCAGCAGAACTCCGGGCGCCGTGCGCGCTCGAACCATCGGAACCTCCCTGAGTAGCCCTCACGGTTCTACACCAGCGGCGCCGGGTCGGGCGCAGGAACGGCCCCGGTCAGGAAGCCGAGTTCTCGGCTGCCGCTCCGCACCGGCGGCAGCGCTCGGAGCGAACCAGGAGACCGGCCACGCCGAACAGGAAGTCGTGACCCAGCAGCGCGCACCTGATCCGCGCGAGCGACCGTCCGCGTGCACGGGTCGTGCTCAACGGCAACGACCACGACTCGCCACGCTGCAGAACAGACACCTGCTGATCCCCCTGTGTTTGACACTCACCGGCTTCAACGAGCGAACGGTCGCTGAGGAACCTTCGAAGGCCCCGAACGCGCCGCCTGACTAGCCCACCGGCCCCGACTGGGTAAGCCGTCAGTTACGGTAACTCTGTGGTTACCGATTCTGCTGCCGCATTCGACGCGCTCGGAGACCCCCAGCGCCGGGAGATCCTGCGCCTGCTGGGCGAGGGGGACAAGCCCGTCCACGCGCTCGCCGAGGCTCTCCCGATCAGCAGGCCGGCGGTGTCACGCCACCTGCGGGTGCTCAAGGAATCGGGCCTCGTCGACCAGCGGGCCGACGGCACCGAACGGATCTACTCTCTCGCTCCCGAGGGCGCCGCAGCCGTGCAGGCCTACCTGGAGACGGTGTGGGGCGATGCGATCGCGCGCTTCCGGCTGGTCGCGGAGAACACGACGCCCAAGGGCCGGCGATGACCGAGGCGCTGCGCTTCA
>JBJMIP010000274.1:0-4721 GCA_045806825.1 Marmoricola sp.
CGTCACCGCGACGCTGGTTGAGGTGCTCGGAAGTGAGGAACGAACGGAAGAGCCTCGAAACCCGGTGACCGAGGCGGGCCGCTCACCCGGTTTCGAGGCGGGTGCTGCGCAACCGCACCTCCACCCACGTTTACGGCTAGGCCTGGACCCGCGCCAGGTCGGCGGCCCCGATGAGCCCGGCGCTGTTGCCGAGCTCGGCCAGCCGGATCGCCGGCGTCGGACGGTGTCCCGCCCCGCTCTCGGCGGGCCCGAAGGCCTCGATGACCAGCTTGAGGTCGAGCTCGGGCGACTCGGCCACGCCGCCGCCGACCACGAACACGTCCGGGTCGAGCACTGCGGACAGGCTGGCCATCCCCTCACCCAGCCAGCGCGCCAGCTCGACGAAGCACTGCTTGGCCGCAGGATCGCCACGTTCGGCCGCCTCGGTGACCATCCGGCCGTCGATCGCCTCGATGTCGCCACCGGACAGCTCGACCAGGACCGGTGCGCCGGCAGCGTTCTCGGTGACCAGCTCACGAGCCCGTGCGGTCAGGCCGGTGCCGGACCCGTAGGCCTCCCAGCAACCGTTCAGCCCGCAGTTGCACCGGCGACCGTTGGGGACCACACGCATGTGCCCGAACTCGGCGCCGACCCCGAAGCCACCGAGGAACAGCCGCCCGTCGATGACCAGTCCGCCGCCGATCCCGGTGCCGGAGGCGACCAGGGCCAGCGTGCGCGCGTCCCGACCGGCACCGAAGCGGTACTCGGCCCAGGCGGCGGCGTTGGCGTCGTTCTCCAGGACGGTCGGGAGCTGCACTCGCTTCTTCACCAGGCTGCGCAGCGGCGCGTCGCGCCAGGCGAGGTTGGGGGCGAACATCACGGTGTCGCGCTCGCGGTCGAGGAAGCCGGCTGCGGCGACACCAACGGCCACGATCTGGTGCTCGCGACGGAACTCCTCGACGATGTCGACCACGGCCTCGGTGATCGCGTCGACGTGGTCGGCCGGTGAGTCACGGCGGGTCTCGGCGACCACGTGGCCGCTCTCGTCGACCACACCGCCGGCGATCTTGGTGCCGCCGATGTCGATCCCGACGGTGAGACTCATGACTCGTCCCAGCTCTCGTCGTCCAGGTCGATCTTCTCGACGGGACCGGCCTTCTTGTCGTCGGGGACCTGGGTCGCGAGCACGCCGGCAGCCGCGTGCATCAGCGAGCTGGCCGCCACTGCGAGGTGCGCCTTCACCTCGGGGCTGGTGGCACGGACGGCCGAGATCACCTGGCAGACCGGGCAGTACTTGCAGTCCTGCCCGCCGGTGGCGATGTGGTCGTTGACGTCCTTGAGAACGTCGCCGAACGCGAAGGCCGCGCCGGCAGCGGAGTCAGCACCCTGCACGCCCTGGTCCTTCGCCCAGCCGGACAGCGCCGTGAACAGCTTGGCGGCTTCCTCGCCGACGCTCCCGATCGGTTCCCCGTGGGGCCCCTGACCGGGCGGCTGGGGCTCACGCGGGCCGGTGCCGAAGTCGTCGCTCACGGCTGCTCCTGGTTCTCGTCGAGGTCACTGCGGAACTTCACCTGGAGGGATCCGGCTTCCACCCGCGCACCGGTGACAGTGTGCCGGGTCAGCGCGGCCGGCAGCGCCAGCAAGCGCCGGTAGGAACCGACCGTGACGACCAGCTCATCGCCGTGGCGGGCCAGGTCGACGTCCTCCTTGACCGCGAAGGGCAGTGCGATGCGCAGGACCGCACCGGTCTCGGTCCGGGTGATCGTCATCGGCCCCTCGCCGGTGGGGATCGCGAGCGGGTCGCTCTCGCCGTACGCCGCCTCGGCGAACGCCGCGAGCGCTTCTGCCCCCATCGGCTCCCCCGGTTGGTAGGAGGAGGTCCAGATCGGCAGGTCCGCGAAGGACTGGCGGACCTCGGCGAGCACGTTCTCCTGGGCGCTGACCCACGCGTCGCGCCACGGGTCGTCGCCACCAGCCGGGAAGACCCGGTTCGCGATCACGCCGTCGACGCGGTACCCGTAGAGGGACAACGTCGTCAGCGAGCGGCGCGCCTCGGCGACCACGACCGCCTCGGGGGTGAGCACCAGACGGACGCTCGCGTCCTTGTCGGTGAGGATCTGCTGGATCTCCTCGAGCTCGCCGTGCAAGCGCTCGACCGCGTCGAAGACCGAGTCCTCAGGCATCGGCACCCCGGCAGCACGGGTGAGCACGGGCCGCAGCGCGCGCATCACCCGGCGCTGGACGCCGAACATCCGGCTCATGTACCAGTTCAGGGCCTCGGGCAGCGCGAGCAGGCGCAGGGTCTCCGCGGTCGGCGCGCAGTCCACGACGATGACGTCCCAGTCCCCGGAGAGGGCGTGGGTGCGCAGCTCGAGCAGCGCGAGCACCTCTTCGGCACCCGGGATGACGGTGAGCTCCTCGGCGGTGATCGGGTCGACCCCGGCGGCATCCAGCACCGACATCAGGTAGCCCTGGATGTCACCCCACGAACGCTCGAAGCGCCGCTGCGCGTCGACCTGGTGAACCCAGAGGTTCTCGGCCACCGGCGTCGGCTCGGGGCCGATCGGGTGCTTGAACGCATCGCCGAGCGAGTGGGCCGCGTCGGTCGAGAGGACCAGCGTGCGCTCTCCGCGCCGCGCAGCCAGGGTCGCCGTACCGGCCGCGGAGGTCGTCTTGCCGACTCCGCCCTTGCCGGTGAACAGGATGATCCGAACGCCCATTCGCGATCAGCCCAGCTGCTCGACGCGCTTCTTCAGGCCCTTGAGAGCGGTGTCGATGATGACCTTCTCCGCCTTGCGCCGCAGCATGCCGATCATCGGGATCGCGACGTCGACCGAGAGGTGGTAGGTCACCGTGGTCCCGGACGGACCAGCGGCGAGGTCGTAGGACCCCTCCATGGCGCGCAGCATCTTGCCCTCGGCCAGCGTCCAGCGCAGGGTGTCGGTGCCGACGTAGGTGTACGCGAGCGTGTACGCGTCCTTGATCGGCGTCGCCTCGAGCTCGAAGTGGACCTTCTCCGCACGCCCCTCGGAGTCGCGCGCGACGACCTCGGCGGACTTCATCCCCTGCGCCCACGCGGGGTACGCCTCGAAGTCGAGGATGACCGCCATCACCTGGGCGGGAGCGGCATCGATGACGATGCTCGAGGTGGTCTGTTCGGGCATGGATGCGAGGCTATCCGATGGAAGAGCGCCCCTAGTACCGTGCAGGTGCCTGGTGAGCAGGAGATCACACACCCCTTTCAGACGAGGAGAAGCGTGCGCGAGTACTCGACCCCCCTGCAGGTGCAGATTCCCCCGACCGGGAACCTGACTGACGACGTGGTGACCAACGGCGTCGAGCACCCTGCGACCGTCGTGTTCTCCCGCCGGGCAGGCTCGGAGTGGAGTGACGTCACCGCGGCCGAGTTCCTCACCGAGGTGCGCGCCGTCGCGAAGGGACTCATCTCCGCCGGCGTCGAACCCGGTGACCGGGTGGCCCTGCTCTCGCGCACCCGCTACGAGTGGACGCTCTTCGACTACGCGATCTGGTTCGCCGGTGCCGCCACCGTGCCGATCTACGAGACCTCCAGCGCCGAGCAGATCGAGTGGATCCTCTCGGACTCGGGCGCACGGGCGGTGATCGCCGAGACTCCCGAGCACACCGGGCGGCTCAAGGAGATCCGCGACCGCCTGCCAGAGGTGCACCACGTCTGGTCCATCGAGACCGGCAACGAGACCGGCGCGGTCGCCGTGCTCACGACGCTCGGTGAGGAGATCACCGACGAGACGCTCGAGGAGCGGCGTACGGGCAGCGGTCCGGACGCGCTGGCGACCCTGATCTACACCTCGGGCACCACGGGGCGGCCCAAGGGCTGCATGCTCACCCACGGCAACTTCATGTTCGAGCTGGGCGTGGCCATCGACGAGCTCGACAAGCTGTTCACGCCCGGCGACGACGAAGGGGCAGCGACGCTGCTCTTCCTGCCGCTGGCGCACGTGTTCGCCCGGATCATCCAGGTCGGCTGCGTCAAGGCGCGCGTCCGGATGGGCCACTCGGCCGACATCCGCCACCTGCTCGACGACCTCGCGGCGTTCCGACCGACCTTCATCCTCGCCGTGCCGCGCGTCTTCGAGAAGGTCTTCAACACTGCTTCGCAGCGGGCCGTCGCGGACGGCAAGGGCCGCATCTTCAACCGGGCAGCCGAGGTCGCGATGGCCTGGTCGCGCGGCATCGAGGTGCAGAAGACCAGCGTCGTGGTGCGCACCCAGCACGCGATCTTCGACAAGCTCGTCTACGCCAAGCTGCGCGAGGCCCTCGGCGGCCGGTGCCAGTACGCCGTCTCCGGCGGCGCACCGCTCGGTGACCGGCTCGGCCAATTCAACCGCGGCATCGGCGTCAACGTGCTCGAGGGCTACGGCCTGACCGAGACCACGGCCGCACTGACGGAGAACCTGCCCGACGCCCAGAAGGTCGGCACCGTCGGGCGTCCGGTCCAGGGCACCTCGGTGCGCGTCGCCGACGACGGCGAGCTGCTGTTCCGCGGCGGTCAGGTCTTCGCCGGGTACTGGCACAACGACGAGGCCACCGCCCAGGCGCGTGACGCCGACGGCTGGTTCCACACCGGTGACGTCGGCGAGATCGACGACGAAGGCTTCGTCCGGATCACCGGCCGCAAGAAGGAGATCCTGGTGACCGCCGGGGGTAAGAACGTCGCCCCGGCCGTGCTCGAGGACCGGCTCCGCAGCAACTTGCTGGTCGAC
>JBJMIP010000275.1:0-21763 GCA_045806825.1 Marmoricola sp.
CCCGGACGCGATGACGACGACCTCGACCCACGACACCAAGCGCGGCGAGGACGTCCGGGCGCGGATCGATGCGCTCGCCGAGCTGCCGGTGTGGTGGTCCGAGACTCTGCGCTGCCTGCTGGACGCGGTGCCGGTTCCCGACGAGGGCCTCGGCAACCTTCTGTGGCAGGCGATCGTCGGATGCTGGCCGGCATCCGAGGAGCGGTTGGCCGCCTACGCCCAGAAGGCGATGCGCGAGGCCGGCCAGCAGACCACCTGGACCGAGCCCGACGAGCACTTCGAATCAGCTGTCCAGGCGGCAGTGCGGGCGGCGTACGGCAACCCAGCGGTGCACCAGCTGCTCGATGGTGCGGCGAACGAGCTGGCGCCGTACGGGTGGAGCAACGCCTTGTCCGCCAAATTGCTGGCGCTGACGATTCCCGGGGTTCCGGACGTCTACCAGGGGAGCGAGCTGTGGGAGCAGAGCCTGGTCGATCCGGACAATCGACGGCCAGTCGACTTCGAGGTGCGTCGCCGGATGCTGCACGACCTCGATGCCACCGGTGCGCAGGCCCCGGCCCGGCCGATCCGGCTCGATGACACCGGCTCGGCCAAGCTGCACGTCGTCTCCACGGTGCTTCGGCTGCGCCGCGACCGCCCGGACCTGTTCTCGCACTACGAGCCGGTGCACGCCGACGGCCCGGCGGCTGAGCACGTGCTGTCCTTCGACCGGGGCGGCCTGATCACCGTGGTGACCCGGATGCCGGTGGGGCTCGAGCGCCGCGGGGGGTGGAGCGGAACCCGACTCGTGCTCCCGGCGGGCCGGTTCCGGGACGCACTCACCGGCCGGCGAGCTGACCCCGACCTGACCAAGCTGCTCGAGTGCCTGCCGGTCGCGGTGCTGGTGAGGGAGTCCTGATGACCTACGAGGTGTGGGCTCCCCGCCCGGAACGGGTGCGTCTGCAGGTGGACGGGCAGGTGCTGCCCATGACCCGCGACGAGGACGGCTGGTGGCGTTCGAGCGAGCCGACGCTCGACGGTGCCGACTACGGCTTCCTCCTCGGCGAGGACGAGCGACCACTGCCTGACCCGCGCTCGCGCTGGCAGCCGCACGGCGTCCACGGTCTTTCGCGCAGCTACGACCCGAGGTCGTTCGTCTGGACCGACCAGACCTGGACCGGACGCCAGCTCGCAGGCGCGATCCTGTACGAGGCGCACGTCGGCACCTTCACGCCAGAGGGCACGTTCGATGCCATGATCGACAGGCTCCCGCACCTGGTAGATCTCGGTGTCGGCTTCCTCGAGCTGCTTCCGGTCAACGCCTTCAACGGCCGCTGGAACTGGGGGTACGACGGGGTCGGCTGGTGGGCGGTGCACCACGAGTACGGCGGTCCCGCGGCCTACCAGCGGCTGGTGGACGCCTGTCATGCGGCCGGGATCGCGGTGGTTCAGGACGTCGTCTACAACCACCTGGGGCCGTCGGGCAACTACCTCCCGCGGTTCGGTCCGTACCTGAAGGACCAGGAGTCCAACACGTGGGGCCAGTCGGTGAACCTGGACGGGGAGGGCAGCGCCGAGGTCCGCCGGATGATCATCGACAACGCGCTGATGTGGCTCGGCGAGATGCACGTCGACGGGTTGCGCCTCGACGCCGTCCACGCGCTCGCAGACGAGTCGCGAACCCACCTCCTCGAGGAGCTCGGGGTCGCGGTGGCGGCCCTCTCGGCCCACCAGAACCGACCGCTGACGCTGATCGCCGAGTCCGACCTCAACGACCCGCGCCTGATCACGCCGCGGGCCGGGCTCGGCTTCGGCCTGGACGCCCAGTGGAGCGACGACTTCCACCACGCGGTGCACGCGAACCTCACCGGCGAGGAGGATGGTTACTACGCCGACTTCGCCAGCCTGGACGCCTTGGTGAAGGTGCTGGACCGCGGCTTCTTCCACGACGGAACCTTCTCCTCGTTCCGCGGGCGGGCTCATGGCCGGCCGATCGAGACCGATCGCACCGAGGCCTGGCGGCTGGTGGTGTGCGCGCAGAACCACGACCAGATCGGAAACCGCGCTCGCGGCGACCGGCTCACCGAGTCGCTGACCGAGGACCAGCTGGCCTGTGCGGCGCTGCTGCTGCTGACTGCGCCGTTCACGCCGATGCTGTTCCAGGGCGAGGAGTGGGCTGCCTCGACGCCGTTCCAGTTCTTCACCAGCCACCCCGAACCCGAGCTCGGCAAGGCCACGGCGGAGGGCAGGCTCGAGGAGTTCGCCCGCATGGGCTGGGACCCGGAGCAGGTCCCGGACCCGCAGGACGAGCAGACCTTCCGGCGCTCGAAGCTGGACTGGTCGGAGCTGGAGAAGGACGGCCACGCCAGGCTGCTCGACCTGCACCGGCGGCTGATCGCCCTGCGACGGTCACGGGTCGAGCTGACCCGGCCGACGTTCGGCAAGGCCTCGGTCGACGGGCGACTGCTGACCCTGGCACGCGAAGGTCTGAGGGTCCGGGTGAACCTCGGCCCCGGCTCGGTCGCGATCGCAGCTGACGCTGAGCTCTTGCTCAGCACCCACCCGGACGCGACCGCCGCCCACCTACCGCCGTGGACCGGTGTCGTGACGGCCGAACCCGTCAGGCGTTGAGCAGCTCGTCCGCTGCAGCAGTGCCCTCGCGGCCGACTAGTACCTCGGCAAGCTCGGCCAGTCCTGGCTCCGGTGACCACTCCTTCCACAGCCGCCCGTCAAGACGCCGAGCGGCGTGGAGCAGGGAGTGCCACTCCTCCGGCCGCGGGGAGGGCTTGGCGACGACGACCGGCGCCGTGCTGCCGGCTGCTTCGGCCAGGAAGGACTGCGCCGCCGTCGGTCGCTCGGGCAGCACCAGCACGGCCGGTACCTGAAAGGCGGTCAGGGCGGCCATCGTCGCGACGCTGGGCGCACAGACCGCGACCTTGGCGCGCATCAGGTGCGACCAGACCGGACCTGGCTCGAGCAGCTCGTGCTCGGGAGCGTAGGTCCACCGCCAGCCCGGGGTCTCCACCGCGATCGACCTACGTTCGCGGGGCCCCGGGCCAGCGTGGGTGGGCCAGAGGGCGACGCAGTGCCACAGTGCCCCGTCCGACCGGCCCGCGCGCTGCAGCCTCTCGACCTGCCGAGCGACCTCCGCCGAGCGCCATCCCAGCGCGCCCAGGTGCAGGGTCCGCCGACGCCAGGCCTCGGGCCAGCCGCGCGCTGCGGCCTGTGGCCAGGGGGCGAGGATGAGGTCCGCGTCGGCGTACGCGCTGCCACGTTCGGCCTGACCGCGGCCTCCAGGCAGTGCGATCACGACGAGTCTCGCTCCAAGGTCACGGACCGCTCGGGCGTGCTCGACGGGACCGTCGACGATGACGGTGTCGGGGGAGTGGGTCCGCAGCCAGGTGACCCAGGTTCTCAGGTCGGAGTCAGCCAACAGGTTCCAGTCGGACGACCAGCCCAGCGGCGGCGGGTGCGCTGTCACCAGCCGGGCATCTTCCCCGAGCGCAGCGACCAGGGCTCGTGCGCGGTCGAAGGATTCACGTCGGGGGTCGTGGAGGTAGATCGCGATCATCGGGAGACCACCAGTGGTGAGGTGATGGACGATCGCACCTTTTCGACGATGTCAGGCCTGGGATACCCATTGTGCACCGGCTCCAAACCCGACGCCAGATCGGATTTTCCGGCACGCTGCCGGGGTACTCGCTCGCTGTGACGAGTGCGGGAGAGATCGAGACCTGGCCGGGGGCGGCGTACCCGCTCGGAGCAACCTTCGATGGCAGTGGCACCAACTTCGCCCTGTTCAGCGAGGTCGCCGAACGCGTCGACCTGTGCCTCGTCGAAGAGCTGAACGGCAAGCGCACCGAGACCCGGGTCGAGCTGACCGAGGTCGACGGTTTCGTCTGGCACTGCTACCTGCCGCAGGTGCAGCCCGGCCAGCACTACGGCTACCGGGTGCACGGCCCGTGGGACCCGGGCCGCGGCCTGCGCTGCAACCCGAACAAGCTGTTGCTGGACCCGTACGCCAAGGCGACGACCGAGGAGATCCGCTGGGGAAAGTCGATGTTCGCCTACGACTTCGCTGATCCCTCGACCCGCAACGACGAAGACTCCCTGGACGACACCATGCTCGGAGTGGTCGTCAATCCGTTCTTCGACTGGGAAGGTGATCGCGCCCCGCGGACGCCGTACGCACAGTCGGTGATCTACGAGGCGCACGTGAAGGGACTGACCCAGCGCCACCCGGAGGTCCCCCAAGCCCTGCGTGGTCGGTTTGCCGGCGTGGCGCACGAGGCGGTGATCGAACACCTCACCAGGCTCGGGGTGACTGCGGTCGAGCTGATGCCGGTCCACCAGTTCGTGCAGGACGAGGCCTTGCTCGATCGCGGGCTGCGCAACTACTGGGGCTACAACACCATCGGGTTCTTCGCCCCGCACGCCGGGTACGCCAGCACCGGGACGGGGCTGCAGGTCCAGGAGTTCAAGGCGATGGTGAAGACCCTGCACGCGGCTGGTATCGAGGTGATCCTGGACGTCGTCTACAACCACACTGCCGAGGGCAATCACTTCGGTCCGACGGTCTCGCTGCGCGGCATCGACAACCCGGCCTACTACCGGTTGGTCGAGGACGACCCGCAGTACTACATGGATTACACCGGCACCGGGAACTCGCTGAACGTCGGCCATCCCCACGCCTTGCAGCTGATCATGGACTCGCTGCGCTACTGGGTCACCGAGATGCACGTCGACGGGTTCCGCTTCGACCTGGCCTCCACGCTGGCCCGTGAGTTCTACGACGTGGACCGACTTGCGGCCTTCTTCGAGCTGGTTCAGCAGGATCCGGTGGTGAGCCAGGTCAAGCTGATCGCCGAACCCTGGGACGTCGGGCCGGGTGGCTACCAGGTCGGCAACTTCCCGCCGCAGTGGACCGAGTGGAACGGCGCGTACCGCGACACGATCCGGGACTTCTGGCGCGGGAACGCCGACCTGGGTGCGTTCGCCAGCCGGATCGCAGGCAGCGCGGATCTGTACGAGCACTCCGGGCGGCGTCCGGTCGCGAGCATCAACTTCGTCACCGCGCACGATGGTTACACCTTGCTGGACCTGGTCTCGTACGAGCAGAAGCACAACGGTGCCAACGGCGAGGACAACAACGACGGCCACGACGACAACCGGTCCGACAACCACGGGGTCGAGGGAGTCACCGACGACCCCGAGGTGCTCGCGACGCGGGCCCGTGACCAGCGCAACCTGCTGGCGACCCTGATGCTCAGCCAGGGCGTACCGATGATCTCGCACGGTGATGAGCTCGGCCGCACCCAGCTGGGCAACAACAACGGCTACGCACAGGACAACGAGCTGACCTGGATCGACTGGGACCACGTCGACACGCCGCTGCTGGAGTTCGCCTCCTCGCTGACGACGCTGCGACGTGAGCACCCGACGTTCAGGCGACAGCGGTTCTTCAACGGGCGCTCCGTGCGCACGGCGGACGGGGGACGGCTCAACGACATCGTCTGGCTGCACCCCGAAGGCCGCCCGATGGAGGACGACGACTGGTCCGAGGGTTCCGTGCTCGGGATGTACCTCAACGGTGACGGCATTGCCGGCCGCGACCCACGTGGGCGCGCGATCACCGATGACCACTTCTTGCTCTACTTCAACGCCGGAGAGGAGGTCGAGGTCCTGGTGCCGCCGGCAGACTACTGCCAGCAGTGGGTGGTGGTGGTCGACACCACCGATGCCCTCCGTGCCGCTTCCGTGGCGGCAGGTGCAGCGCTGACGCTCGCCGGGCGCAGCACGGTCGTCCTCCGACGAGAGCACACCGGAGCCGAGGATCCGGACGACTCAGTAGCGGCCTCGGTGGAAGTGATGGCTGCCAGACCCCTGACCTGATTCCGCACGCCGCCGTGCCAGCACTGCGGTCGGCGACGTCAGCTGAGCAGCTGGCGCAGCCGTACGGCGTCATGGGGTGCGTGTCCGTGCGCGTCGTTGTCGAAGTAGACGTAGACGTCGCGACCCGCGTCGGCGGCCCTCCGTGCTTCGTCGGCGTAACGCTCGAGCGTCCGGTCGGCGTACCTGCTGGCGTAGAGCTGGGAGTGTCCGTGCAGGCGGAAGTACTCGAACGAGGAAGTGGAGGCAGCGAGCTCCGGCCACCTGCCGGCGCTGTCGGCACGGACGCACGCAACGTCGTACCGGGTCAGCAGGTCGAAGAACGCCGGGTCGTCGAAGCTCGGGTGGCGAACTTCAAGGGCGTGACGAATCAACGCGTCCGGCTGGAGTGAGAGCTCACCCAGCTCCGGCACCTTCACCCGAGCATCGTGCCGGGAGGCGAGCGCAGCGGCTTCGGTCGTCGTCCGCGGGAGCTGTGCCAAGAACGCGCAGATCGTGGGCTCGTCGAACTCCACCCGCTCCGGCAGCTGCCACAGGAACGGACCGAGCTTGCCGTCGAGGAGCAGGACACCGGAGGCGAAGAAGTTCGCGAGCGCGGTCTCGATGCCCCGGAGGCGCTTGAGATGGGTGATGAACCGGCTGCCCTTGACGGCGAACACGAAGTCGTCGGGAGTCTCCTCGTACCAGCGCCGGTACGAGGAGGGCCGCTGCAGCGAGTAGAACGATGCGTTCAGCTCGACCGTCTGCAGCCGGGCGGCGGCGTACCCCAGCTCGGCGCGACGCGGCAGTCCCTCGGGGTAGAAGTCGCCCCGCCAGCCGTCGTACTGCCACCCCGAGATCCCGACGCGGATCTTCGGCGCGGTGGTCATGAGGATGGCCTTTCGTGCGGTGGGCCAGTCCCGTACCCCAGCCTCCGAGGTTGTGAACCCCGGCCGAAGGCCTCGTCCTCACGCCAGCCGGGTGATCTTCACGTCGACGAACATCGATGAGGTCCCGGCGCCGGTGAAGATGCCGGAGAGCGGGCGCACGTCGGTGTAGTTGCGACCGGTGGCGACCACCACGTGCCTCTCGGCCGGAGCAGTGTCGTTGGTCGGGTCGTAGCCCTGCCAGCCGCCGTCCCACCACTCGACCCAGGCGTGCGACTCCCCGGTGACCGCCGCGCCGATCTCGGGTTCGGTCTGCGGGTGCAGGTAGCCGGACACGTAGCGGGCCGGGATGCCGAGCCGGCGCAGCCCGCCGATGACCAGGTGCGCCATGTCCTGGCAGACGCCGGCGCGAGCCTCCCACGAGTCTGCGGCGCGCGCGTGCACGTCGGTCGACCCGGCCACGTAGTCCACCTCGTCGTGGATCAGCGAGCAGATCGCGCGAGCCGCGCTCGCAGGATCCGGTGTGGAAGCCCCGATCTGGTCGAACCGGGAAGCCAGGTCGTCAGGCGCTCGGACCCGGTCCCGGATCTGGAGCACCTCGGTGAAGCCGTCGACGACCTGGTCCGAGCGCAGCTCGGTCCACGACAGCCGCTGCACCGGTTGCTCACGGTGCTCGGTGTGCACGGTGGCGGTCGCGGTCACCGTCAGCGCCTCGTGCGGGTCGAGAACCTCGAACGAGGTCACCAGGGATCCCCAGTAGTCGCGGTACGTCGAGACCCACGGCGTGGGCTGCACGTCGAGCCGTGAGTGCACCACGAGCTGCCCGGGTCCGGTCTGCGGGGTGAGCCGGGCCTCGTTGTAGGACGCGACGGCACCACCCTCGTAGGTGAAGCCGGTGCTGTGCACGATCTTGAGCTGCATGCTCACCACCGCCCCGGGTTCCAGATGGTGGCTACCGAGCCCTCGAAGTACTGCCGGGTGACGGCTTCGGTCGCCTGCGCACAGGTGCGCTGCAGCCGTTCCATCTCGTGGGGGAGGTCGGTGAGCACGTCGGCGAGGGCCCGGTACTCCAGCTCGGCCCGCGTCCGGCCGAGCAGGCGCTGCGCCTCGTTCTGGAACCCGGCCCGCTGCCCCGAGGACTCCAGGTTCTCCAGGCAGACCTCCGCCCGGCTCAGGGCGAACACCACGGACCGCGGGAACAGCCGGTCCAGCACCAGGAACTCCGCAGCCTCGCGGTCGGTCTCCAGACCCTTGTAGGTGCGCAGGAAGGACTCGTAGCCACCGCAGGCCCGAAGTGACGTCGTCCAAGCCGACGAGGTCGACAGCGATGCCGCCGCAACCAGGCGTGAGGTCATGTCGGCCCGTTCGATGGAGCGGCCGAGCATCAGGAATTGCCAACCGTCGTCGCGGGGCATGGTCGCGTCCGCCGTGCCGTTGATCAGGGCCGCGCGATCGCGTACCCAGCTCATCGCCACGGTCGGGCTCATCGCCTCGAAGCGACCGTTGGGGATAGCGCGCCAGGTCGTGTTGACGGCTTCCCACATCGAGGTCGACAACGTTTCCCGGGCACGCCGTGCGACCTCCCGGGCATTGCGCAAGGTGGCGTGGATCGAGGCCGGCGAGGCCGGGTCGTACGCCAGTCGCTGGAGCAGCTCGGCAGGGCCGACCGGCCCGTCCGCAGTCACCGGAACCCCCATGATCGCCAGCACGCTCTCGCAGGTCGCCCGGACGTCCACGGTCGGGTCCTCGACCATGACCTGGGTCTGGACGTCCAGGATCCGAGCGGTGTCCTCCGCCCGCTCGACGTACCGGCCGATCCAGAACAGTGATTCCGCGATCCGGCTCAGCACGTCGGCCCCTGTTGCTGCTGCTGTTGCTGCTGCTCGGCCTGGGCCGCCCGGCTGTCGCCCACCGGCCCGCTGTCGAGCGGGGTGATCCCGGCGGGGCCCGCGGTCGGGGTCGTCGAGCGGACGGCGTGGGTGACGACGCCTTCCTCGGCCAGCACCCAGGTGTCCTTGGACCCGCCGCCGCGCGAGGAGTTGACGATCAGCTCGCCCTCGCCGAGCGCCACCCGGGTCAGCCCGCCCGGAAGCACCCACACCTTCTGGCCGTCGTTGACCGCGAACGGGCGCAGGTCGACGTGCCGGGGCTGCATCGTGCCGCCGACGTAGGTGGGCACCGTGGAGAGCTGGACGACCGGCTGCGCGATCCAGGCACGCGGTTCTGCCAGGACCTGGCTGCGGAGCTCCGCGAGCTCCGCAGCGGTCGCGGCAGGGCCGATCACGATCCCTTTCCCGCCGCTGCCGTCCACCGGCTTGAGGACCAGCTCGCCGAGACGGTCGAGCACCTCCTCGCGGTGCTCGACCTCGCCGAGCCGCCAGGTGTCGACGTTGGCCAGGATCGGCTCCTCGCCGAGGTAGTAGCGGATCAGGTCGGGGAGGTAGGTGTAGACGAGCTTGTCGTCGGCCGCGCCGTTGCCCAGCGCGTTGGCGATCGTCACGTTGCCGGCCCGGGCCGCGTTGACCAGGCCGGGGCAGCCGAGCAACGAGTTGGCTCGGAAGTGCACCGGGTCGAGGTACTCGTCGTCGACCCGGCGGTAGATCACGTGCACCTGCCGCAATCCGTTCGTGGTGCGCATCAGGACCCGGCCGCGGCGGCAGACCAGGTCCCGACCCTCGACCAGCTCGATCCCCATCGTCCGGGCCAGCAGGGCGTGCTCGAAGTAGGCGCCGTTGAAGGCGCCAGGCGTCAGCAGCACGACCGTCGGGTCGTCGACCCCGGCTGGAGCGGCTGCCCGCAGTGCTGCGAGAAGCTTCTGCGGATAACCGGCCACCGGGCGGATCCGGTGCCGGCCGAAGGACTCCGGCAAGGTCGTGGAGATCGCCCTCCGGTTGGTGATCACGTAGGAGACGCCGGACGGGATCCGCACGTTGTCCTCCAGCACCCGGAACTCACCCTCGGCGTCACGGATCAGGTCGATGCCGGAGACGTGCACCCTGACCCCGTTCGGCGGCTCGATGCCGAACGACTCCCGGGTGTAGTTGCTCGAGGTCGCGATCACGCCGCGGGGGATGACTCCATCGCGAAAGACCTCACCGGGACCGTAGATGTCAGCCAGGAACAGCTCCAGTGCGTGCACCCGCTGCTGCACGCCGGTGTCGATCCGCGTCCACTGATCCGCCTCGATCAGGCGCGGAACGATGTCGATCGGGAACGCACGTTCCTCGCCACCGATGTCGAAGGTCACGCCCTGGTCGAGGTAGCTGGAGTGCAGAGCCTCGACCCGGGCGGTCAGGTCGCCCTCGGACATGGCGTCGAAGGAGTCTGCCAGTGGTTGGTACGCCGGGCGCGGCGTCGAACCCACGAACATCTCGTCGAAGGCGGGTTCGCGCGGGGTGTACCCGTCGAACTGGTGGTGGTGAGTCACCCCGCGAACGGTAGGGATCAGGAGTTTCGCGGGTGTTTCACCCCTGCGACGTTCTTGGTTCCACGCGTAACTCGGATTTAACTCCATTTGGTAATAACTCGAAACACGGCCTCCCTAGGTTCACGTTCATCGAACGGCACAACGGCGTGTCGCCCTGCACGGCAGAACCGAGAGGTACCCCAGTGTTGAACACACGCACACGAATGACCGCGGCCGCCGCCGCGGTCCTGGTCGCGGCTGCGACCCTCAGCGCCTGTGGCGGCAGCAAGGCCGGAGACGAGACCCCGAAGGCCTCCGCCAAGTCCTGCGTCGACACCTCAGGCGACACGATCAAGCTCGGCTTCATCAACTCGCTCACCGGTGCCATGGCCATCTCGGAGAAGACCGTCTCGTCCGTGCTCCACATGGCGGCCGACGAGATCAACGCCTCGGGCGGCATCCTCGGCAAGAAGATCGTCCCGGTCCAGGAGGACGGCGCGACTGACTGGCCGACGTTCGCCGAGAAGACCGAGAAGCTCCTCACCGACGACTGCGTGGCCGCGATGTTCGGTGGCTGGACCTCCTCGTCGCGCAAGGCGATGAAGCCGGTCGTCGAGAAGGACAACGGCCTGCTCTTCTACCCCGTGCAGTACGAGGGCCTGGAGTCCTCCAAGAACATCTACTACACCGGCGCGACCACCAACCAGCAGATCCTGCCGGCGATGGAGTTCCTCAAGTCCAAGGGCGTGAAGACCCTCTTCCTGGCTGGTTCGGACTACGTCTTCCCGCGCACCGCCAACGCGATCATCAAGCTCTACGCCAAGGAGCTCGGCATCAAGATCGTCGGTGAGGAGTACGTGCCGCTGGACAAGGACGACTGGACCACGCAGGTCGCCAAGATCGTCGCCGCCAAGCCCGACTTCATCTTCAACACGATCAACGGCTCCTCGAACGTCGGCTTCGTCAAGGCCTACACGGACGCCGGTCTGAAGGCCGCGACCACGCCGATCATCTCGGTGTCGATCGCCGAGGAAGAGGCTCCCAACATGGGTGCGTCCGTCGAAGGTCAGTACGCCGCCTGGAACTACTTCGAGTCGGTGAAGAGCCCGGCGAACGACAAGTTCATCGCGGACTGGAAGGCCTACGACGGGCCGAGCGACGTGACCTCCGACCCGATGGAGGCCGCCTACGACTCGCTCTACCTCTACAAGGCGATGGTGGAGAAGGCCGGATCGTTCGACGTGGACAAGATCAACGCGGTCTCCGGCGGCGTCTCGTTCGACGCCCCCGAGGGCAAGGTCGTGGTCGACGGTGAGAACCACCACATCAGCAAGCCAGGCCTGATCGGCCAGATCAACAGCGACAACCAGTTCAACATCGTCTGGCACTCAGACGGGCCGATCCAGCCGGACCCGTACCTGAAGGCGTACTCGTGGTTCCCGGCAGCCACGCGCGATGCGTTGGTCAAGGCAGCCGGCTGACCCTCGCTGAGTCCCTTCTCGGGTCACCGAGGGGTCCCGTGCCAGCACGGCACGGGACCCCTCTCCGACCATCAACGACTGCCGAGAGGCCCTGCATGGAAACCCTGATCGCGCCGCTCCTGAACGGAACCGCCGACGGCGCCCTCCTGCTCATCGCCGCGCTGGGCCTGGCCCTCACGTTCGGCCAGATGGGCGTGATCAACATGGCGCACGGCGAGTTCCTGCTCGTCGGCGCGCTGTGCGCCTACTGGACCCAGCAGGTCGTGGCGAACACGAACCTCTCGATCCTCATCGCCCTCCCGGTCGCGTTCCTCGTCGCCGGCGCCATGGGACTACTGCTCGAGGTCACCGTCATCCAGTGGATGTACGACCGTCCCCTGGACACCTTGCTGGCCACGGTCGGGGTGAGCCTCGGGCTCCAGCAGCTCTTCCTCCAGCACTACCCCAGCGGGGTTCCGGTCGAGAAGCCGACCCTGCTGGACGGGCAGATCCACGTCCTGGGTTACGCCTGGCCGCTGCGCCAGGTCTTCACGATCGTGCTCGCGATGGCCTGCCTGGCCGGGTTGGGGGCGCTGCTGAAGTACACCTCGTTCGGTCGGAGGATCCGCGCCACGGTGCAGAACCGGGCACTGGCAGAGACCCTCGGGGTCGCGACGAGGTCGATCGACCGGATCACGTTCTTCGTCGGCTCGGGCCTCGCCGGCGTCGGCGGTGTCGCCGCATCGCTGATCGGCGGGACCAACTCCCAGCTGGGCACCCGCTACATCATCCTGGCGTTCCTCGTGGTCGTCGCGGGCGGGCTCGGCCAGCTGCGCGGCGCGGTCATCGCCGCCTGGACCGTCGGCGTCGTCACGGCGTACCTGGCGGACTGGACGACGGGCAGCCTCGCCCAGGTCATCACGTTCGTGCTCGTCGTGATCTTCCTCCAGGTCAAGCCCCAGGGACTGTTCACCATCCGAACGCGAGGTCTGGCATGAGCACCACCGAGATCCAGGAGGCAGCACCGGGGGCACGGGTCCGGCCGCGGACGGTTCCCCGACCAGGAGCGCCGTTCCTCCGTTCGTGGGGCTCGTTGCTGGCGATCGGCCTCTTCGCGGTCCTGCTGCTCGTGGTCGCACCGGCGGTCCTCTCGGACTTCCGGCTCAACAACCTCGGCAAGTACTGCTGCTGGGCGATCGTGGCTGTCGGCATCGGTCTGGCCTGGGGCCGCGGCGGCATGCTCGTCATGGGCCAGGGCGTCTTCTTCGCCCTCGGCGCCTACGCGATGGCGATGCACCTCACCCTGGAGACGGCCGGCCCCGGCTCCATCCCGGTCTTCATGATCCTGTACGACCCGCTCGCACCGCTCCCCGGTTTCTGGGAACCGTTCCGCAGCGGGACGTTCACGATCTTCGCCATCGTCGCCGCGCCGATCATCGTCAGCGGGGTGCTGGGGTACGCGATCTTCAAGCGCCGGGTCAAGGGCGCCTACTTCGCGATCCTGTCGCAGGCACTCGCCGTAGCCCTGGCGTACCTGATCGGCGGCACCATCAAGCTCACCGGAGGCGACACCGGCCTGAGCGACTTCAAGTACTTCTTCGGCTACGACCTCGCCGACCCGGCCAACAAGCGGCTGATCTACACGATCGTCGCCACCTTGCTCGTCGTCTGCCTGGTCGTCGTCTGGCAGCTGTACCGCAGCCGGTTCGGCGAGCTGCTGGTCGCGACCCGGGACGCCGAGGAGCGGGTCCGGTTCCTCGGGTACGACCCGGCCAACGTCAAGCTCGTCGCCTACGTCGTGGCGGCCCTGATGGCCAGCATCGGAGGTGCGCTGTTCGTGCCGATCGCGGGGATCATCTCGCCGAAGGAGATCGGGGCCGCTGCGTCGATCTTCATGATCGCCGGCGTCGCGTTCGGAGGGCGGGGCTCGTTGTTCGGGCCGGCCATCGGCGCGCTGGTGCTCGGCTACGGCCGGTCCACGCTCTCGGAGCGCATGGAGGACGGCTGGATCTACATCCTCGCGCTGCTGTTCATCTTCGTGACGCTGCTCCTGCCCGACGGCCTCGCCTCCGTCCCGGGGCGGATCACGAGGTTCGTCACCTCGAGGCGAACGCTCGCGAAGGGGGCGGCCTCATGACCGGCCAGGACTACGTCGAGGTCCAGGGCCTGACCGTCGACTTCGACGGCTTCAAGGCCAACGAGAACGTCGACGTGACCTTCCTCCAGGGGCGGATCCACTTCCTCATCGGCCCCAACGGTGCGGGCAAGACCACGCTCGTCGACGCGCTTACCGGCTTGGTGAAGGGCACCGGCTACGCGCGGTACGGGAACAAGGACCTGCTGTCGCTGAAGTCCCACCAGATCTCGCGAGCCGGTGTCGGTCGGACGTTCCAGACCGCCACCGTGTTCGAGGAGCTCACGGTCCTGCAGAACCTGGACATCGCCGGTGGCGTGCACCGCCGCTCGTGGAGCATGCTGCGCGCGCGCCGGGGTGTTCCCGACTACGTGCAGGAGGCGATGGAGACGGTCGGTCTCGCGCACCTCTGGGACCGCCCGGCCGGCATCCTGGCGCACGGTCAGAAGCAGTGGCTCGAGATCGGCATGCTCCTGGTCCAGGACGCGAAGGTGATGTTCCTCGACGAGACCGTGGCCGGGATGAGCCAGGAGGAGCGCGAGGAGACTGGCGCGCTGCTCCGCCGGATCGCACCGACCCGCACCATCGTCGTGATCGAGCACGACATGGACTTCGTGCGCAATCACGCCGACATCGTCACCGTGCTGCATGCCGGGAAGGTGCTGGCCGAGGGGTCCGTCGCGGAGATCCAGGCCAACGTCAAGGTGCAAGAGGTCTACCTGGGCCGCAGCGCAGAGGGAGCTACCCATGAGTGAGTCGATGCTCGAGCTCGTCAACGTCACGGCCGGCTACGGGCGGAGCATGGTGCTGCACGACGTGAGCCTGACGGTTCCGCTCGGCGGCGGCACGGCGTTGATGGGCCACAACGGCGCGGGCAAGACGACGCTCCTGCGCGTCGCCGTCGGCCTGCTGCCGGTGCGCAGCGGGAAGGTCCTCCTGGACGGGCAGGACGTCACCAGGCTGCGCCCGAACGTCCGGGTCCGGCGCGGGCTGGGTTACGTCCCGCAGGGTCAGCTCAGCTTCCCGCAGATGACGACGCTGGAGAACCTCCAGCTGGTGACCAGCGACAGGTCGGCGATCGACGAGGTGCTCGCCACCTTTCCCGCGCTGACCGATCTCCTCGCCCGTCGGGCGGGTCTGCTCTCGGGGGGTCAGCGTCAGCAGCTCTCGATCGCGCGGACGCTGCTGACCAAGCCGCGGATGCTGATCCTGGACGAACCCACCGAGGGCATCCAGCCCAACGTGGTCACCGAGATCGAACGTGTGATCACGAACCTGACGCAGCGCGGCGACCTGTCGGTCCTGCTGGTCGAGCAGCACGTCGGCTTCGCCCTGAGAGCCACGAACAGCTACTACGTGCTCGAGTCGGGCCGGGTCACCGCGGCCGGCGAGGGCGGCGCGGAGGCCGTGTCGACCGTCCGCAGCGCGATGGCGGTCTGAGCTGTGCACCTCACCCCTGGAGACACCGAGAAGCTGCTGCTCGCCACCGCTGGCATGGTCGCCCGGGACCGGCTGGCACGCGGCGTGAAGCTGAACTACCCGGAGACCGTCGCACTGATCAGCACCTGGGTGATCGAGCGCGCCCGCGACGGGTTGAGCGTCACCGACCTGATGGAGCTCGGTCGTGAGGTGCTCACCCGCGACCAGGTGATGCCGGAGGTCGCGCAGATGCTCACCGACGTCCAGGTCGAGGCGACCTTCCCGGACGGTCGCAAGCTCGTCACCATCCACCAACCCATCGCTTGACCGACCTGCCGAAGGAGATCTCGTGGCTCAGCTGCCGACAGGCCCCGGGGAGGTCCGGTGCGCCCCGGGCACCGTGGTGCTCAACGCCGACCGGACCGAGGACGAGCGGATCACGCTCGTCATCGTGAACACCGGCGACCGGCCGGTGCAGATCGGGTCGCACATCCACCTTCCCGACGTGAACGGCGCCCTGTCCTTCGACCGCGACGCGGCCGCGGGATTCCGCCTCGACATCCCCTCGGGGACCAGCCGCCGCTTCGAGCCAGGCGCCTCCCGCCAGGTCGATGCCGTCGCGCTGCGCGGCGCCAGGTTGGTGCCGGGCCTGCAGGTCCGCGGGGGTGAGCAACGTGGTTGAGATCTCCCGCGCCGAGTACGCCGCCCTCTACGGTCCGACGACGGGGGACCAGGTGCGCCTGGGCGACACCGACCTGTGGATCCAGGTCGAGCAGGACTTCACCTTCGGAGGTGAGGAAGCGGTCTTCGGTGGCGGCAAGTCGATCCGCGAGTCGATGGCCCAGTCCGCGGTCTCGCGTGCCGACGGGGCTCTGGACACGGTGATCACCAACGCGCTGGTGCTGGACCACTGGGGGATCGTCAAGGCGGACGTCGGCCTGCGCGACGGCCGGATCGTCGCCCTGGGCAGGGCCGGCAACCCCGACGTCGCCGACGGGGTGCACCCGCAGCTGGTGATCGGCCCGTCCACCGACGTGATCTCCGGGGAGGGCAAGATCCTCACCGCCGGTGGCATCGACGTGCACGTCCACTTCCTCTCCCGCTCGCAGGTGCACGAGGCCCTGGCCACCGGGCTGACCACCTTGGGCGGCGGCGGTACCGGGCCCTCGGAGGGATCGAAGGCCACCACGGTCACCCCCGGTCCCTGGCACCTGCGGACGATCCACCGCGCGCTGGACTCGCTGCCGGTGAACATCTTGCTGATGGGCAAGGGCAACACGGTCTCCGCCGCCGGCCTCGCCGAGCAGGCCCTGGCCGGTGCCGCGGCGTACAAGGTGCACGAGGACTGGGGCTCGACCCCGGCCGCGATCGACGCTGCGCTGCGAGCGGCTGACGAGTTCGGGCTCCAGGTGGCCCTGCACTCGGACAGCCTCAACGAGGCCGGCTACCTGGAGTCGACGTTGCGCGCCATCGGCGGCCGGTCGATCCACGCCTTCCACGCCGAGGGTGCCGGGGGCGGGCACGCGCCCGACATCGTCCGGGTCGCCGGCGAACCGCACGTGATCCCCGGGTCGACGAACCCGACGCTGCCGCACACGGTCAACACCGTGGCCGAGCACCTCGACATGCTGATGGTCTGCCACCACCTGAACCCCCGGGTCCCCGAGGACCTGGCCTTCGCCGAGTCCCGGATCCGCGCCACCACCATCGCTGCCGAGGACGTGCTGCACGACCTCGGCGCGATGTCGATCACCTCCTCCGACGCCCAGGCGATGGGCCGGATCGGCGAGGTCATCACCCGCACCTGGCAGGTCGCGCACGTGATGAAGTCCCAGCGCGGCGCCCTCGGCACCGGGCCGGCGGACAACGAGCGGGCGCGCCGGTACGTCGCGAAGTACACGATCAACCCGGCGATCGCGCACGGGATCGACCACGAGGTCGGTTCGGTCGAACCGGGCAAGCTCGCGGACCTGGTGCTCTGGGACCCCAGGTTCTTCGCCGTCCGCCCCTCGGTGGTCATCAAGGGCGGTGCGCTCGTCTTCGCAGCGCTCGGCGATCCGAATGCGTCCATCCCGACCCCGCAACCCGTGCTGATGCGGCCGACGCTCATCGAGGACGGTGCAGACCACGCTCTCACCTTCGTGGCGCCTGCCGCCCTGGATGCCGGCCTCGCGGGGGAGCTCGGCCTGCGCCGCCGTCTCGCCGCGGTTCGACCGACCCGGAACATCGGCAAGGCCGACATGGTGAACAACAACGCGCTGCCGGTGATCAACGTGGACCCGGAGACCTTCGCGATCGACATCGACGGCGAGCCGATCGAACCGTCCCCGGCCACCGAGCTGCCACTCACGCAGCTCTACTCGATGTTCTGAGTCGTGATGACCGACGTCCCCGCCGACCTGCTGATGATGCTGCTGGGTGATGCCCGCCTGCCCGTGGCCGGGCACACCCAGTCGGCCGGACTCGAGGGTGGAGTACAGCACGGGCTCACCGCCGCCGAGGTGCCGCTCTACATCGCTGCGCGCCAGGGCACGGCCGTGCGGGTGGAGTCGGGCACCGCGGTCGTCGCCCGCCATCACCTGGAGCACGGTCTGGACCTGGAGCCGGTGGTACGTGCCTGGGCAGCCCGGGTGCCGAGCCCGGCGTTGCGGCGCTCCTCGCGCACCCAGGCTCGTGCACTGCTGCGGATCAGCACCCGGCTCTGGCCCGGCTCGGCGGCGGTCGCCACCGTGGCTTCCCTTCCCGCGGCACCGCGCCCGGTCGCCCTGGCTGCCGCTGCGGTTGCAGTCGGGCTCCCCGCCGGTGCCCTGGCGCGCGTCGTCGGCTACGACGACGTCCAGACGGTGGCCTCGGCGGCGCTGAAGCTGCTCCCGCTCGACCCGGCGGAGACGACCAGCTGGGTCCACGACGCCCTGCCGCTGGTCGCCGAGCTCGCCGAAGCAGTCGCCCACCTGGTCGACCCGGCCGACATCCCGGCAACGGCCGCACCCCAGACGGAGCTGTGGGCAGAAGCCCACGCACGCAGCAGCAGGAGGTTGTTCAGTGCCTGATCAGTTCTCGTCCCCCGCCCGTGGTCTCCGGCTCGGGATCTGCGGTCCTGTCGGTACCGGCAAGAGCTCGTTGATCGCGATGCTCTGCCGAGAGCTCGCCGACCGGCTCTCCCTGGCCGTGGTCACCAACGACATCTACACCGACGAGGACGCCCGGTTCCTCCGCTCGGCGGGAGTGCTGGCGCCCGAGCGGATCCGCGCGGTCGAGACCGGCGCGTGCCCGCACACCGCGATCCGCGACGACATCACGGCCAACCTGCTCACCGCCGAGGACCTCGAGGCCGAGTTCGATCCGGACCTGGTCCTGCTCGAGTCCGGCGGAGACAACTTGACCGCGACCTTCTCGCCCGCGTTGGTCGACGTCCAGATCTTCGTGCTCGACGTGGCCGGGGGAGGGGACGTGGCGCGCAAGGGTGGCCCCGGCATCGAGCGCGCCGACCTGCTTGTCATCAACAAGACAGACCTGGCTCCGTACGTGGGGGTGGACCGCGACCAGATGGTCGCCGACGCCGAAGCCGCCCGCGGCGGGCGGCCG
Organism: Marmoricola sp.; assembly: GCA_045806825.1. GTDB lineage: Bacteria > Actinomycetota > Actinomycetes > Propionibacteriales > Nocardioidaceae > Marmoricola. The sequence goes on from JBJMIP010000275.1 coordinate 18,739, forward strand.
GTGATCGCGTTGTCGCGGCACGATCCCGACTCGGTGCAGGCGCTCACCTCCTGGGTGCTCGAGAGGCTCTGGGTGCACCGCGAGGGCGGCTTGGTTCCCCAGGATCCCGGCCCGATGGCAACGCACTCGCACGCGCACGAGCACTCGCACCAGCACCGCGGGAACCATGACCACCCTGCTGCCTGAGCGCACCGGTGCTCGCCGTACCCGGCTCGTGGTGGACGCCGCAGCGGGGCGACCACGGGTGCGCTCGGAGACCAGCGGCGACCCGTGCCGTCCCTGCCTCCGGCCGATGATCGTGGACAGCGGGCCGGGATACGCGCGGGTGTGCCTGATGCCCGACGGGGCACTCCTGCTCGCCGGTGACACCATCCAGCTCGAGGTCACTCTCGGACCCGGTGTCCACCTCGACCTCGTCGAGCCGGCCGGCACGGTGGCGTACGACATGCGCGGAGGGCAAGCCGCCTGGGACGTGAGCCTGTACCTGGCCGAACGCGCCACGCTGGTCTGGGCGGGTGAACCGTTCGTCGTCGCCGCAGGGGCCCGGGTCTCCCGCAGCACGTCCGCGCGACTCGGTGACGGTGCTCGCCTGGCAGTACGCGAGACGTTGGTGCTCGGCCGGCACCAGGAACGTTCCGGGGTGCTGGCTCAGACCTGGCAGGCCCACGACGCCGACGGCGAGGAAGTGCTGGTGGAGCACCTCGTCCTGGACGAGACGGCGCACCGGCCCGGGGTGCTGGGCGGGAACCGGGTCCTCGGCTCGGTCCTCGCCCTGGGGTTCGACGTCCCGGGAGAGGTGTGCCCTGACGGCCGGATGGACCTGGAGCGGGGCGGCACCGTGTGGCGACGGTTGGCTGGGGACGCCCACCTGGGTGTTCCCGAGGAGGCCTGGCGGGTCGTGTCCGATGCGGGCTGACGCGCAGGCCTCAGCTGGTGCGGGCGATCCGGTCCTGAACCGCGAACTCCAGGCCCTCGGCCGCAGCGAGGTAGACGTCCTGGTTGACGAGGTTGCCGTCCAACCGCATCAGCCCGCGGGGGCCCTCGTAGAAGTGGCCGGACCGCATCACCTCCGCCGACTCGACGTCGATGCGGCCGCAGACCCGGCCCATCCGGGCCAGGAAGTGGATCGCCTCGTAGCAGGACTCGCCGACCGCGTTCAGCGCCGGCGCGAACTCGCCGTACCGGCTGTAGTAGGCGCGCTCCAGCTTGCTGCCCTCGGCGGTACCCATGCCGTCGAAGTACGCCGCCGCTGCGTAGAGGCCGCCGTTGGCGCCGGCGCCACCCCCGAGCAGCGTGTTCTCCTCCACGGCAGGGCTCAGGCGCACCAGCGCGTCGCTCAAGCCGGCTCGTGCGAACTGACGGTTGAAGTGCACGGCGTCCTGGCCCATCAGCAGCATGATCACGCCGTCGATCCCCGGCCCGCGCAGGTCCTCCAGGACGGTGCTGAAGTCGCTGGTCCCCAACGGCACGTACGTCTCGCTGACGATCGAGGAAGGTCCGTTGCGCAGCGCTTGTCGGGCGGCCGCGGCGGTGACCCGTGGGAAGACGTAGTCGTTGCCGACCACGGCCCAGCGGCCGACCCCGAGCTGCTCGTGCATCCAGCTCGCTGCCGGCAGCAGCTGGTTGACGGGGCGCTCGCCGAGCATGAACACGCCGCGGGTGTCGTCGCGACCCTCGTGCATCGCCGCGTAGGCGTAGACGACCCGACCACCGATGCGACGGGTGATCGCCTGCCGTACCGCGGAGATGTGCCAGCCGGCGACCGCCTCGACCATGCCGGCATCCACCAGCAGTGCGACCTCGTCGGCCACCGCCTCCGGGTCCCGCCCGGCATCGACGATCCTGAGCTCGACCTGACGGCCGGTGATGCCGTCGCGTTCGTTGAGCTCCTCGACGGCCAGCCCGGCACAGGCCAGGCACGAAGGACCGTAGATCCCGGTCGGGCCCTGCATCGGGACCACGAACGCGATGGTGAGCGCACCGGACCCGGCAACCGTGGGTTGCAGTTCAGGGTGCACGACGCCTCCGGAGGTGTACGAGACCCGCGGGTGAGGCGTGAGTCTGACGGGGAACGCTTGTCCGTCGCCCCTAGGATAAGGGCACGTTCCGACCGCGTGGTCCGCGGTCTCAGGAGTGAGGCGGTCCGATGACGAAGTCGGTGGCGGCGCCCCCGCACGCGGGCAGCCTGGTGGTGCTGCTGCGGTACTGCGAGAACATGGTGCGGCAGCGGTTGCAGCCGGTGCTCGACGAGGCCGGACTCTCCCACGAGCACTGGCGGATCATGGCTCTGCTGCAGGAGCAGCCCGGCATCGGGATGAGCGCGATCGCCCGCGGGGCCGTGCTGCCGAGCGCATCGGCCACCCGGCACGTCGACAGGTTGGTCGAGCGCGGCATGGTGGTACGGCGGGTTGATGCCAGCGACAAGCGCCGGGTCGTCACCGCGTTGTCGCCGCGCGGGAACGAGATCGCCGGCAAGCTGCTGGCCGAGGAGCGAACGGTCGAGGAGATCATCGCCGCCGGCCTGGGCTCGGAGCGCCTCGATGCGCTCGCACGTGACCTGGGGATGCTTCCGCACATCCTCGAGTAACCAGCGGCTTCCCAACGCGCTCAGGACGCTGGTGGCTCGGCGATCTTGAGGTCCGAGGTGGTGATCGGCATCGCTGACCAGGCATCGGAGAGCTGGCTGAGGGTCAGGGGCTGGAAGCCGCCCACGGTGAGGTGGTCGAGAGCCAGGGCTTTCCAGAAGCTGAGGTGCTGGTCGCTGCCGAGAACGGCGGTGATGCATCCGCGCACCGGTGCGCGCTGGCGCCGGGCGCTGACCTGGATGTACCGGTGACCGGAGTCCCGGGCACGCCAGGCGAGGATCTCGGGCTCGGTCAGGATGTTGGCCCAGGCGATGAGTTCCGAGGGGTTGTCGACTCCTGCACTGACGTCCCCCACGATGTCGAGCTCGCGGCTGATCCGGAGCAGGATCGCGAGTTCCCGAGCGTCCTTCGACGGGTACATGGCTCTCCCTTCGCCCGAG
>JBJMIP010000276.1:0-3788 GCA_045806825.1 Marmoricola sp.
GACGGTGCCGTGCGCGATGGGGTCAGGGTCGTCGAGCGCCTCGATCCGCCAGGCGATGCGTCGTCCGGTGAGCGGGTCGGCCTGGTAGTCGCGGGTGAGCAGCACGGCTGCCTCGGGCAGCGGGCCGAGGTCGAAGGCGAAGTCGCCGTCGGGGCCGGAGGAGACGTCGGTGTCGCGCACGATCGCGAACATCGTCCGCATCCAGCTCAGCGTCGAGCGGAGCGCCTGCGCCGTGGCGGCGTCCGAGCGGAGGACCGGCTCGGGTTCGTCGAGGCACTCGATCTTCCACGCGACCGGGGTGCCGGTGAGCGGGTCGGCCTGGTAGTCGCGGGTCAGCGCGGCCGCGGTGTCGGGGGTGAACTGGATCCACGGGCCGTCGTACCCCTCGGGCTTCTGGGCGCCGAGGTAGAAGGAGAAGCCGCCGTCGGCGTCGAAGGTCAGGTCGGAGTCGTTGACCACCCCGATCACCTTGTCCGACCAGGATCCCGGCGCCGGCTCGTTGTAGACGGTCACGGAGAAGTACGCGCTGTCGTTGCGACGTCCCCAGATGCGGTAGGTGCGCTCGGGGTCGAAGACGCAGAACGCGTACGCCGCATCGGTGTTGTCGCCGCCCCAGCGCCGGTCGCGGCGGAACGGCGTCACGGTGTCGACCCACACCGGTCGGCTCTTCTCGGGGTAGAGGTAGATGTCGAGGCCGACGCCGAGGATCGTGGCGAGCATCCGGTAGCCGTTGACGACGCCGGTCTCGGTGCTCACGGCCCGGTCGCCCTCGAGGAACGACTCCTGGAGCTCGCCCAGCCCGGTGAGCAGCTCGTTCCAGGCGGCCGTGGACTCCCAGTTGTTCTCGGTCATGTGCCGGTGCCTTCCGTGATGAGGTGGGTGACCTGGTCGATCCAGGCGGACCTGGTGGGTTCTTCTGCCAGGTCGTCGGGGTGCAGCAGCAGGGCGAAGAACGACGCGCCGGCGACGAGGTCGAGCAGCGGCTGCTCGATCCCGCCCAGCGACTCCGAGAACCGCTCCAGCAGGACCCGGTGCAGACCCGGGTCGGCGGTGATCGCGGCCACGAGGCCGGGTGCCGCGGCCCGGGCGATCGGGTGCGAGAACGCGGCCAGCGAGCCGGCAACCAGGTCGCGGACCGCGGCCGGCGCCCCATCCGCCCGCGGGAGCGTCAGGTCGTTGGGGAATGCGGCCTCGTGGACGAGGTGGGCGAGCGAGGGCCAGCGCCGGTACAGCGCCGGGCGGGTGGTGCCGGCCCGGTCGGCGATCGCGGTCAGGGTGAGGTCCGCGTACCCGACCTCGAGCAGGAGCTCGCGGGTAGCGGCGAGCACCGCCTCGTCGATCCGCGCGTCACGCGGCCGGCCGGCGGTCTGTTCGAGCGCTTCTGTTTGTGCCACCATTCCGATACAGACCGTAACGGAAGTGGTGCCCGCGTGGAAGCAGTACGACTCACCGACCTCGCAGTCCCGCAGTTCTCCGACGACGTGAACGCCATCTTCGACGTGATGGGCACGATGGCCGAGGGCCTCGAGCTCGACGCCGACCAGCTGCACCGGATGGCCGTCGAACAGACCGGGTTGGCTGACTTCGGCCCGCGGGACTACACCGAACGGCTCGAGGTTCTGCTGGCGGCCCTGCGCCAGGTCGACGGGCTGACCGCGGCCGGCGTGCTCAACCTGCACAGCCAGCTGCTCCAGCTGCTCAAGAACCGGCTCCAGCTGGTCGACCTGCTTGCCCGCCAGCCGCAGATCGCGGACCTCGAGCTGGCGCCGCCGCTGGTGATCGCCGGACTGCCACGGACCGGCACCACCCACCTGCACAACCTGCTCTCGGCCGGTCCGACCTACCGGTCGCTGCCGTACTGGGAGAGCGTGGAGCCGTTCCCGAGCGCGTCCGAGGGCGACGGGGCTGGGCCGCGTCGCGAGCGGACCGGGCAGGCGACCTGGTTCGCGGACGAGGCGATGCCGTACTTCAAGCGGATGCACGAGATGACCACCGACCACGTGCACGAGGAGATCCAGCTCCTCGCCAACGACTTCTCGACCATGTTCTTCGAGACGATCACCGAGGTCCCGGCCTGGCGCGACCACTACCTCGCCGCCGACCAGACCCCGCACTACGCGCACCTGCGGTTGCAGCTCAAGGCACTCCAGCACCTGCGCGAGGCCGAGCTCGGGCCGCGCCGCTGGCTGCTGAAGTCGCCGCAGCACCTCGAGCAGCTGCCGGTGCTGGCGGCCGTGTTCGGTGGCGCGACCGTCGTCCTCACCCATCGCGACCCGGTGGCGGTGACCGTCTCGATGGCCACGATGGTCGTCTACACCGCGCGGATGCACCGCACGCCGGTGCCGGTCGAGCGAATCGCGGCGTACTGGGCCGAGCGCATCGAGCTGATGCTCGCCACCCTGGTCCGCGACCGCGACGTGCTCGACCCCGGCCGCTCCGCGGACGTCCGCTTCGACGACTTCATGGCCGACGACCTGGCGACCGCGCGGCAGGTGATGGCGTTGTCCGGTGAGCCGGTGACGCCCGAGGCCGAGGCGGCGATGGTGGCGTACCTGGGGGAGCACCAGCGCGACCGGCACGGCCGGATCGACTACCGGGCCGAGGACCTCGGTCTTGACGCCGCCGACCTGCGCCGACGCTTCGACACCTACATCGCACGATTCCTGGCTCCAGTTGGTTGAGCTGGTCGAAACCCCTCTAGCCTGACCACCATGCTGGTGGTGAACAGGTTCCGTGGTGACGACGCCCTGCGCGCCGACCTCGAGACGGCGCACGCGACGCTCGCCGAACGAGCTGGCTACGTCGACGGAACGCTCGGTCGCAACGTCGATGACCCCGGCCTGTGGGTGCTGGTGACCCGCTGGCGCGACGTCGGCAGCTACCGCCGTGCGCTGTCGTCGTACGAGGTGAAGCTCAGCGCTGTCCCGGTGCTGAGCCGCGCGATCGACGAGCCCAGCGGCTACGAGCTGGTCGGCGACGGCGAGCTGAATACCGCCGTGCCACGGGGCACCGACGCTCGCTAAGGTTGCACCTTGCCCGCCGGCAGCCAGTCGGCAGACCTGTAGGGAGCTGATTCCCCCGTGGCCAAGAAGCCCGCCTCGTCCATCGACAACGTCGTCTCGCTGGCCAAGCGCCGCGGTTTCGTCTTCCCGTGCGGGGAGATCTACGGTGGCACCCGCTCCGCCTGGGACTACGGTCCGCTGGGCGTCGAGCTCAAGGAGAACATCAAGCGCCAGTGGTGGCGCGCGATGGTGCAGTCCCGCGAGGACGTCGTCGGCCTGGACTCCAGCGTGATCCTGCCGCGCCAGACCTGGGAGGCCTCCGGCCACGTCGCGACCTTCTCCGACCCGCTGACCGAGTGCCAGTCCTGCCACAAGCGGTTCCGGGCCGACCACCTCCAGGAGGCGGTCGCGGAGAAGAAGGGTGGTAGTCCCGACGACGTCGACATGGCGACGGTCGCGTGCCCGAACTGCGGCACCCGTGGCGCCTGGACCGAGCCGCGCCAGTTCTCCGGCCTGCTGAAGACCTACCTCGGCGTGATCGAGGACGAGTCCGGCCTGCACTACCTGCGTCCGGAGACCGCGCAGGGCATCTTCCTCAACTTCGCCAACGTGGTGACCTCGAGCCGCAAGAAGCCGCCGTTCGGCATCGCCCAGATCGGCAAGAGCTTCCGCAACGAGATCACGCCGGGCAACTTCATCTTCCGCACCCGCGAGTTCGAGCAGATGGAGATGGAGTTCTTCGTCAAGCCGGGCGAGGACAAGGAGTGGCACCAGTACTGGATCGAC
>JBJMIP010000277.1:0-2804 GCA_045806825.1 Marmoricola sp.
GCCAGCACCGGGAAACCGGTGCTGGCGCCTCGCCCATTTGTGCGGTTCGCCGACATTGCGGCGGTCCGCCCCGTAGCCTCTTCAGGCGTGTGCACGTGGGGTGGGCGCGCACAAACAGGGGGTTTGGTCCGATGGTTCCTTCGCGCACTCGCAGCTGGTCCTTGCTGACGCTGGTGCTCGGCCTGCTGCTGGTCGTCGGAGTCTTCTCCGCACCCGCCGAGGCCGCGATCAAGCGCACCCTCACCCTGCACGCGAGCGTGGCGATCACCGGGACCGGCACCTCGGTGACGTTCGCCGGCACGCTCAGCCCCACGCCGACCGGGAGCCCGCTGAAGCTTCAGATCAAGGCTGGCTCGAACTGGCTCGACGCCCGCCTGCTCAAGACCACCACCGCCGCGGGGGCCTACCGGACCTCGGTGGTGATGCCGAACTACCTCGGCAAGTACTACTTCCGGTCGATCGCGGCGGCCGGCGGCGGTCGGTCCTCGGCGACCTCGGCCACGGTGAGCGTGACCGTGCTGCACCGCGTCAGCGCGTCGCTCAAGCCGAACCGCACCTCGGTCTCCGCCGGCCAGCTTGTCACCTTCACCGGTCACGTGAGCCCGTGCGCGACCGGGCAGACCGTCACCCTGCAGCGCTACACCGGCACCGCCTGGACGACCGTCACCACGGCAATCCTGTCCAGCCAGTGCACCTGGACCCGGGTCGTCCGCCCGACCGCCACGACCTCGTACCGACTCTCCGTCCCGCGGCGTGGCAACTACGCGCCGACGTACTCCGCGACCGTGAAGATCACCTTCACCGGCCCGGCCCCGACGCCGCCGGTGATCACCACGACAACGCTGCCGAACGGCTCGACGGAGGCCGCCTACAGCCAGACGCTGACGAAGACCGGCCAGGCCGGCACCTGGACCAAGACCGCGGGGGCACTGCCCAGCGGCCTGCTGCTGAACACCTCGACCGGTGAGATCGCGGGTAACCCGTCGGCTGGCGGCACGTTCAGCTTCACCGTCCGGTTCGCCGAGACCGCATCCGGCCTGACCGCGACCAAGCAGCTGTCCATCACGATCGTGGACGGCCCGACGATCGACACGACCACGCTGCCCGACGGCAAGCGCGGCGACGCCTACGCCGCCACGCTGGCCAAGTCCGGCGCAGCCGGCGCCTGGTCGGCGACCGGGCTGCCGAACGGCATCACCCTGGACGTGAACACCGGCGCTCTCTCGGGGACGCCGATCGTCGAGGGCGACTTCTCGGTCACCGTCACCTACACCGAGACGGCTTCGGCCAAGTTCGCGCAGAAGGCGCTCTCGCTGCACCTCGCGACCTCGCCGCCCCCGGTGGTCACCACCACGTCCCTGCCCGCCGGGGTGAAGAGCACGGCCTACAACCAGGCGCTGGCCAAGACCGGGAACGCCGGCACCTGGGCAGTCACCACGGGCACGCTGCCGACGGGCGTCACCCTGGACGCCTCGACGGGTGTGCTGTCCGGGACGCCGACCGTGGTCGGCCTCAGCTCGTTCACCGTCACCTTCACGGAGACCGCCGCACAGACCACCGACTCCCAGGACCTCGCGCTGCGGATCGTCGACACCGCGCTGCCCGACGGGACGGTCGGCGTCGCCTACTCGGCCCCGCTCCCCGGTTCGGGAGCGGACAGCTACGCCGTGATCGGCGGCTCCCCGTTGCCTCCGGGCCTGGCGCTCCAGTCGGTGGCGTTCCAGCCGTGGGTCATCGCCGGAACGCCCACCGCCGCTGGGGACTACACCTTCTCGCTGACGTACACGCCGTTCCTGGGGTCCGCGACGACCAAGTGGTTCAAGATCCACATCAGCTAGCGGCGTAAGCCGCCGTAGCCGGATTCGTCCAGATCAGCGGTTCCGCCCAAAAGGGGCCGCACGAGAACGTAGCCTCAGAACCTGCACGCAGTGTTGGGGAGCGTTCTCGGACGCACGGAACTAAGGGTTGAGCGCACGATGAGTCCTGTTCGGAATCGTCCCTGGTCAGCGATCGCCGTCGCGATCGGCGTCCTGCTGGTGCTCACCGGCCTCGCGGCACCGGCCCAGGCGGTCACCACGCGCACCATCTCGCTGGCCGCCAGCCCGACCGCGCAGGTCGCCGGCGCCAAGTTCCTCTTCTACGGCCACCTGACCAAGACCCCGACCGGCAGCTCGGTGAAGCTCGAGCGCAAGCTCGGCTCCAGCTGGGTCTCGGTCACCACGACCAAGACCCTGAACAGCACCGGCTACTTCGGCACCAACGTGACCGCCTCCAGCACGGCAGGCACCTACTACTTCCGTGCCCGGGCCGGCGCCTCGACCAAGTACAGCGCCGCCACCTCCAGGACCGTCACCGTGACCGCCCTGCGCAAGACCGCGGTCACGATCAAGGTGACTCCGTCGACCATCACGAAGGCGCAGCAGATCACCGTCTCCGGCACCGTGAAGCCGTTCGTCTCCGGTGACGTCGGCTTCATCCAGCGCTTCAACGGTGCCAAGTGGATCGACCTGACCACGGCCGTGATCTCCAGGACGGGGACCTACAGCCGTTCCTTCACGACGGAGGCGACCACGACCTACCGGCTCTACGTGCCGCGGCACGGCCTGAACGCAGCGGGTTACTCGCCGGACGGCAAGGTCACCTTCCCGACGGGCCCGCAACCCCCGGTCATCACCACGACCACGATGCCGGACGGCTTCACCGAGACGGCCTACAGCAAGACGCTGAGCAAGACCGGCGACGCCGGCACCTGGGCCGTCACCGGCGGTTCGCTCCCGCCGGGACTGTCGCTGAACTCCTCCACC
>JBJMIP010000278.1:0-5711 GCA_045806825.1 Marmoricola sp.
AGGGGACCTGCCTGTCCTACGGACTGGACGAGCCCTACCTGCCGTTCCGGCAGATCCTCCGGCAGGCCCTCGGGGTGGGCGCGGATTCCTCGTCCGGGATCCACGAGGCCGTCGCTGCGGTGCTGGGTCCGGAGCGTGCTGCGGAGGTAGCACCGATGCTGGGACTGGTCCTCGGCCTGCCGCCGGCGAGTGCGGACGCGGCACGGATCACCTCGCTCTCGGGCGAGTCGCTGCAACAGGCGGTGACCGCTGCCGTCGCCGAGCTGGTGACCGGGCTCGCCGAGCGTGGGCCGGTGGCCGTCGTGGTCGACGACTTCCACTGGGCCGACGCCGCGTCGCTGCGCCTGACCGAGGGCCTCGTCGACGAGCTCGGCGAGGAGGCGCCCGTGCTGGTGCTCGTGGCGATGCGTCCGGAGAGCGACCGTGCCGGGTGGGTGTTGCGGGACCGCATGCTGCGCCGGCGTCCGGAGCGTACTGCCGAGCTGAGCCTCTCGTCCCTGGACCACGACGACGTACGTGATCTGGTCTCGGACCTGGTCGGGGAAGGGACGCTGCCGGCCGAGCTGGAGGCGACGTTGCTGGGCCGGGCCGAGGGCAACCCGTTCTACCTGCGCGAGCTGCTCCGGTCGCTGCAGGACACCGGCGCGGTTGCGGAGGTCGCCGGTCGGTGGCGCTTCGACCCCACCGTCACCGTCGAGGTGCCCGATACGGTCGAACGGGTGGTGCTCGCCCGCATCGACCGGCTGCCGCCGGGCGATCGCGACCTGCTCGACTCGGCGGCCGTGATCGGGCGCGAGTTCGACCTGCCGCTGCTGGGTCGGATCGCCGGGGTCGAGCTTGCGGAGAGCTCGCTGTCCGGACTCACCCGACTCGGGTTGTTCGAGCGCTCCACCGCCACGGGGTACCGGTTCAGCCACCCGCTGATCCAGGAGACGGCCTATTCGAGCATGCTGCGCCGCGGCCGGGCAGAGCTGCACGGGCGTGCGGCGGAGGCGATCGAGAAGCTCGTCGAGAACGGCGCGGTCGAGCACCACGCCGTCCTGGCGCGGCACCACAGCGCGGCCGGGCACGTGGCCGAGGCCGTGCGGTACCACCGACTGGCAGCGCTGTCGGCGATGCGTGTGGTCGCCCTCGACGAGGCGGTCATCCAGCTCGATCTCGCCGTCGTCGCCGCAGGAGCGCTCGACCCCGGGGCGGCGCGTGCCCAGCTGCCCGAGCTGCACCTGCTGCGCGGCCGCCTTCGCGGGCGCACGGGCTCCTACGACCGCGGGACGGACAACCTGCGGCAGGCGATCGACGGCGCCCGGGCGATCGGCGACGAGCAGATCGAGATGCAGGCGCTCAACGACCTCGGTTGGTTGATGCGGGTGCACTCGTACGAGGAAGCGGTCCGCCTCCACCAGCAGGCCCTGGCGATCGCTCGGAGGGTCGGTGATCCTGCGGCCCAGGTCACCGCGCTCAGCCGGATGTCGATGATCCACCTCAACCAGCTCCGACTTGACGTGGGGCTCAGCCAGGCCGAGGAGGCCATCGGCATCGCGCGGGCGAGCGGGCAGGACCCGTTGCTGGGCACCGCTCTCGACTGCCTGAAGCTGGCGGCGCTCCAGCTCGGGCACCTGGACCTGCTGGAGCGGACGGTCGCCGAGATCATCGAGGTGCAGGAACGTGCCGGCGACCTCTACCTCCTCCAGTGGGCCTACATCGAGGGCGCGACCGCGCCGTTGGCGCGCGGTGACCTCGTCCAGGCCCGGGACCGGATCGGTACGGCGATCGAGATCAACCGGCGCTTCGTCTCCGACCGGGTCGCGCGGGCGTTGATCCTCGAGGCGAGCTCGTGGATCGACCGGGCTGCGGGCGACCCGCAAGCGGCGGTAGACGTGGTGCAGGAGGCGGTGGACCTGCTCGGGGAGCATACGAAGCCCGAGTGGATGGCGTGGCTCGATGCGAGCCTCGGGTCGCACCTGATCGCGCAGGGACGAACCCTGGAAGCGATCACCGTGCTCGAGTCGGCGCTGGAGCACTCCGACGCGATCAGGAGCCCCAACCGCGCCCTCCGCGCGGCCAGTCATCTCGCCTGGGCGCGGCAGCTGGTCGGCGACGAAGCGGGGTCACGAGCCGCCCTGACCCGGGCCAAGGACGTCCTCGCTGCGATCACGGCACCGACCGGCGCGGTCTTCCTGGACGGGTACAGCTCCTACCTCGCGGTGGCCCGGACCTGCGTGGCACTCGGCGAACCGGCCGAGGCCCAGGAGCTCCTGGGCCCGCTGCTCGCGGCGGCCCGCCAGCACGGGTGGAGCAGCGCCGAGCGCGACGTCTCCGCGGTACTGGACGCCGTGGGTCAGCGGTAGCTGGCGCGCAGGCCCTCGAGGTCGAGCACGGTGAATTGCCGGCGGTCCGTGGCGATCAGACCCGGTTCGCGCAGGGAGTGCAGTGCCTTGGCGACTGCCTCCCGCGAGGCTCCGGTCCAGCCGGCGAGCTCGTCCTGGGTGATCGGCAGGTCGATCACGTGCCCGGCCCTGGTCACGCTTCCGAACCGTTCGACCATCTCGACCAGCCGGGCGGCGACCCGGCCGACAGTGTGCGACGCCGCAAATTCGATCAGCTTGCGATCGGAGTCGCGGAAGCGTCGCGTCATGTTCTGCAGCAACCGGGTGGTGAGGGTGGAGCTGCTCTCGACCAGAGCCTGGAACTCCGCGGCTCGCATCGCGAGCACGTCGACCGCCTCGATCGCCTGGATCGTGTTGGACCTCGGGCTCCCGTCGATCACGGCCATCTCGCCGAGCAGGTCACCCGGGCCCCGGAAGTCCAGGATCACCTCGCGACCCTCCCGGGTCAGGTAGGTCACCTTGACCCGTCCCGACAGCAGCACCAGGACCTCGGTCCCGGTCTGACCTTCGCGCATCAACGTTGCGCCCGCCTCGAAGCGTCGAGGTACCGAGCGGGAGCGGATCATCTCCCGGTCGGCGGCATCGAGATCTGCGAAGAAGCCGACGCCCGGATCCGTGCCCGTTGTCTCCATGGAGCGACGCTAGCGTTCCTGGGCCGGGGGTGCGTCCTCGGCGCCCCAGCGGTTTCGGGTCGACGGTCACGGGTAAACGCCACCGAGGAGGCACCTCATGGACCAGCTCGACCTGTACGCCGATGCCAGTGAGTGGACCGTCGCGAAGGCGCGGGCGGCTGCCACCGACCTCGGGGCCGACACGCCCTGCGAGGGCTGGGACGTGCGCACGCTGATGAACCACATCCTGGCGACCCAGGCGTACTTCGTGGGTGCTGCGACCGGACAGGAGGCCTCGCCGCCGACCGGGGAGCCCCCCGAGCTGCTCACCGAGGACCCAGCCGCCGACTTCGCCCGGTCCCGGACCGAGGTGCTGCGCGCCTTCGCAGGCGACGGGGTCGTCGAGAGCACCGGTCCTTTGCTCGGGATAGCTTTCGCGGACCAGCTGGTGCATGGCTGGGACCTGGCCAGGGCGACCGGGCAGGACGCCTCCATGCCGGACGGACTCGCCGAGGCGGCGTACGCGGCGATCCACGGGAAGTTCACCGACGACCAGCGGGCCGGCACCTTCGGCCCGGAGGTCCCGGTCCCCGATGACGCCTCGGCCCAGGACAGGCTGCTCGCCTTCACCGGGCGCGACCCGGCTTGACGCTCGGACGAGGCACGAGCTCGCACGAATCCGTTCCCCAAATCTAGAACACGTTCTAAGATGGCCGGCATGGACCTCGTCGCGATCGAAGAAATCCGCCAGCTCAAGTACCGCTACTTCCGCACCCTCGACCTGAAGCTCTGGGACGAGTTCGGCGACTGCCTCGCCGAGGACGTGGTCGCGCGCTACGGCACCCAGGCGATGGACAAGCCGCTGCACTACGACAACCGCGCCGACGTCGTCGAGTTCATGTCGGGCAACCTCGGCCCGGGCATCGTCACCATCCACATCGCCAGCCACCCGGAGATCTCGGTCGACGGTGACAGCGCGACCGGGTCGTGGGGGTTCGAGGACACCGTGATCGTTCCGGACTTCAAGGTGATCATCCGCGGCGGCGGCTACTACGTCGACGAGTACCGCAGGGACGCCGACGGCAAGTGGCGGATCGCGGCGACCAAGTACGAGCGCATCTACGAGGCGATGACCTCGCTCGAGGACACCCCGAGCTTCAAGCTCATCGCCAACCGGTGGGACCCGAACCTCGCGCACTAGAAGGATGCGCGGCGGGGCAGATGTGTAGCGGACTGCGCGAGGGGGTAGGGATCGACTCCCTCCCACCCGATCGCGAGGTGGCTTCTCGTGAAGCTGTTCCCACGCAGGTCCCGCCCGTCCACCGGTCACCCGGTCGACGACGACATGCTCGGCGAGCTCGGCGCCCGCGCTGATCTCGGCCTGCCCCGGCACTGGGTGCACTACCTGTACGTCGCGGACGAGCCGACGGCGCGGGCGGCGGCGGACGAGGTGCTCTCCGACGGCTGGGACCTCGATCGGGTCGAGCGCGTCCGGGACTCCCAGGGCTGGGTCGTGGTCGCCGAGCAGCACGACGCGGTGCTCAGCACGGACCGGGTGGCCGCGGCCCGCCGGTTCTTCGAGACACTGGCCGAGGGCTGCGGCGGCGACTACGGCGGCTGGAAGTCCTCCGTCTGAGCCTGCTGAACGAGGAACGGCCCGCCCCCACTGCCGGGGCGGGCCGTTCCTCGTCGAGCGGTTGCTACTTCACCTCGGAACGCAGCACCGTCCGCAGGCCGATCGCCAGCGGGATGACGAGCCAGACGAGTCCGGAGACCGCCAGGTGCGCCCAGTCGCTGCCGGCCAGGTCGCCGTCGTACAGGCGGGTCGAGCTGTACTGGAAGTCGAACCAGCCCTGCCGGTCCGCGAACCAGCTCTGGAACGAGGCGAGGGTGCCGAACGCTGCCGGCAGCACCAGGGCGTAGACGAAGTACCCGACGATCGCGCCGGCCGACGCGCGCACCAGGACGCCGATGGTGAAGCCCATCAGCATGCCCAGGCCGTCGGCCAGGAAGATCAGACCGACGTCGGGCAGCGGGATGTTCCACCGGGTGTCCACGCCGGCGATCGCGGAGCCGACGATGTTTCCGAGGGCCCCGACCGCGAAGGCGATCGTGATCGAGGCGACGCCGACCAGCATCGTCGCGGCCAGCTTCGCCGCGATCACCCGACCGCGGTGGGGGACCAGGGTGAAGGTGGTCAGGCCGGTGCGCTGGCTCCACTCGCTGGTGATCGCCAGGATCGCGATCATCGGCAGGATCACCGACATCGGGAAGCCGACCGCGGCGGCGAAGTTGCCGTACCCCAGGGTGTCGTCGGGGGCGAACAGGATGGTGGCGACGGTGGCGATCGTGGCGGTGATGCCGACACTGGTCAGCAGCCAGAAGCCCGACCGGGTGTTGAACATCTTCGAGATCTCGACGCCGACCAGGCGGGTCATCGGGATCGGGTCGATCTTCCGGGCGGCACGCGTCGCCCGTGCCGGACGTTCCAGGGTTGCAGTGGCGGCGCTCATGCCGCGCTCCTCTCGTGGGTGGGACTGATCTCCCGCTGGGTCTCGGCGGTGAGCTCCAGGAACATCTCCTCCAGACCGGCGCCGTCGCCGGCCCGGAGCTCGGTCAGGGCCACGCCGGCCTCGAGGGCGAGCAGGCCGACCGTGGCCGCGTCGACCTCGGTGCGCACGGTGCCGTCGGCGTCGACGGTGCAGGTCCGACC
>JBJMIP010000279.1:0-3058 GCA_045806825.1 Marmoricola sp.
AGGACGGCGAGACGCACGCGATCATGGGGCCGAACGGCTCGGGCAAGTCCACGCTGGCCTACACGATCAGCGGGCACCCGAAGTACACGGTCACCAACGGCTCGATCACCCTCGACGGTGTCGACGTCCTGGAGATGTCGGTCGACGAGCGCGCTCGCGCCGGCCTGTTCCTGGCCATGCAGTACCCGGTCGAGGTGCCTGGTGTCTCGGTGTCGAACTTCCTGCGCACCGCGAAGACCGCGATCGACGGCGAGGCGCCGAAGCTGCGCACCTGGGTCAAGGAGGTCAACGCCGCCATGGACCGGGTGAAGATGGACACCGCCTTCGCGAGCCGGAACGTCAACGAGGGCTTCTCCGGTGGCGAGAAGAAGCGCCACGAGATCGTCCAGCTCGAGCTGCTCGACCCGAAGGTCGCGGTGCTCGACGAGACTGACTCCGGCCTCGACATCGACGCGCTGAAGATCGTCTCCGAGGGAGTGAACCGGTTCAAGGAGAACGGTGACAAGGGTGTCCTGCTGATCACCCACTACACCCGGATCCTGCGCTACATCACGCCGGACTTCGTGCACGTGTTCGTCAACGGCCAGGTCGCCGAGGAGGGCGGCCCGGAGCTGGCCGACGAGCTCGAGGCGAACGGTTATGACAAGTACGTCGCGGCGGCGGCGGTCTGATCATGTCTGGCCTGTTGCCTGACCTGGACGTCATCCGGAAGGACTTCCCGATCCTCGAGCGCACGCTCGACGGCGGTCACCGGTTGGTCTACCTGGACAGCGCCAACACCTCGCAGAAGCCGCAGGTGGTGATCGACGCCATGGTCGACCACCTCGAGCGGCACAACGCGAACATCGCCCGGGCGATGCACCAGCTGGGTGCCGAGTCGACCGAGGCGTTCGAGGGTGCCCGCGACAAGGTCGCCGGCTTCCTCAACGCGCCCTCGCGCGACGAGGTGATCTTCACCAAGAACGCCTCCGAGGCGCTGAACCTGGTGGCTCGCACGTTCCCGCTCGGGCCGGGCGACCGGGTGGTGATCACCGAGATGGAGCACCACTCCAACATCGTCCCGTGGCAGCTGGCCTGCGAGCGTTCTGGTGCCTCGCTGTCCTGGTTCGGTCTGACCGACGAGGGCGAGCTCGACCTGTCGAACATCGACGAGCTGCTCGCTCCGGGCGTGAAGGTCGTCGCACTGACCTGGGTCTCGAACATGCTCGGCACCATCAACCCGGTCGCCGAGATCGCCCGTCGCGCCCACGAGGTCGGCGCCGTGGTCGTCCTCGACGCCTCGCAGGCGGCGCCGCACCTGCCGGTGGACGTGCAGGCCGTGGATGCCGACTTCGTCGCCTTCACCGGGCACAAGGTCACCGGCCCGACCGGCATCGGCGTGCTCTGGGGCCGTACCGAGCTGCTCAACTCGCTGCCGCCGTTCCTGGGCGGTGGCGAGATGATCGCGACCGTGTCGATGGAGAAGTCCACCTGGGCCCCGATCCCGCACAAGTTCGAGGCCGGTACGCCGCCGATCGTCGAGGCGGTCGGACTGGGCGCGGCGATCGACTACATCACCCACATCGGCCTGGACGCGATCCACGCGCACGAGGTCGCCATCACCACGCACCTGCTCGACGGGTTGGCGTCGGTGTCCGGCGTCCGGGTGCTGGGGCCGACCGACGCTGCGAACCGGGGAAGTGCCGTTTCGTTCGAGCTCGACGGGGTGCACCCGCACGACGTCGCGCAGCTGCTCGACTCCCGCGGGATCGCGGTGCGTGCCGGCCACCACTGCGCCAAGCCCGCCCACAAGCGCTTCGGGGTCCAAGCCTCGACCCGCGCGTCGTCGTACCTGTACACGACCCCGGCCGAGATCGACGCCCTGATCGACGGGCTCGAGTTCACCAAGTCGTACTTCAAGATCGGCAGCGGAGTCTGATGGACCTCGACAGCCTGTACCAGGAGATCATCCTGGACCACTACCGGAAGCCCCACCACGCGGGCCTGCGCGACCCGTTCGAGGCCGAGGTGCACCACGTGAACCCGACCTGCGGCGACGAGGTGACCCTGCGGGTCCACCTCTCGCCCGACGGTGTGGTCGAGGACGTCTCCTACGACGCCGAGGGCTGCTCGATCAGCCAGGCGTCAGCCTCGGTGATGACCGACCTGGTCATCGGACGCCCGCTCGGCGACGCCCTGGAGACGCACGCCGCGTTCCTGGAGCTGATGCAGGGCAAGGGCCAGGTCGAGCCTGACGAGGACGTGCTCGAGGACGGGATCGCGTTCGCCGGGGTGGCGAAGTTCCCGGCCCGGGTGAAGTGCGCACTGTTGTCGTGGATGGCGTTCAAGGACGCCGCCGTTCAAGCCCAAGGAGCTCACGCATGACCGACCACTCTGACCTGCCCGAGGTGGACCTCGGCGGCGGGACCGCGACCGCGACCGAGGACGACGTCCTCGAGGCGATGAAGGACGTCGTCGACCCCGAGCTCGGCATCAACGTGGTCGACCTGGGTCTGGTCTACGGCGTGAACCTGGACCCGGAGTCCAACCTGGTCCTCGACATGACCCTGACCTCGGCGGCCTGCCCGCTCACCGACGTGATCCAGGACCAGACCAACACCGCCCTGGAGGGCCTGGTCGGGGACGTCACGATCAACTGGGTCTGGATGCCGCCGTGGGGTCCGGACAAGATCACCGACGACGGCCGCGACCAGCTGCGGGCGCTTGGCTTCAACGTCTGAGGTCGTCGTCCCGCTCGACCGGCTGACTCGCTGGGTCGAGAACTTCGGCGCGCGGCACGGGGCCACCGCCCTGCTCGTCACCGACGGCGCGTTGAGGGGTGCGGCCGAGGACGGTTCGTCGTTCGCTGCCTCGCTGCCCTTCTCGCGCCCGTACGTCGGGCCAGTGGATCTCGCCGCGTTCCTCGAAGCCGCGGCTCCTCCGGACGACTGGGGGATCCTGCTGGTCCGCAAGGGTGGTTTCGCGGTGGCGCGGCTGCACGGGACCGGGTTCACCGAGTCGAAGACCGGTCAACGGCACGTGCAGGGTGTTAGGAAGTGCGTCGTTTAGTGAAAGATTG
>JBJMIP010000280.1:0-3264 GCA_045806825.1 Marmoricola sp.
ACATGATCACCACGCGCGGACGCGGGCGGGTGGTGACGCGGCCGATGCCGACGCTGACCAGCAGCCCGAGGCGACGCGCGTCGAACCGGTCGCCCGCCTTGAGCAGCACGTCGCCGGCCCTTACGTCCTCACCGGCGCGACGGATGTGCTGGCCCTCCGTAGGAGCCTGGTGAATCAGCACCTTCACCACGCCGTCGTCGGTGTGCTCGACCGGCACCACCGCGGTGCAGCCGGCCGGGATCGGCGCGCCCGTCATGATGCGGACGGCAGTGCCAGGTGACATCGCGAAGATCGTGGTCTGGCCAGCGGCGATCTCGCCGACGACCGGGAGGTGCACCGGTTTCTCGGGACCAGCCTCGGCGACGTCCTTGAAGACGACCGCGTAGCCGTCCATCGCGGAGTTGTCGAAGACCGGCAGCGAGATCGGCGAGATGATGTCGCTGACCACGGGCAGGCCGATCGTCTCCAGCAACGGCTGGTCGTAGGCCGGGAGCTCCTCGACCCGGGCAAGGATCAGCTCCAGGTGCGCGTCGACGCTGATGGGGGCAGGGCCGGGTTCAACCATGCGACCAACCCTAGTCGCGCGGGGACGTCACCAGGTTTCGAGGCTCGCTGGCGCTCGCACCTCAACCACCGTCAGATCGCGCGCTCGCACCTCAACCACCGTCAGATCGCGAGCTCGCGCCTCAACCACCGTCAGATCGCGAGCTCGCGCCTCGGCCACCGTGAGCTGGTGCTGTCACCTCGACCAGCGCGACCGTTAGTCGGTCAGCACGGTTCCCGACTCGACGCGACCGTGCTCGCCGGTCAGCTTCACCGACCCGATCACGGTGACGTTCTCGCCGAACGTCCAGTCGCCGTGGACCACCAGCGACTCGGCCTGGCGCAACGACGGGGCACCGGACTTGAAGCGCTTGTCGAAGTCGGCGACCAGGGCATAGATGCCGTCGAGGTCGACGAACGGCAGCTCCTCGCCGGCCTGGGCGAGCGCGAAGTCCGCACCGATCTCGTAGACGTCCGAGCGCAGCACCAGCAGGTCGTTGGTGGTCTTCACTGGCACGAAGCGGCTGCGCGGGACCTCGATGGTCTGCGACCCGGCGAAGATCTCGATGGCGGCCCCCAGGGCGGCCTCGATCTGGATCACCTTCGGGCTGCTCGGGTCGGCGGGGTCGACCTTCTTCACGTTCCGGATCAGCGGCAGGCCCATCACGCCGTGGCGGCCGGCCAGCTCGTCGCGCAGCGCGACCAGGTTGATCCAGATGTTGTTCGTGCTCATGAACCGGTGGCGGTCGAGGTCACCCAGGGCGGCCTTGTCGGCCTCCAGCGTCTGGCCGGACTCGCGCAGCACGATCCGACCGTCGCTCTTGCGGATGGCGAAGTGCCCGCCCTTGCGGTCCGACGCGGTGCGACGTACGGCCTCGATCGCGAACGGCGACCCGGAGCCGGCGAACCAGCCGGCGAGCTTCGGGTCCGGGGTCGCGCCGAGATTGTCGGCGTTGGAGATGAACACCTGCTGGTACCCGGCGGCGATCAGGGCATCGATCAGACCGGTCGAGGTCATCGCGGTGTAGATGTCGCCATGACCCGGCGGGCACCACTCGAGGTCGGGGTCCTTGGTCCACTCGACCGGGGTCAGGTCGGACTCGAGCAGCTTGGGCTCCTTGTTCTGCAGGAACTCCAGCGGCAGGCCGTCGACCGCGAGGTCCTCGTAGCGGGCCAGAGCTGCCCGGGTGTCCGCCGAGGTCCTGAAGCTGTTCATGAAGATCAGCGGGAGCGTGGCCTGGTGCTCGCTGCGCAGGTGCAACACCTGGCGGGCGATGATGTCGAGGAACGAGAGCCCGCGGCGCACGCAGAGCAGCGACTTCGCGCGCTCCATGCCCATCGAGGTGCCGAGTCCGCCGTTGAGCTTGATCACCGCGGTGCTCCGCAACGCCTCGGCGCCCTCAGCCGGGTCCACCTCGACGTCATCGAGGGACGGCATGTCGTGCGGTTCGATCGACGCCTCGGGGATCATCCCGGTCTCGCCGCGCTCGAGCAGCCGGAAGTAGTGCGCGAAGACGTCGATCGCCAACGGGTCGACACCGGCGGCGGTCATCTTCTCCCGCGCCAGCCGCAGTCCCGGACCGCTTCCTGAGTCGCTCATGAGAACGATCGTAGGGTTGATCCCGCCATGGAACACACCGAGACCGCAAAGCTGGCTCTCCGCGACCAATTGCTGACCGCGCGCGGTCGGCTCGGCGTGGCTGTCCTGGCCGAGCGGGCGCGGGCCGTGAGTGCGCTGCTGATGGCCAGCGACGAGGTCCGCAGGGCGGCGACGGTGGCGGCGTACGTGTCGGTCGGGCGTGAGCCCGGGACCGGCGTCCTGCTGGATGCGCTGGCTGCTGCCGGCAAGCGCGTGCTGCTCCCGCTGCTGCAGCCGGACAACGACCTGGACTGGGCCGTGTACGCCGGCCCCGGGTCGCTGGCCAGCGCGCGGCGCGGCCTGCTCGAGCCCCTCGGCGCACCGCTGGGACCGGACGCGGTCGCGGGCGCCGACGTGGTGATCGTCCCGGGACTGGCCGCGGACCCGACCGGGCTGCGGCTGGGGCGTGGAGGCGGCTCCTACGACCGGGCGCTGGCGCGGGTCCCGGCCGGAACCTTCACCTGCGTCGTGCTCAACGACGACGAGCTGCTCGACGCGGTCCCGGCCGCGCCGCACGACCGCCGGGTGGGCGCTGCGGCAACGGAGGAGCGGCTGGTCCGCTTCCTGTAGTATTGGCACTCGACAGCCCCGAGTGCCAGACCTGGCCCGCCCGTCAAGGAAACAATGCCGTGCCCACCTATCAGTACTCCTGCACCGACTGCGGACACTTCTTCGAAGCCGTCCAGAGCTTCAGCGACGACTCGCTGACCGTCTGCCCCGAGTGCGACGGCAAGCTGCGCAAGGTGTTCAACGCCGTCGGCGTCGTCTTCAAGGGCTCCGGCTTCTACCGCAACGACAGCCGCGGCACGACCACCTCGACCGCTCCGGCCGCCAGCGAGTCCGCGAGCACCTCGACGAAGTCGGAGAGCCCCTCGACGAGCGGCGGTTCCGCGTCCACAGCTGCGGCGTCGCCGGCTTCTGCCTGATCCCTGTGGATCACGCCGGCTCCACCCGGCGACCCGCTCGTAGGTTCACGCCGTGCAGGCACCCCTCGAGCTCCTCGGTTCCGTCCGTCGCCAGGTCCTGATCCGCCGTCGGGCGATCGTGGCCCTCTGCCTGGCACTGGCTGCCTGGAGCGGGCT
>JBJMIP010000281.1:0-25627 GCA_045806825.1 Marmoricola sp.
CAGGCGGGGACCGTGGTGAAGGCGAGCACCTGTGTGCCGTCGCAGGACCAGGCCTCGACGAGCTGGGAACCGGCGTTCGCCGGGTGCACCACGAGTACGGCAGGGTCGCCGTCGAGGACGATCGGGATCGAGGAGGTGCCGTCGAGCTTCGGGCCCGCGCACGAGCTCAAAGCCTTCGCTGCCGAGCGCGCCAGCTCGGCTCGCTCCTCGGGCGCTGACCGCGGCGGGGTGCTGGAGGATTTGAGCCCGTTCGCCGTCGAGCCGGTCGTACCGGGAGCGTTGTTGCCGTCGGCAGGTGACGCAGACGGCTGCCGAGCGGAGTAGTAGGACTGGCCGGCGTTCTTCGGCATCAGGCTGAGCAGGCGGTTCGAGGGCAGGCTGAGGTCCGCGGTCTGGCTGGCGAAGTCGGCGGTGGTCAGCACCGGCACCTTGGCCGCTGCGGCGGAGTCGAGCACGCCGTCCAGGTTGGTCAGCGCGTCGCTGTCGCTCGGAGCGGTAGCCCCGGGGACCTGCGGCTGGGCCTCGGCTCCGCCGGAGTCCGCCTTGGTGGCCGAGGTCGCTGTCACCGAGCGGTCCGAGCCCGCGTGGTTGAGCACCTGGTTCAGGCCGAAGGCAGCGCCGCCGGTCACGGCCACGACGGCTGCGGCGGCGAGCAGTCGCTGCCCGAGGCGCCCCCGGCGACGCAGCGGTACGACGACGGGGTCGTCCTCGTCCGGCACCGGTTCAGCGAGCGGAGGCTGGCCGGTCAGGCTCGCGAGCGTCGCGTCCAGCCGGGCGGCGACGTCGGCCGGGATCGGGGTCTCGAGCTTCGCGGACCCGAGCAGCTCGCGGATCGCGGCGTGGGCAGGGTCGTCGAAGTCCGGTTCGTCGAAACGCTCGTCGGTCATCGCGCACCCCCTTCCGTCGCAGTACCTGAGTCTGACGCCCCGGCCAAGGAACCGGTTCCTGTGACACCGGTCTCCGCGAGCAGGGCGAGCAGCCGGTGACGACCGCGTGCGCACCGGCTCTTCACCGTCCCGGTGGGACACCCGAGGATGCGGGCCGCCTCCTGCACGGGGTAGCCCTCCATGTCGACAAGCACCAGCGCGGCCTTCTGGTCCGGGGGTAGCTGCTCCAGGGCTCGCAGCAGCACGGTGCGCGCCTCGGAACGCACGGCCTCCACGGCCGGGTCGTGGGAATCACCGGTGGAGGTGAGCACGGCACCTCGCCCGGCGTACTCCTCGAGGTCGTCCGGAAGAGCACTCGCCGCGCGGACCTTGTTGCGCCGCAACCGGTCCAGGCTCGCGTTCACCACGATCCGGTGCAGCCAGGTGGTGACCATCGCCTCGGCCCGGAAGTCCGCTGCGCGCCGGAACGCCGAGATCATTGCCTCCTGCAGGGCGTCGGCTGCGTCCTCGGGATTGCCCGTGGTGCGCAGGGCCACCGCCCACAACCGGTCCCGGTGCCGGGTGAAGAGCACCCCGAAGGCGTCCGGGTCTCCCTCGGCGTGCGCGAGGAGCAGGCCGGCGTCGTCGAGCTCGTCGAGCCGGACGCTCACGACCGGACCGTGATCTCGGCGATCTTGCCCTGGAACCCGCCGGCGACCTTGGGCAGCTTGGTCAGCCAGATCACCAGGTACCGGGTGCGCACCGGGGTGTCCAACCGGAACACGGCCGAGTCCCCGACCCCGGACAGCGAGGCGATCCGGGTGGCGTCGGAGAGCTCGGCCGGCGGGTTGTTGTCACCAGCGGTCGTCCCGTACAGCTCCAGGTCGTTCGGCGTGCCGACCAGCCGGACCTCGACCGAGCCGACCTCCTGCTGCGAACCGAGGTCCAGGACCAGGCCGACCCCGCCCTTCAGGCCACCGAGCCGGGCGTCGCCGCGGTAGACGCTGGTCTGCCAGGTCGTGCTCGGGTTGCCGTCGATCGCACGGGGGACCTGGGCCGGGTTCTCCTCCGGGGGGTCGCCCTCCGGGTCGAAGTCGCCGGCCTGCACGACCGCGATCGGCGCCCCGGTGACTACCGGGGTCGGCGGAGCCGAGGTGGTCGGGGTACTGCCGGTCCCGTCGGACGAAGGCTGCTTGTCACCCTTGCCGAGGGTGAACGCCAGGTACATCGCCGCCGCGAGCGCGAGCACCAGGGCGATGATCACGGTGTTGCGCAGCCAGTGGCGTCGGGGCGGGGCCGGCTCACCGCGGGCCGGCGCGGGCTCCTCCTCGAACGGCCAGAACCCGCCGGTCTGCGGGGACGGGTCCGGCGAGGCCGGGGACGAGGCCGGGACGCGACGATCCTCGGACGCGAACAGCGGTTTGGCGACCGGCTGCTCGAACGGCGGCGGCGGTGGAGCCGGCTCCCACGCGTCTGGCTCGAAATAGTCCAGGCCTTCGAGCACGGGTCCGGACGCCATCGTGGCCTCGGGATCGACCAGGGGTTGCTCGCTCGGTCCGGTGTCGGCGACGGGCGGGGGGCCCGGGACTTCAGGCCCGAGCGCGCCCGGGCCGCCGGCGGCCAGGTCGTCGACCAGCAGGGCGGCGGCTACCTGGGTCTCGTCCGGGTCCGGCGGGAGCTCGGGCTCGTCGTGCATGCTCGGCAGGTCGACCGGGGCGACTGCGGCCGGGTCCCCGACGTAGTCGCTGAGCGCCGCGGCGACCTCGTAGGCGGTCTCGATCGGCAGCGAGTGCTGCGAGGCCTCCTTGTTGAGCACCCGGTCGCAGATCGCGTCCAGCGTCCGCGGCACCCCGGCGCGGACCTGGCGCGGACGCAGCGGGTGGTTGCCCTCGCGCGGTGCGGGCGGCAGCGCCGACGGGGCGATCCCGGGCCAGCGCCCGGTCAGCGCGGCGTACAGGATCCCGGCGAGGTCGATCACGTCGGCCTCGCGCGCACTGGTCTCGCCGTACGGCGTCGTGGTGGTGGTGCTGCGCTCGAACGCGGCGTTCACGACGAAGCCGATGATCTTGACCGAGCCGGAGTCGGTGACCAGCACCGACTCGGGGTTGAGCCGGCCGTGCGCCAGGTCCCGGGCGTGCGCGGCCGCGATCGCCTCGGCGACCTCACGGGCGAGCCAGGCGGCCCGCATCGGCGGCAGCGTCCCCTGGCCCAGCATCACGTCGAGCGAGGACCCCTCACCCCACTCGTTGATGACCCAGGTGGTCCCGTCGACGTCGTCGCAGTCCAGCACGCGCAGGAAGTGCTGCTCGGTGACCTCCGCCGAACGGCGGGCCGCGTCCAGCACGGCCGGAGCGCGGCGGTCGTCGCTCGGGACGACGTGCACCGCGACGTTGCGGGCCAGGACGGTGTCGGTGGCGCGCCAGAACCGGGCACCGCCGTGCTCCGAGAGGAGGACCTCGAGGCGGTACCTACCGCCGAGCAGGGTGCCCGGGCTCATCGCGATCGGCGGCCCGTCGTTCAACTGCAGCAGCCCTCCTCGACCGGGTTTGCGCCCCATCGTAGGTGCGACGTCAGCGTTTGGGCCGGATTCGATCGGTCACGATCTGGGTCACCTCGGTCACCTCGGTGAGCCGGAACAACCGCGCGAGGACCAGGTAGCTGCCCATCCCGACGCCGCCGACGAGCGCCAGCCGCACCAGCACGGCCAGCTTGTCGGTGCCGTCGAGGACCTGCTCCAGCCCGAGCCGGGTGAGCAGAGCCAGACCCGCGGCGATCGCGACCACCACCGCGATCCGTACGGCGAACCGGACCAGGTCGCGGCCGCCCAGCCCCCGGGTCTGCACGCTGAGCTGCCGGAAGGAGACCGCGGCGCCGACGGCGTAGGAGATCGCGTAGGCGACGACCAGGCGCGGCGCGGTGTCGACTGGTGCGATGTGGCGGGTCAGGGCGATCGCCGCGACGATGTTCACCGCCGAGACGACGCACTGGATCCAGAAGACCCGTCGGTTCTGCTCGAGCGCGTAGAAGCCGCGCAGCACGAGGTAGTGGCTGGTGAAGAAGAACAGCCCGATCGAGAACAGCGAGACCGACGGGACGAAGTCGTTCGCCGAGTGCGCGGCGGACCCGTAGGCCCAGACGAGGCTGACCAGGTCCGGCGCGACCACCGGGATCAGCGCGAGCACCGGCAGCACCAGCGCGAAGGTCGACCGCATGGTGGCGTTGACCGAGGCCGCCAGCGCGCGCAGGTCTCCGGCAGCGGCGTACCCGGAGAGCCGGGGCAGCACCGCGGTGGCCAACGAGACCGTGATGATCGAGTGCGGCACCATCACCAGCAGGAAGGCGTTCGAGTAGACGGTGTAGCCGGTGCCGTCGCTGCCGGCCGCGGTTCCCCCCGACGCCAGCCGGACGACCACGGTGTAGGCGACCTGGTTCACCACCACGAACAGCACGGTCCAGATCGCGAGCCGCAGCGTGTGGCCGAGGCCGGAGTGCCGGAAGTCGAAGCGCGGCCGGAAGCGGAAGCCGGAGCGCTTCAGGTACGGCACCAGGATCAGGAACTGGATCGCGATGCCGAGCGTCGAGCCGATGCCCAGCAGCGCCTCCGCGCCCGAGGTGTACGGACCGGCCTGCTCGGCCTTGCTCGCGGTCCCGATGGTGAGCAGGTACAGCACGATCACGAAGACCGAGATCACGTTGTTCGCGATCGGCGCCCACATCATCGGCCCGAAGCTGCGCCGGGCGTTGAGGACCTGACCGACCAGCACGAACATGCCGTAGAAGAAGACCTGTGGCAGGCAGTAGCGGGCGAACGCGATCATCGACGCGCGCTCCGCGGCGAAGTCGTGGGTGAAGTACTGCGGATTGACCAGCACGCGCATCACCAGCGGCGCTGCGATCACGAGAAGCACCGTCACGGCGGTGAGGAAGAGCGCCGCGAGGGTGATCACCCGGTTGGTGTAGGCCTCGCCCCCGTCGGCGTCGTTGCGGATCGCGCGCACCAGCTGCGGGACCAGGACGGCGTTGAAGACGCCGCCGGCCAGCAGGATGTAGAGCATGTTCGGCAACGTGTTCGCCACGTTGAAGATGTCGGCGTGCAGGCCGGTGCCGAGCGCCGCGGCCAGCAGAGAGGTCCGGACGAAACCGGAGAGCCGGGAGAGCACGGTGCCGGCGGCCATGACGGCGCTCGAGCCGACGACCGACGGTTCTCCGGGAGCCTGGGGCCGGTCCTCGGCCCCGGTCTCACTCACGGCCCTTCCAGCGGTGCTCGACCAGGCCGCGACGGACCCGGCGCAGGATCATCACGACCAGCAGGGCGCCGAAGGCGATCAGCACGAACCAGATGGTCTTGCCGACCTGGCTGGTGCGGAGGCTGAACGCGAGCGGGGTGCCGAGCTCGGTCCCGTCGGCGGTCACCGGGGTCAGCGTGATCCGGGAGACGCCGATCGAGGACGCCCGGGCCTTGAGCCGCAGCACCGTGCGCTCGCCGGGGGCCATCTTGACCGGCTTGGTCGCGGCGACCGAGACGTCGCGGGTGGACGTGGTGGGGCGGACGCCGACCACCACCGGTTGGTCGAGCCCGTTGACCAGGGTGACTGCCAGGGTGCCCGAACCTCCGGACAGCGTGACGAAGTCGGTGCCGAGCACCTCGACCTTGCCGATCCTGGTCCGCATGGCCGCGTTGGTGTCGAGCACCTCGATCCGGGCCTCGACCGCGTCGGACCGCGCGTGCACCGACACCGCGTTCAGGGCGATCCCGGCCAGCGCGTGGTCGACGTCGTTCTCCGAGACGAGCAGCTGCGAGAGCGCGGTGGTCGTCTGCGCCAGCGTTCGCGCTGCGGTGATGTTCGGTACCGGGACCTCGAGCTTGTGCTGCGCCGCGGGGTAGCCGAGCGCGGCGCTGAAGGTGGGGGTGTCGGCGTTGGTGTTCGGGCCCAGTGCGACGAGGTTCAGCCACGGCTGGTCCAGGCTCGCGAAGAAGTCCGCGGACTGCCAGTTCGAACCCGGGTCCCAGTCGTGGGGGAGCTCGACCACCATCGGACCGTCCGCGTTCTCGGTGGTGCGCAGCGCTGCGTCTGCCAGGATCCGCTGCCGCAGCGCCAGGGCGTCGGTCGGCGCGGTCGGCCCGGGACCGCCGCTGGAGACCTGCTGGTCGGCGAAGACGAGGTCCTGGCCCTCCGGCGCGCGCCACCGGGTCCGGGTCCGCGGCGCCGCGTGGTCGGAGACCAGGACGGTGGTCTGCTCCTTGAGCCGCGCGATCGCGTCGTCCTCGAGCCACCCGCTGGGCGGTGCCACCGTCGGCACCGCGTCGATGCGCAGGTCCTTGAAGGTCTGGGCGGAGAGCCGGTTGGCCAACGCGTAGAGCGGAGAACCCTGCCGGATCAGCGAGGCGATGTCGGGGTCGGCGTACCCGAGGCCCAGGGCGACGTGGCGGCGGGCGGCCGTGCTCACCTGGGTCAGCCACGCGCGGGCGTTGTCCTGGTCACCGGCCCCTTCGCGGATGCCGGAGCGCGACGGTGAGTCCGACGAGCTCGGGCTCTCGCCGGGGCCCGGCTCGACCGGTTTGCCCAACGACAGCGGGGGATTGTCCTGGGCGAGGTCGGAGACCGCGTCCAGCACGGCAGGGTCGATCAGCAGGGTCAGCGGGGTCGGCCCGGCGGACGCGACGAAATCGGCGACGCGGCCGAGCCGGCCGCTCGGCTGGAGGCTGTCCGACCAGCTCGACGTCCCGAGCAGACGCCCCTTGGTGTCGCGGCGCACCTGTGCGCGGATCGGGACCAC
The DNA here is from genome assembly GCA_045806825.1 of Marmoricola sp. Classification (GTDB taxonomy): domain Bacteria; phylum Actinomycetota; class Actinomycetes; order Propionibacteriales; family Nocardioidaceae; genus Marmoricola. The sequence goes on from JBJMIP010000281.1 coordinate 6,645, forward strand.
CACGGCGACCGAGGTGGTCGCCGAGGTGCCCTTGACCAGCGGGATGAAGGTGCGGTCGCGACCCTGGACCCCACGGCCGCCGTTCGGCGACTGGGCCAGGGCGTGGACGCCGACCCAGTAGACGCCGGCCCGGTGGCTGATCGGCAGGTCCTTGGCCGGCAGCACGATCCGGAAGGCCGCGGTCTGCGCGGGTTGCAGGTCGCCGACCGCCTCGAACTCACCGATGGTGGTGATCCGCTCACCCACGTCGGTGGCCGGGTCCGAGGCCGCCGCCGCGGCCAGCTCGTCGCGCGTGGTCATCGGCTCGAACCCCATGAACGGGTGCACGTTGACCGCGCGCCAGATCTCCTCGGAGCTGTTGGTCACGGTCCCTTCCAGGACCAGGTTGCCCTTGGCGGGCACCACCGCCGGTGACATCCGCACCAGCCGGACGGTCAGCGGGGTCGCCGCGGTGTCGTCGTCAGCCGCGCGTGCCGGGAACCCCGGCAGCAGGGTCGCGGACAGGGACAGCAGCACGAGGACCAGCAGCGCCGCGGGTCGCCGGAACGAGGTCCCGGGCCGTGCGCAGGGGTGATCCACACCCGCGATGCTAACGAGTCGGAAGGATCCGGTTCCCCGCGCCATGCAGGCACGGGCAGCGGGGAGATCGCAGCCCGTACGCCGATAGAGTTGCTGCCCATGTCCGCTCCCACCTCGCCCGGGTCGCCTGCCGGGTCACCGATCTCCATGTCGGTGGCGCAGGAGCGCGCCCTCGCGGAGCTGCTCCGGCTGGCCCCGGTGATCGACGAGCTCGGCGCCCGTTTCGCCGCAGCGGGCGAGCAGATCGCACTGGTCGGCGGCCCGGTCCGGGACGCGATGCTCGGTCGGCTCCAGAACGACCTGGACCTGACCACCTCCGCGCGGCCCGAGGTCACCGAGAAGCTGCTCAAGGGCTGGGCCGACGCGGTCTGGGACATCGGCCGCGACTTCGGCACCATCGGGTGCCGACGCGGTGACTGGCAGATCGAGATCACGACGTACCGCTCGGAGAAGTACGACGCCTCCAGCCGCAAGCCCGCGGTGGCCTACGGCGACACCCTCGCCGGCGACCTGGGCCGGCGCGACTTCACCGTCAACGCGATGGCGATCGCCCTGCCCGGCAACGTCTTCGAGGACCCGTACGGCGGCATCGTCGACCTGGCCCACCAGGTCCTGCGCACGCCGGGTCGACCCGAGGACTCCTTCAGCGACGACCCGCTGCGGATGATGCGCGCCGCTCGTTTCGCCGCCCAGCTCGGCTTCACCGTCGCTGAGGAGGTCAAGCAGGCGATGACCGACATGGCCGAGCGGATCACCATCGTCTCGGCCGAGAGGGTCCGCGACGAGCTGGTGAAGCTGGTCTGCGCACCGCGGCCGCGCGACGGTCTGCAGCTGCTCGTCGAGACCGGGCTGGCAGCGCACGTGCTGCCCGAGCTGCCGGCTCTCGCCCTCGAGCGCGACGAGCACCACCGGCACAAGGACGTCTACGAGCACACCCTCACCGTCCTCGAGCAGTCGATCGCGCTGGAGGACCGGTTGCCCGGCGGTGGCCCCGACTTCGTCGCCCGGTTCGCCGCGCTGATGCACGACGTCGGCAAGCCACGGACCCGCAAGTTCGCGGGCGACGGCGTGGTCACCTTCCACCACCACGACGTGGTCGGTGCCAAGCTCACCAAGAAGCGGATGCAAGAGCTGCGCTTCTCCTCCGAGCAGACCTCCGACGTCAGCAGGCTCGTGGAGCTGCACCTGCGGTTTCACGGCTACGGAGAGGGCCAGTGGACCGACTCGGCGGTCCGTCGCTACGTCCGTGACGCCGGCCCGCTGCTCAGCCGGCTGCACATCCTCACCCGCGCCGACTGCACCACCCGCAACCAGCGCAAGGCCGACCGGCTCCGCCGGACCTACGACGAGCTCGAGGAGCGGATCGCGCGGCTCTCCGAGCAGGAGGAGCTGGACTCGATCCGGCCCGACCTCGACGGCAACCAGATCATGGAGATCCTGGGCATCCCGGCGGGGCGCGAGGTCGGTGCGGCGTACCAGTTCCTGCTGGAGCTCAGGCTCGACGAGGGGCCGATGGAGTACGAGGCGGCGAGGGCGGCCCTGCTGGAGTGGGCCGCCGCCCGCTGATCAGCCGGTGACCTTCACCGGGACGTTCGACGCCGCGTTCGGGGCCGTCGAGGACCCGAGCTGCCCCTTGTTGTTGTTGCCCCAGCACCAGATCTCGTTGCCGGCCTTGACCCCGCAGCTGTGCGTGTCGCCGATCCAGACCGAGGCCCAGTCGAGGTCGGTACCGATCCGCACCCCGAAGCCCTTGGCCGTGTTGGTGCCGTCACCGACCTGGCCCTGGGCGTTGTTGCCCCAGCACCACAGCTGACCACCGGACTTGATGCCGCAGGTGGTTCCGCCACCGGCAGCGATCGAGGTCCAGTCGATGCCACCGAGCTTCTTGGGCGAGAGCTCGTCGGACAGGGTGGTGTTGCTGAACTTGCCGTTGCCGAGCTGGCCGTTGGTGCTCGGGCCCCAGCAGTAGCCGGTGCCGTCGGTCTTGACCCCGCAGGTGTAGCCGGCGCCGACCGAGACCTGCGCCCAGCCGGTGCCGACAGCGACCGGCGCGGTGGTCGAGGTGGTGTTGCCGGTGCCGAGCTGGCCACGGGAGTTCAGGCCCCAGCAGTACAGGGCACCGGTTCCCTTGACGGCGCACGCACCGGTGTAGCCGACCGAGACCTGGCTCCAGTCGCTCTCCGAGCCGACCCGGCCCGGAGCGTCCTGGTCGGCGCTGCCGTTGTCGAAGCCGAGCTGACCGAAGTCGTTGTCGCCCCAGCACCAGAGCTCGCCGCTGGTGGTCACCCCGCAGGAGCTCTGCGGCCCGGCGGAGAGCTGGAGCCAGGAGTGGCTGCCGTCGATGGCGACCGGGCTGGTGGCCGACCCTGCGGTGGCCACGTTCCCGAGCTCGCCGTACTTGTCCGAGCCCCAGCAGTATCCGTTGGTGCCACGGATCCCGCAGGCGTGCCGCTCGGTGACCAGGCCGGCGCCGGTGCTGACGCTGCTCCAGTCGGTCGCCGAGCCGACCTGGGTCGGTGTGACGACGCCCGCCGGGTCGGCGACGAGGGTGCCCCCGTCGCCGAGCTCTCCGCTGTCGTCGTAGCCCCAGCACCAGAGCTTCTTGGCCGCGTCGACGCGGCAGCTGAACTGGCCACCGGCACTCGCGGTGGTCGGGTTGGTCACCGAACCGAGGGCGCCGATGTGCAGCGTCAGGTTCTTGGGCGTGGCCGCCAGTCCGTTGCTCGTCTGGGTGAAGCCGACCGTGACCGCCGCGTCGCTGGAGAGCAGCGTGGTGCCGCTGATCAGGCCGCTGGTCGGGTCGACGCTGATCCCGCTCGGCAGTCCGGTCGCCGACCAGGTCCCGGCGACGTTGCCCGAGACGTAGAGCTGCGCCGAGTAGGCGGTGAGCATCGCGCCGTCCGGGAGCTTGCTGGTCAGGATCACAGGAGGCGGCGGCGGGTTGATCTTCAGGGAGAGGTCGACCGGGGTCGCTGCCAGTCCGTTGCTGGTCTGGGTGAAGGTGACGTGCAGGGCGAGCGTCTTCGCGCCGCTCGGGGTACCGCTGATCTCACCGGTCGCGGTGTTCAGGCTCAGCCCCTGGTCGGGAAGGCCGGTGGCTCCCCAGGTGCCGGCCGGACTCCCGGCCGCCTGCAACGTCGCCGAGTACGCGACACCGGTGGTGGCCTCCGGCAGCGAGGACGTGGTGATCACCGGACCGGCGGGAGTCACGGGTGTCGTGGTGATCCGTACCGTCGGCGACGTCGCGGCGGCGCGCAGGCCGGTGCGGGCGACCACGGCCCGGTAGGAACCGTCCTTGGAGATCGTCAGCGTCTTGGTGAACGCCCCCGAGCCGTTGACCGTCGTCGTCGCGACGGTTGCCCAGGTGGTCGGGCCGTACCGCTGGAGGGTGACCGCGGTTCCCGACGTCGACGGGTGCACGGTGCCGTTGAACGTGGTGCTGCTGCCGACCTGGACCGTCGTGGCGCTGGCGGTCAGGGTGGCGGTGACCTTCGCGAGGACCGCGATCGTCAGGTTCTTCGAGGTGGCGGTGGCCAGGGTGCCGCTGGCCGGGGCGATGGTCCGGTAGTAGTTCGTGCCCGAGGTCGACGGCAGTGCCAGCGCGGCCGAGTAGATCCCGGTGCTGGTGGTCGTCCGGGTGGTCTTCGCGGTGAACCAGGCCTTGCCGGTCCAGTGCTGGAGCTTGACGGTGCTGCCCTTGGGCGACCTGGTCAGCACTCCCTTGAAGGTGACCACCATTCCGGTAACCGCGGCCGTCGTGCTCGGCTTGACCGAGATCGTCCGGGCGGTCGCGGCCTGCGCGGGTTGGATCCCGGCCAGCACCAGGAGGGCGACCACGACGGCCGGGAGTACGCGGAGTGAGCGGCGCATCGGCCAACTTCTTTCGTCCGTGCGAGGACTTCGCCGCCCCCGCTAGCCGAGCCAGGCTAGGACACCCGGAACCCGGGACGGCGTGAAACGGGCAAGGACCACCCGAACGGACGGGGCCTGCCTCGTAGCCTGGCGCGGTGACCCTGTTGCAGGAACGGTTCCCCGGTTTGTCCCTCGAGCACGTCCGTCTCGGCACGGGCCCGACGCCGGTACGCCGGCTCGACGGTCTGGTCGACGGCGTCGACCTGTGGCTCAAGGACGAGAGCCGCTTCGGTGACGGCGCCTGGGCCGGGAACAAGGTGCGCAAGCTGGAGTGGATCATCCCGGAGGCGAAACGGCGGGGCACCCGGACGTTGTTCACCGTGGGCGGCATCGGCACGCACTGGGGCCTGGCCTGCGCCCTGTACGGCGCGGACCACGGGTTGCGGACGGTTCTCGGCCTGGTCGACCAGCCGGTGGACGACCACGTCCGCCAGCAGCTCGCGCGCCTCGAGGACTCAGGTGCGCAGCTGCACCGCTACCGCTCGCCCCGGCAGCTGAAGCTGGCGGCGGCGTGGCTGATCCTCAGCAACGTCCGTGGCGGGCGGCTGCCCTGGTACCTGCCGGCCGGCGGCTCGAACGCCGTCGGCAGCCTCGGGTACGTCGAGACCGCCCTGGAGCTCGCGGCCCAGGTGCGCGCGGGCGAGCTGCCCGAGCCGGCCACGGTGGTGACGGCGATCGGCAGCGGCGGAACTGCGGCCGGCCTGGCCCTCGGCCTGCGGCTGGCCGGTCTGCGCACCCGCGTCCTCGGGATCGTCGTCAACGACGCGTTCGCCCTGGACGCGCCGGTGATCGCCCGTCTGGCCGGGCGGACCGCGCAGCTGCTCACCGAGCGCGGTGCCGGCGAGCTGCCGCAGATCACTGCGGGCGACCTGACCACCTCGGCCGCCTGGCTGGGACGGACCTACGGAGACCCGACACCGGCCTCGACCGCGATGGTGGCGCGGGCCGCCGACCTCGGGCAGGAGCTCGAGCCGGTGTACACCGGCAAGTCGCTGGCCGCGGTCGCCGATCTCGCCGGGACCTTCGACGGGCCGGTGCTCTGGCTGAACACCCACGGACCCCGCTAGCTGTCGCCGGCAGTGGTGAGCGCCCGGTAGCGGACTGCCTGGGCGAGCAGCACCAGCGGGATCGCGATCAGGAGGCCGATCCCGAGTGCGAGCAGCCCGAGCAGCATCAGCAGCACGGCGCCGAGGGCGAAGGCGAGCTCACCGAGCAGGTTCGAGAGGACGAGCCGGATGCTCGCCCGGATCGCCGCCCAGGTGCCGAGCCCCTGGTCGACGACGAAGGTCATCGCGTACCGGGTGAGGAACCCGAGCAGGATCCCGGGCAGCAGCAGGAAGATCGTGCCGGCGGTCAGCAACGCGCTGACGACCAGGGCCGTGGGCAGCACCCGCAGCAGGTCCCAGCCGCCGAGCACGCCGCGCGACGACCCCCCGTCGATCAGGTCGAGCGAGGTGCGGGCGAGCCCGGCCGCGATCAGGTGCCCGATCAGGAAGAACACCAGGAGTCCGACGACGAACCCGAGCTGGGTGCGTCCGAGCTCGCCGGAGCAACGGGCGGTAATGGTGGTGCCGAGGTAGGAGCGCGGGCACGCGGTGGAGCCGACGTACAGGCCGATCAGCCACTGCAGCAGCACGTTGGCGACCAGCCCGAGGACCGTGAGCGCGGTGGCGGGGACCAGCACCCGCTCCGGGTGCGGGCCGAGCAGCCGCACGGCGCTGCGGAAGGCGCGCGGACGGGGCCGGGAGGCGGGCAGGGCCCCGGTAGCAGTCACGCCCGGCATCCTAGGTGGATGCCGGGCGTGAATGGATGCTGGTGGATCAGGCGACCGGCGAGACCGGCTCGTTGTGCAGGACGCGGAAGGTGTACGCCGCAGCGGCGAGGACCACCGGGATCGCCGCCAGTACGCCGACCAGGCAGAGGATCAGGCCGACGACGATGGTCACGATCGCGAGCAGGTAGAACACGATCGTGTCACCGAGGTGGCTCGTCATGAAGGAGACGCTCGCCTTGACGGCGTCCATCGGGGCGAGGTCCTTGTCGACGACGAAGAACATCGCGAACGCCGTCAGGAAGCCGACGATGAGGCCGGGCAGGTAGCAGAGCAGCGTGCCCACGAAGGTAGCTCCGGAGACGATCGCCGCGGTGGTGACGACATTCGGCTTGGTCGCCCAGCCGAACACGTCGCCGGCGTTGACGGGCAGGCCGTCCGCGACGTTCAGGGCCGACTTGATCAGGCCTGCGCCGAGCATCTGGCTGACGAAGCTGACCACCAGTCCCGCGAGCGCGGTACCGAAGATGCTGACGAGGAAGCCGGGCCCGCACTTGGATTCGACGCTCTGGCCGAAGATCGTCCGGGTGCAGTCGTGGGTGCTGAGCAGGGTCGCGCGCAGGATGACCTGCAGGACGATCTCGAGCACGACGACCGAGCCGATCACGATGAGGGCGGGGACGAGGAGCTCGCCCGGCTTCTTCGAGAACTTCTCCCAGCCGTACTTGATGGCATCGACGCCGCTGTAGCCGCCGGCGCCGGCAGGCGGGGCGCCGTACGGGCTGGGCGGGGGCGGCGGTGCGCCGTAGCCCGGCGGGGGCGGCGGGGTGCTGCCGTAGGAGGGCAACGGAGGCCCAGGCGGCGGTGCGGCACCCTCGGACGGCGGCGGGGTCGGAATGTCATCGCTCATGGCGGTCACCGTAGGTGACCGCTCCGGCGTGGCGCATCCCCTTGTCGGGGACGAAATCGAACGTTAAACGGCCGGAAATGTGTCGAGCCCCGGACCAGGAGGTCCGGGGCTCGACGCCGAAATCAGTTGCTGGATGTGCTGAAGGTCAGCGCTCGACGTCGCCGCGGATGAAGGCCTCGACCGAAGCCGCACCCTCGTCGTCGGGGCGCTGAACCGGCGGGGACTTCATCAGGTACGACGACGCGGACAGCAGCGGGCCACCGATGCCGCGGTCCTTGGCGATCTTCGCCGCCCGGATCGCGTCGATGATGATGCCGGCCGAGTTCGGGGAGTCCCAGACCTCGAGCTTGTACTCGAGGTTCAGCGGAACGTCACCGAAGGCACGACCCTCGAGGCGGACGTAGGCCCACTTGCGGTCGTCGAGCCACGCGACGTAGTCGGACGGGCCGATGTGCACGTTGCGGTCGTGGACCTTGCCGGACAGCGCACCGCTGAGGTTCGAGGTCACGGCCTGGGTCTTGGAGACCTTCTTGGACTCCAGGCGCTCGCGCTCGAGCATGTTCTTGAAGTCCATGTTGCCGCCGACGTTGAGCTGGTAGGTGCGGTCCAGCACCACGCCGCGGTCCTCGAACAGGCGGGCCATCACGCGGTGCGTGATGGTGGCGCCGACCTGGCTCTTGATGTCGTCACCGATGATCGGGACGCCGGCGTCCTCGAACTTCTTGGCCCACTCGGGGTCGGAGGCGATGAAGACGGGCAGGGCGTTGACGAAGGCCACGCCTGCGTCGATCGCGCACTGCGCGTAGTACTTGTCAGCGACCTCGGAGCCCACCGGGAGGTAGGAGACGAGCACGTCGACCTGGGCGTCCTTGAGTGCCTGGACGATGTCGACCGGCTCTGCGTCGGACTCCTCGATCGTCTCGCGGTAGTACTTGCCGAGACCGTCGTTGGTCACACCGCGCAGCACCGTGACGCCGGTCGGCGGAACGTCGCTGATGCGGATGGTGTTGTTCTCCGAGTTGTTGATCGCGTCCGAGAGGTCGAAGCCGACCTTCTTGGCGTCGACGTCGAACGCGGCGACGAACTCCACGTCGGAGACGTGGTAGTCCCCGAACATGACGTGCATCAGGCCCGGCACGGTGCCGGACGGGTCGGCGTTCTTGTAGTACTCGACGCCCTGGACGAGGGAGCTGGCACAGTTGCCCACTCCCACGATGCCTACGCGAACCTTCGCCATGGCTTCTCCTCCTGCTTTCTAGCTAACTGATTTCGGTGCTGATGTCGGTCGGCACGACCGGGGTGCTGGTGGGTCGTGACGTGCGGTGGGGCCGGTCGCCGCTGCGATCGGAGTTGGAGCGCTCGGCCTCGATCAGGTCGGTCAGCCAGCGCACCTCGCGCTCGACGGACTCGGCGGCGTGGCGGCGCAGCTCGGTCTGGTACCGGTCCGACCCGCTGGCCAGGGCGCGCGTGCGGTCCAGGCGCTCCTGGAGGCGCGAGCGGCGCCCCTCGAGGATCCGCAGCCGGACGGCGGCGTCGGTGCGGGAGAAGAACGCGAACCGCATGTTGAAGTTCTCGTCCTCCCACGCGGCGGGGCCGGCCTCGGTGATCTCGGAGGCGAAGTACTCGGTGCCCGCCGGGGTGATCTGGTAGACGATCCGCTGGCGGCGCGAGACGGCGGGGTTGGTGGCGACGACCTCGGTGATCCAGCCGGCGCGCAGCATCCGCTTGAGCGCCGGGTAGAGCGAGCCGTAGGAGAGCAGACGGGTCCAGCCCAGGAGCAGGTTGAGGCGCTTGCGGAGCTCGTAGCCGTGCAGCGGGGACTCCTGGAGGAGCCCGAGCGTTGCAAGCTCGAGGGTCGCGCCCTTGCTCGGCGGCATCTGGTCTGCTTTCGTCGTTTCCGTTCGTCATATCGAACGGTGCTATCGAAGTAACCTATCGCATCGATATATCGCAAATCCAATTCATCCGCCGTTCACCTGGGAGAGTCGCGCCACACCGCACGTGGGCTGACAGGTCAGCGTCAGGATCCAAGCCGTAGGCTGGTCCAGCCCCCGACCAGCACGCTTCCCCTGGAGACACCGAGTGAGTTCGAGCACCCCGAGGCCCCCCGGAGGCGGCGGCGCCGCCAAGCGCCCCGCGAAGAAGGCCGCGACCTCCCGGCGTGCGACGCCCGCGCGGGGGGCCGCCAAGGGCCCCGGTAGCCCGAAGGGCCGCAAGGAGAAGCTCACCCGCAAGGAGCTGGCCCGCAAGATCGTCAAGTACACGCTCATCGCCGGCCTGGTGGGCACCCTGCTGCTGGTCTCGATCTTCTACTTCGCCTACAAGAACACCAAGATCCCGGACCCGAACACGGCGTTCCAGGCGCAGACGACCAACGTCTACTACGCCGACGGCAAGGCGAAGATCGGCCGGTTCGCGACCCAGAACCGTGAGTCGGTCCCGCTCTCGGAGATCGCCAAGCCGATGCAGGACGCCGTGGTCGCCGCCGAGGACCGCACCTTCTGGACCAACAAGGGCATCGACCCCAAGGGGATCCTGCGCGCTGCCTTCTCCAACGCCCGGGGCAACGCGACCCAGGGCGCGTCCACGATCACCCAGCAGTACGTGAAGATCCTGTACCTGAACCAGGAGCGCACCTTCAAGCGCAAGATCAAGGAAGCCTTCCTGTCGCTGAAGATCCAGCAGCAGCAGTCGAAGTCCCAGATCCTCGAGGGATACCTCAACACCATCTACTTCGGCCGTGGGGCCTACGGCGTCCAGGCGGCATCGCTGGCCTACTTCAACATTCCGGCCAAGAAGCTCAACGTCGCCCAGTCCGCCATGCTCGCGGCGATCGTGAACTCGCCGAACTACCTGAGCCCGGACCGCAACGACGCCGCGCGCCAGGCGCTCATCAGCCGCTACGACTACGTCCTGGACGGCATGGTCAGTGCCGGCAACCTCGACGCAGCGACCGCCGACCGGGTCAGGGACAAGCTCCCCAAGCTCGCCAAGCAGGCGACCAGCAACACCCTCGGCGGTCAGACCGGCTTCATGCTCGACATGGTCAAGAGCGAGCTGCTCAAGCACGGCTTCACCGACGCCGAGATCGAGGGCGGCGGCCTGAAGGTCACCACCACCTTCACCCAGAAGGCGATGGACGCGACGAAGGCCGGCGTGGACCAGGAGAAGCCCACGGGTCTCAAGCAGCTGCACGCCGCGGCCGCCTCGGTGGACACCAAGACCGGCGCGCTGCTCGGCTTCTACGGCGGCCAGGACTACCTCAAGAGCCAGCTCAACTGGGCCACCCTCGGCAACGCCCCGGGTTCCTCCTTCAAGCCGTTCGCGCTGGCGGCCGGCCTCAAGGCGGGCTTCACGCTGAAGTCGACGTTCCAGGGGTTCTCGCCGTACCGGCTCCCCAACGGCGACACCATCAAGAACGAGGGCCAGGGCGACGGGCACAGCTACGGTTCGAAGATCGACCTGGTCAAGGCGACCCAGGAGTCGGTCAACACCGCGTACGTCGACCTGACCGAGTCGATCCCCGACGGCCCGGCGAAGATCCGCGACATGGCCTACGCCATGGGCATCCCGACCAGCACCAAGCTCGACGCGGTGCCGAGCATCGCGCTCGGGTTCGCCTCGGTGAGCCCGGTGACGATGGCCAACGCGTACTCGACGATCGCCGACGGTGGTCTCGAGCACGGCGTGTACGTCGTGCAGAAGGTCACCCGCGCGAGTGACGGCGAGGTGCTCTACACCGCGCCGAAGACCTCGAAGCGTGCGATCAGCGCCGACATCGCCTCGAACGTCAGCTACGCCCTGCAGCAGACCATCAAGGGCGGCACCGGCGCGTACGCGAACAACCTGGGCCGCCCGGCCGGCGGCAAGACGGGCACCGCGACCGACCAGAACGGTCAGGTCATCTCGTCGTGGTTCGTCGGCTTCACCCCGCAGGTCTCCACCGCGGTGATGTACGTGCGGGGCAACGGGCGCAAGTCGCTCGAGGGTTACCTCGACCCGTTCTACGGCGCGAACTTCCCCACGCACACGTGGACCGCGATCATGAAGCTGGAGATGGAGGGCGTGCCCACCGTCGACTTCCCGCCGGCGGCCAAGCTGACGCTCAACGCACCGGACACCGGTCACGCGCCGGCCCCGACGTTCAAGCCGAAGCCGCCGAAGAAGACGAACACCCCGTCGAACACGCCCTCGGCCCCGGTCACCACGCCGACGGCACCAGTCAGCACGCCGCCTCCGACGACCACGACACCGACCCCGTCCTGCGTCCCGCCCATCGTCGGGCCGAACACCTGTCCGCCGAATCCGTGATCCAGCCCAGCCGCGACGACGGCGTCGCGGAGGTCCTGAGCGAGGTCGTCGGGGGCCCGGTCGGCGACCGGGCGCGTGCCGGCTCCTGGTGGACGCCGGTGCGGGTGATGATGGCAGTGTTCACGATCGTCTTCGGGCTGAGCCTGGTGCGCGACTACCCGTGCGGGCAGACGCACTGGGACAGCGAGACCGTCCGCTACTCCAAGATGTGCTACTCCGACGTCCCCTACCTCTACACCGGGCGCGGGTTCGCGGAGCACAAGTGGCCCTACGGCCAGAGCAACGGCCGCTACCCGGCCATGGAGTACCCACCGGTCATCTCCTACTTCGCGTGGGCGGCCTCCGAGGTCACCGCGCTGATGCCCTCGGCCCCCTCGCAGTCGGTGCGCGCCGACACGACCACCGGTGCGCTGTGGGGTCTGCCGGGGATGGCGAAGGAGGTCAACACCTACTTCCTGGTCACCGCGGTGCTGCTCTTCGTCTTCGGCCTCGGCGCGGTCTACTTCCTCGCCGGCGCCAGCCCCGGGCGACCGTGGGACGCCATGGGCCTGGCGCTGTCCCCGGTGCTGCTGGCCAGTGCGCTGGTCAACTGGGACCTGCTCGCGGTGTTCTTCACCGCCGGGGCGCTGTGGGCGTGGACCCGAGGTAGACCGGGGTGGGCCGGGGTGATGGTCGGCATCGGGTGCGCCACCAAGCTGTACCCGCTGTTCCTGCTCGGCGCCTTCCTCGTCGATGCGATCCGCCGGCGCCGGCCCGAGCGGATCGCGGTGGCGGTGGCGACAGCGACCGCCGCGTGGATCGTGGTGAACCTCCCGGCACTGCTCGGCAACGCCTCGGCCTGGAAGGTCTTCTGGTCCTTCAACTCCTCGCGGGGCGCCGATCTCGGGTCGTTCTGGCTGGTGCTCGCCCAGCGCGGCCACACCACCAGTGCGCACACCATCAACGTGGTCTCGGGCATCATCTTCGTGATCGCCTGCGGCGCGATCCTCGTGCTCGGCCTGGCCGCGAAGCGTCGTCCGCAGGTGGCCCAGATCGCCTTCCTGGTGGTCACCGCGTTCCTCGTGGTCAACAAGGTCTACTCACCGCAGTACGTGCTGTGGTTGCTGCCGCTCGCCGTGCTCGCGCGGCCGCGCTGGCGCGACCTGCTGATCTGGCAGGCGTGCGAGCTCCTGTACTTCGTGGCGGTCTGGCTCTACCTCGGTGGCTGGCTGGCGCCCTCGGGCACCGGCGAGCCGACGACGGCGTACCACGTGGCGATCCTCGTACGGATCCTCGGTGAGCTCTACCTGGCCGCGATCGTGGTCCGCGACATCTGGACCGCCGAGCCGCAGTGGGAGGACGAGCTCGACGACCTCGACGAGGACGAGCTACGAGACGTCTACGGCGTCGAAGGTCGTGGCGGTGAAGCGCACCCGGACCTCGACCTGGTCGCCGACCGCGGGGATGCTCGTACCTGAGGGCAGGAACAGCATCGAGGACTGCATGTGCGGGGGCTCGGCGAAGTAGCGGCCCTTGCCGTCGACCGTGTACGGAGAGCGCGCCAACCCGACCGCGTCCAGGCCGCCGCGCGCCAGCGACCCGACCCGGGCCCGGGCACTCGTCTCGCCGGTCGGTGACTCCAGGCCGATGCCGTGCGCGGTCCCGCCGGAGACCACCAGGATCGTCCCGTTGCGCGGTGCCGTGCGGCCGCGGTACCCGAACACCTCGCCGCGACGGACGGGGTGGCTGTCGAGGACGTGCGCGGTGACGCGCAGCGCGCTGCGGTCCCCGAGCCAGAGCTCGGTGCCGCTGCGCTGGCGGATCCGCAGCTCGGGGTAGCGCGCGGCGAGCGTGGCGGCGTCGTCCGCGCCCAGGTGCGAGACCCACAGGGTCGGCGTCCCGTGCGCGGTCTCCAGGAGGCCGGCAGCGACCAGGTCGGTCATCAGGGCCTCGGCCTCGGCGAGGTTCGCGCCACCACGCCCGAGAGGCAGGTGGATCGAGGCGCCCTCGATGCGTACGCCGCCGGCGCGGGCCTGCGCCACGGCGTCGCGCAGGTCGCGGGCGCTGAACCCGTGCCGCTTCATCGAGGTGATCAGCTCGAGCACCACGCGCGGGTGGTCGTGGTGGCCGGCGAGCGCGGCGAGGTCCTCGGTGCGACCGACGGTGTGGATCACGCGGTCGGCTGCGACACCCTCGAGCAGCGGCGCCTCGAAGGAGCGCCAGGGGGTGAGCACGACGACGTCTCCGTCGAAGCGGCTCGCGACCTCGGCGACCTCACCGGGCGTGCCGACCGCGACGCTGTCGACGCCGAGCCACGCGGACTTGCGCGCCAGCCGGGCCAGCCCGAACCCGTAGCCGTTGCCCTTGATCACCGGCACCAGACCGGGTCGGGCCTCGGCGACGCCGCGGAGGTGGGCGCGCCAGCGGTCGCCGTCGACGTCGAGCACCAGACTCATCCGCGCCTCCTGAGGTAGAGCTGGAAGGCAGCGTAGATCGCGCGGTTGAGCGGGAGGTCCCACTCCCCGACGTACTCGACCGCCTCGCCGCCGGTTCCGACCTTGAACTGGATCAGGCCCAGGTGCGGGTCGTCGGCGGCGAGGGTCTCGGTGATGCCGCGCAGGTCGTAGACCGTCGCGCCGGCGGCGAGCGCGTCGCGCATCATCTGCCACTGCACGGCGTTCGACCCGCGTACGTCGCGCTTCTCGGTCGAGGAGGCGCCGTAGGAGTACCAGCTGTGGGTGCCGACCCGGATCCAGATCGTCGCCGCGACCAGGTCACCCTCGTGGTGGGCCAGGTAGAGCCGGATCCGGTCCGGCTCCTCGCTGCCCAGCGCCTCGAACATGGTGCGGAAGTAGGAGAGCGGGCGCGGAGTGAAGTGGTCGCGCTCGGCCGTGTGCGCGTAGAGCTCGTGGAACGCCGGCAGGTCATCGGTGCCGCCGAGGCTGACCTCGACGCCGGCCTTCGCAGCCTTCTTGATGTTGCGCCGCCACTGCTGGTTCATCCCGGCGAGGACGGCCTCCTCGCTCAGCGGCCCGTCCTCGTCGGCCAGCCGGACCCAGAAGTTGTACTGCGGCTGGCCCGCGGCGAACCCGCCCTCGACCGACTGGCAGACCCAGCCGAGCTCGCGGAGCTGGGAGACGACCGCGGCACCGCTCGGGCTGCGCTCGGTCGGCGCCAGCGCGGTGAGCGAGGTGACGGTGTCGTCGGCGATGCCCTCCTTGATCACGGCCGCATCCCAGCGCCGGGTGATCACCGGCGGCCCGATCCGGATGCCGAACGCGCCCTGCTTCCTCAGGTGCGCGGCCATCGGGTCGAGCCAGGCGGACAGGTCGTCACCGGACCAGTCGATGACCGGGCCCTCGGGCAGGTAGGCCAGGTAGCGCTTGACCTTCGGGAGCTGGCGGTAGAGCACCAGTGCCACCCCCGCGAGCGTCCCGTCGCGGAACCAGCCGAGCGACTCGGCCCGCCACTCCTTCTTCACCTGCGCCCACGCGGGCGTCTGCAGGAACGAGGCGGACTCGCGGGTGCGCAGGAAGGCGAGGTGCTCCGGACCGGAGATCGTCCGGACGGACAAGGGCGTGGTCGCACTGGTGGGGGACATCGGGAACGAGCCTAGGGGCTGGCGCGAAGCAGGTCGTCCGGGCCTCGCTCGGGTCGTGACCTCGACCACCTCACGGGTCACGGGTTTCACCGGGTACCCGGTGAAACTGGGCGAGATGCATGTAGCCGCATGACATTCGCCGAGCTTGACGTCGTTCGCGAGCCGATCAGCGTCCGAGCAGGGTCACGACCTTCGCCCAGGCGGCACTTCCCGGGTCGATCAGGTCGAAGTGGTCGCCCGGTACCGTGACCAGCCCGGCCGCACCACCGGCGGCGAGATCGGCGTTCACGTACGTCGTGCTCTGGGTCAGCGGCACGTTGTGGTCCGCGCGCGCGTGCACCGCGCTCACCGAACCGTACGCCGGGACGAGCTGCGTCGGATCGGACCAGGTGTAGTCGTTCGCCAGCGCCTCGGGTGTGCCGCCCATGAGCTGCACCGTCGCCCCGTTGCCGAGCTGCTCGCGAGCCGCCGCCCGCAGGTCCAGCACGCCGGAGAGCGAGATGGTGGTGTCGGCCAGGACCTTCGGCTTCCCGCCCGGGGTGCGCTCGCTGCGCGAGGCCGCCCAGACGGCGAGGTGCCCTCCGGCGGAGTGCCCGATCACGGTCAACGGCGCCTGGATGCCGAGGTCGCGGGTCTTCTCGATGCCGCTCGCGACGTCGGCGAAGGTCGCGGGGTATCCCCCGCCGCTGCCGATCCGCCGGTACTCCAGGTTCCAGGTCGCGTACCCGCGCCGCTGCAGGTCCGCGGCGATCGGGTCCATCAGCGACGCGCCGTACTGCTGGAGCCAGAAGCCGCCGTGCAGCAGCACGACCAGGCCCCTCGCGGTGCCCGAGGGCCGGGCGAGGACGCCGTACTGGCTCGGGTCCGAGCCGTAGGCGATCCGGCCGCCGTCGGCCGAGCTGTCGTGCTTGCCCGACGCGCACCCGGCGAGCGCGGTGGCTCCCGCGGCCGCGAGCAGGGCGCGGCGCGAGAGCGCGGGACTCACAGGCGCGCCCGCATCCAGGCGATGTCGTCCTTGTGCTCGGCCGCACCACCGGGCGTCTCGCAGATCACGGGCGCGCCGGCGTCGCGCACCACCGAGGCGAACTCGTCGGGGTCGAGCTGGCCCTGGCCGAAGTTCGCGTGCCGGTCGGCACCGGAGTCGAAGGTGTCGCGCGAGTCGTTGGCGTGGACCAGGTCGATCCGGCCGGTGATCGCGTGCAGCTTCTCGACCGCCTCGCTCAGCGCGATGCCGCCGGCCCAGGCGTGGCAGGTGTCGAGGCAGAAACCGACGTTCTCGGCGCCCTCGGCCTGCTGGATCGCGGTCCACGTGGACTCGATGCGGTCGAGGTGGCGCGCCATCGCGTGCTCACCGCCGGCGGTGTTCTCCAGCAGCAGGGGGATCTTCAGGTCGGTCGCCTCCACCGCCTTGCGCCAGTTGTCGAAACCCTTGGCCGGGTCGTCGCCTGCGTTGACGTGACCGCCGTGCACGATCAGCCCCTTGGCGCCGATCTCAGCGGCAGCATCCATGTGCTGCTGCAACAGCTTGCGGCTGGGGATCCGGATCCGGTTGTTCGTGGTCGCGACGTTCACGATGTACGGCGCGTGCACGTACAGGTCGATCCCTGCCGCCTCGGCATCCGCGCGCAGGCCGGCTGTCCCGCCGGCGTACCGGATCTCCGGGCCCTTGTAGCCCTGCGGGTCGCCGAGGAAGAACTGGACCAGGGTGGTGCCGCGCGCCTGCGCCTCCGCGATCGGGTCGGTCTGCTCGACGTGGGCTCCGATGGCCAGGGAGGATGCGCTCATGGGGCCAGCCTAGGAGCCCTCACCGACCACGTCGCCCGGCAGTGAGCAGCGCGGCGGTGCCCGGGCCGAGCTCGAGCGCCTGGGCAGCTCGGCCGGGGATCGCGATCCCGGCGGCGCCGGAGGCCATCAGCACCGCACTGGCGAGGTGCCCTGCATCCATGCCGGCAACCTAGGCTCTCCACGCGGGGGCTTGGTGATTTGAACATGTTCAAATACACTCGGACCATGAGCCCGAAGCAGGACACCCGGCAGCTGATCCTCGACACCGCGCTGCGCCTGTTCGAGGAGCGCGGGTACGCCGCGACGACGATGCGCGCGATCGCCACCGAGGCCGGAGTGACCCCGAGCAACGCCTACTACTGGTTCGGCAGCAAGGACGAGCTGGTCCAGGCGTTCTACCTGCGCATCCAGACCGAGCACGCCGAGCGGGCCGCCGTCGTGCTGGCCCGTGGCGGGTCGCTGCTCGATCGGCTGCGCGCGGTCGAGCACGCCTTCCTCGACGTGATCGGTGACTACCACGGGTTCGGCTCGGCGTTCGTGGGCATCGCGATCTCCCCCGACAGCCCGAGCAACCCGTTGAGCGAGTCTTCGGCGCCGGCCCGCGAGCAGTCGCAGGCGATCTACCGCGAGGTCGTGGCCGGTGCGGTCCCGAAGGTGCCGGAGAAGGTGCGCGCGATGCTTCCCGACCTGCTCTGGCTCTGCCACCTCGGCGTCACGCTCTTCTGGGTCACCGACCGCAGCCCCGGCCAGGAGCGCACCCGCCGGCTGGTGGAGGCCACGGCGCCGCTGATCGCCCCGATGATGCGTGTCGCCCGCCTGCCGTGGGGCGGTGCGGTGGTCGAGCAGGTGCGCTCGGCCCTCGGCGTCGCGCTGGAGCCGAGATGAGGGACGGGGCGGGGACGCCGGGGTTCGGGGGCTACCTCGCGGCCTTCGCCATCGGGTTCGCCGTTTTCGCCCTCCTCAGCATGATCACCGTCGGCCGGACCGAGCACCTCGTCGTGGTCCTCGGGCTCCCGCTCGCCATGGCGAGCGGTCGTGCGTGCGTCATCCCCGTCGCCGTGGAGCGGGGCCGGCGATGACGCGGCCACCGAACACGCCGGGGATCGTCGGGTACGCCGCGGGGATCGGGGTCAGCTGCGTGCTGTTCGGGCTCCTCTTCATGCTGCCGTCGCTGCAGTTCTACGACGTCGCTGACGGACTCGCGGTGCTGGCGCTCTACGTCCCGATGTGCGCGCTCGCCGCGGCATCCTTCGGCGTGCTCGCCTGGGCTCCCGCCACCCTCCTGCTCCACGTGAGCTGCCGGTCGGTCAGCGTCCAGGCCGTGCACGTCGTGGTCGCAGGCCTCCTCGGAGCGGTGGCGGCGCGGGTGCCCCTCGGCATCGTCCACGTGGGCTACGGCAGCAGGACCTACGACGTGCTCGTGGTCGGCATCTCAGCAGCCCTCGGACGCGCTGCCGTCGTACCGCTGGTCATCTCGCGGCGCCGGCTCGCCGCCCAGGGACACCTCACAGGCACCGCGCGCTGGTGATCTGCGACCGACCTGTGGATCCGCCGATTGGCTCCGGTGGCCCCGCTCCGGTTACTCTTGCGCGTCTCCCTCTCCCGATGAGGGGTCGACAACGCACAGCCCTCCTGCCACGGAAACGCCGTGGCCGCCAAGTCCGAAGGAGGTGGAGAACGCTATGCGTAACTACGAATTCATGGTGATCCTCGACCCGGAGCTCGAAGAGCGGACGGTTGCACCGTCGCTCGACACGTACCTCAACGTCGTCCGCAACGACGGCGGAGTCGTCGAGAACGTCGACGTCTGGGGTCGTCGTCGCCTCGCGTACGAGATCAACAAGAACGCCGAGGGCATCTACGCCGTCGTCACGCTCCAGGCCGAGCCGGCCACCGTCAAGGAGCTCGACCGCCAGCTCACGCTGAACGAGTCGGTGCTTCGCACTAAGGTCCTTCGTCCCGACGCTCACTGAGCGTCTGACCGGAGAAAACGGAGACCACATGGCACTCAACGGAGACACCTACGTCACCGTCGTCGGCAACCTCGTCGACGACCCGGAGCTGCGCTTCACCCCCTCGGGTGCGGCCGTGGCGAACTTCCGGATCGCGTCGACGCCGCGCACCTTCGACCGCCA
>JBJMIP010000282.1:0-7260 GCA_045806825.1 Marmoricola sp.
CCTCGCGCCTGCGGACAAGAAGCTCTACGCGCTACGTGACGTCACCGGCACCGTCGAGTCGATCCCGCTCATCGCCTCCTCGATCATGAGCAAGAAGATCGCGGAGGGGACCGGTTCCCTGGTCCTCGACGTGAAGGTGGGCTCCGGCGCCCTGGTGCTCGACGTCAAGGTCGGCACCGGCGCGTTCATGAAGCACCAGGCGCTGGCTCGCGAGCTCGCCGAGACGATGGTGGCGCTCGGCACCGACGCCGGTACCAGGACGGTGGCGCTGCTCACCGACATGTCCACCCCGCTCGGCCTGACCGCGGGCAACGCGCTCGAGGTCCGCGAGTCGGTCGAGGTGCTCGCCGGCGGCGGTCCCGCCGACGTGGTCGAGCTGACCCTCGCGCTGGCCCGGGAGATGCTCGCCGGGGCCGGCAAGGACGACGTGGACCCGGCCGACGTGCTCGCCTCGGGCGCGGCCATGGACGCGTGGAAGGCGATGATCGCCGCCCAGGGTGGCGACCCGGACGCGGCACTGCCGATCGCCCGCGAGACCCACGACGTCGCGGCTCCCGTCGACGGCGTGCTCACCCGGCTGGACGCGATGGCGGTCGGCCTGGCCGCCTGGCGCCTCGGAGCCGGGCGCGCGGCGCTGGGGGACCCGGTCCAAGCCGGCGCCGGTGTGGTCTGGCACGCCCGCCCCGGCGACACCGTCACCGCCGGGCAGCCGCTGATGACGCTGCACACCGACGAGCCCGAGCGGTTCGACCGGGCGCTCGCCGCGCTTGAGGGCGGCTACGACGTGTCGCCCGCCGGGACGGCGTACGAGGCGGAGCCGTTGATCATCGACCGGATCGCCGCCGACGGTGGATGAGTGCGCCCCCGCTAGCTGCGGGAGAGTCGAGACCGGGTGAGCCGGGGCAGGAACCTTGGGGTGCGTGCGGCGTACGCGGCGTACTCGGGGAACGCGCGGTTCAGGTCGCGCTCCTCGAACCTCACGCCGACCAGGATGTAGCCACAGCCGAGCACCGCGAAGAGCAAATGCCCGCCGGTCATCGTGGGCGCCGCCAGGAAGGCCGGGAAGAAGCCGACCATCATCGGGTGCCGGACGAGCTGGTGCGGTAGCGGTAGAGCGAAGGCCGGCGGGTCCTCGGAGGTGCCCCGCACGAACCGCCGCACCTGCCGGATCCCGACGAGGTCCCAGTGGTCGATCGCGTAGGTCATCGCGGTCACCCACAGCCAGCCCAGCAGGTACAGCGCCCAGATCGCGTCCCGCGCGACGGTGCCGTGGACGTGCCAGAGCACGTGCGGGATCGGGCGCCACTGCCAGAACACGAGTCCGAGTGCTGCGGAGGAAGCCAGCACGTACGTCGACCGCTCGACGTACGCCGGCAGCCGACCGGCGAGCCATCCCTTGAAGCCCTGCCGTGCCATCACGGTGTGCTGGACGGCGAAGACGCCGAGCAGCGCGGCGTCGAGCACCACGGCAGCCCAGGTCGGCGCGGCCGGTCCGCCGCTGTCCACGGTCCGCGGCACCACCGTGTCGGCGAGGAACGCCACCGACCACGCGAACGCGACCAGGAAGGCCAGGTAGCAGAGCGCCGCGTAGGTCACGGCCAGCGCGGCACGGGGCGTGGAACGGGCAGGCTTCGTCTCGATCACCGTCATAGCAGCCAGGTTCTCCCGCGGGCAGGGAGCGGCGCAGGCGGGAAACTACCCCACTTCTCACGCGCGCGGCTGGCACGCTGGGGACGTGGAGCAGAAGCTGTTCTCGACCCGGACGCCTGCTGGCGCCGAGGTCGTCTACGCCCGGGCCGGGCAGGGGCCGCCGCTGCTCCTGGTCGGCGGCTGGTTGAGCCACCTCGAGCTGAGCTGGGCGCTGCCGGCTGAACGCGACTTCCTCGAGCGACTGGGTCGCGGGCGCACGCTGGTCCGCTACGACCGGCCAGGGTGCGGGCTCTCCGAGCGGGCGAACCCGGGGGAGCCCAGCCTGGAGCGCGAGCTCGAGGTCGTCGCCGCGGTCCTGGCCGATGCGGGGATCGACCGCACCGACGTGGTGGCCAGCTCGCTCGGTGTTCCGCTGACGATCGCCTGGGCGGCCAGGAACCCCGCATCGGTGGACCGGTTGGCTCTCGTGGGCGGTTGGGCCCGCGGAGCCGACGTCGGCGAGCCTGAGGTCCTCGAGCAGGTGCGGAACCTGGTCGCCACCCACTGGGGGCTGGGCTCGGACCTGCTGACGGACATCTTCGCGCCGGACGCGAGCCCGGGCACGCGGGCGGCGTTGAGCACGTACCAGCGCGAGGCTGCGAGTGCCGAGACCGCGACCGCGCTGCTGGCGCTGTGCCATCGGATCGACGTGACCGAGGATCTTGGTCAGGTGCATGCGCCGACGCTGGTCGTGCACCGCGAGCAGGACCGGGCTGCGCCGCTGCACCAGGCCCGGGTGGTCGCCGCCGGCATCAGTGGAGCCCGGCTCGAAGTGCTCCCGGGTCGCTCCCACCTGCCGTACGACGGGGACACCGCCGGCCTGGTCGCCGTCGTCCGCTCGTTCCTCGGACTGCCGGTCGAGGCGGATGCCGCGGAGCCGAGCCTGACCGCGCGGCAACGGGAGGTGGCTGCCCTGGTCGCGCAGGGCCTCACGAATCGTGAGATCGGCGAGCACCTGGGTATCGAGGAGCGATCCGCGGAGGGGCACCTCGAGCGGATCCGGCTGCGGCTCGGCCTGCGTTCCCGGGCTCAGGTCGCTGCGTGGTGGGTCGCCTCCGGGTCCGGCTAGCGCCGCTGTCCTCGGCCCCAGACGAAGGCGACTCCGCTGACCAGAGTGGTCCAACCGGCGATCGCGAATGCGCTGGTGTGCCACGAGGGGTTCACGAGCACGAGTACAACGGCCAGCGCTGTACCGGGGAGCACGAGCGCCGGAGTCAGCGCTCGGAGCAGGACGGAGGTAGCCGGCAGAACGGCCATCGCCTCAGGGGAGCTCCGGATCCGGTACACGCCACGGGCACGGTGGCTTCCCGGCTCCACGTGCACGCCGTGGGCCGCCAGCGCCGCGAGCACGCGGGCCTCCCGCCACGTCCAGAAGAAGACGACGGTTCCGTTCCTCAACCGGATGCCGATGCCGGCTCGTAACGGCAGCCGCCGCACCCGGTACGCCGCTTCGATGTCAGCCGCCGAGGTCCGCACCGCGGACAACATGCCGTGCCCGAGCCATCGCGGGCGAAGGGTGATGGACGGGCCCGTCATGACGAGTTCGGCGAAGGGAAAGGTGGCGTTGGCCCGGCCGATCGGTCCTGGCACGTTCATGCCGCCACGGAACGAGACCGGGTCAGCCATGACCCGATCCTCCCACCGCCATCAGGCGAGGAGCAGGACCACCGTCTCGGCCACGCAGGCCGGCTTGTCCTGGCCGTCGATCTCCACGACGTAGCCGAGGGTGAGCTGCTTGCCGGCCGGGATGTCGATGACCTCCTTGACCGACACCCGGGCGCGGACGCTCGACCCGACGAGCACCGGGTTGGGGAACCGGACCTTGTTGACGCCGTAGTTGAGCTTGGCACCGGGCGTCGCGAGGTCGAAGACCTGGGACCCGAGCCACGGGACGAGGGAGAGGGTCAGGTAGCCGTGCGCGATGGTGCCACCGAACGGTCCGTTCTTCGCGGCCTCGACGTCGACGTGGATCCACTGGTGGTCGCCGGTCGCGTCGGCGAAGGTGTTGACCCGCTCCTGGGTGATCTCGACCCACTCGGTGGTGCCGATCTCCTCGCCGGCAGCAGCCTCGATCTCCTCGAACGTGGTGAAGGTACGCATGGTGGTCGGGACCTCTCGTGCTTGGATGACGGCATGGGAGAACTTACTAGGGACGTCGTCCGGTCGGCACCCAAGGTGCTGCTGCACGACCACCTGGACGGGGGACTGCGTCCGGCCACGATCGTCGAGCTCGCCGCCGAGGCGGGGCACGCCCTTCCGGCCGGCGATCCGGAGGCGCTCGGGCTCTGGTTCACCGAGGCGGCCGACTCCGGTTCGCTCGAGCGCTACCTCGAGACGTTCCAGCACACCGTCGCGGTGATGCAGACCGCGGAGAACCTGCAGCGGGTCGCCCGAGAGGCCGTCGAGGACCTCGCTGCGGACGGCGTCGTGTACGCGGAGATCCGCTACGCCCCCGAGCAGCACCTCGAGGCCGGGCTGACCCTCGAGGAGGTCGTCAACGCGGTCCAGGCGGGGTTCGACGAGGGCGAGTCGCAGGTGGCCGACAGCGGCGGGACCCCGATCGTCGTGCGCCAGCTGCTCACCGCCATGCGGCACCAGGCGAACTCCCGGCAGATCGCTGAGCTGGCGGTGACCCACCGCGACAACGGCGTGGTCGGCTTCGACATCGCCGGCGCCGAGGCCGGCTACCCGCCCACCCGGCACCTGGATGCCTTCGAGTACCTGCAGCGCGAGAACGCGCACTTCACGATCCACGCCGGCGAGGCGTTCGGGTTGCCGTCGATCTGGGAGGCGATCCAGTGGTGCGGTGCGGACCGGCTGGGCCACGGGGTGCGCATCGTCGATGACATCACCGTCGACCTCGACGGTTCAGCGCGCCTGGGCCGGCTCGCGGCGTACGTGCGGGACAAGCGGATCCCGCTCGAGCTGTGCCCGCACTCCAACATCCAGACCGGAGCCGCCGCCTCGATCGGGGAGCACCCGATCGGGCTGCTGACCGAGCTGCGCTTCCGGGTCACCGTCAACACCGACAACCGGCTGATGAGCGGCACCTCGATGACCCACGAGCTGGTCAGCCTCGTCGACGCGTTCGGCTGGGGCCTGGACGACCTGCAGTGGGTCACCGTGAACGCGATGAAGTCGGCTTTCCTGGGCTTCGAGCAGCGGCTGCGGATCATCAACGAGGTGATCAAGCCCGGGTACGCGGCGCTGCGTGCAGGGGCCTGATCCGTGCAGACGAGTCGCGAGGGTGGCTCGTTCAGATCGGGCGCAGGTCGATGACCTTGCGCAGCCGCGCCTTGTCGCGCTCCAGCCGGCGGGCCTCGAAGGCGATCGGGAAGTAGCGCAGCCGCTCGGGGAGCAGCGGGACCGTCTTGGCGACGAGCCGGCCGAAGAGGCGTAGCTGCGCCTCCTGGCGGCGCGTCCAGGTGATGCCGAGCTTCGTGCGGGCGGCGGGCGGCAGGGTGCCGACGACCGAGAGGTGCTGCACGTAGCCGATCGGGTTGATGAGCAGGTTCCACACCGGCCGCAGCACCCGGGGCATGCCCAGCGGCGGACCGGGGTGACGGACGCCGGTGAGGAAGTCACGGGCGACGACGGTGGTGTCGAGCTGCTCGACGACCTTCTTCTCGAAGAACGCCTCGAACTCGGCGTAGGTCTCCGGGATCTCCTTCTCCGCGACCTTGAAGCCGCGCATCAGCTGCTTCATCTCCTCGTACATCGCGTCGGCGTCGACGGCTTCCTTGTGCGTGCCGAAGTACTTCTCGCCGACCGTGAACGCGTGCACGCCCGTGAGCAGCACCCACGCCCAAGGGCCCGAGGACAGAGCCGTGTGCCGGACACCGTTCTCGTCGACGGCGTCCAGGGTGGAGTGCATCTCGCGCAGGCGCTCGACCTCGGCCAGTGACTCCTCGTCGGCGTAGACCCACATCATCACCGAGGCGAGGCTGCGCAGGCCGCGTCCGATCGGGTCCGTGCGGAAGGTCGAGTGCTTGTCGACGACCGCGGCGATCGAGGGCTCCATCGTCTGCAGCAGGAACGCGCTGCCGCTGGTGAAGGAGAAGGTGACCAGGCCGACGCTCTCCCACAGGATGCCGCCGGGCTCGGCGCAACGACGGGGGCGTTCGGGCAGGTCGACCCGCTCGGCCGTCGGCTTCTCGAGCGTCGGCTTCTGGAGCGGAACGCCTGCGTCGGAGTGGTCGGGCAGGGTGGCGGTCATCATCGGGTCCCTTCGGAGACGTCGAGGCGGATCATCGGGGCGAGGTGGTCGCGGACGAAGGCGGCGGTCTGGGCGTGGGTGAGCGGTTCGCGGGCCGGGGTCAGCACCTCGGACTGGGCGAGCCGGGCCAGCACGTCGACGACCGGCACCACGTCGTACGCCGGTAGGTGGCCCTCGTGCTGGAGACGGACGAGGAACGCGCCGAGGTAGCCGCGGCCCATGTCCAGGATCGGGTCGGCCTCGATGGTCAGCTTCGGCAGGACGCTCTCCGGCTCGGTGTCGAGCACCCGCCGCAGCAGGGCGTTGGAACGGAGCTGGTCGGCGACCTCGACGTGCAGGGCGGTGAGCTGCTCGAGCGGGGGAGCGTGTGCGTCGATGACCCGGTCGAGGTGCTCGAGCATCCGCTCGGCCTCGCGCAGCCCGACCCCCATCACCACGTCCGACTTCTGCGCGTAGCGGCGGTACAGCGTCGCCGGGCTGATCCCCGCTCGCCGGGCGATCTCGCCCATGCTGGTGCGGCGGATCCCGAAGTCGAGGAACGCGCTGAGCGCAGCGTCGAGCACCACGTCGGTGCTGGTGAGCGTTTCCATCGGACTCCTGAGAGAATGTATGAAAACTCTCTCATCATCTCAGTGGGATTTCAATCCACAAGTTCCCACGTCCGCCCCATGGCAGGACCCCATCTGTGAGATGAATAGCCCGTGAACAAGCACTCGGGATCCAGGCGCTCGACCCCGACCTCGGGGTTCCTGACCCGCCATCCCGAGCTCGTCCTCGCCTTCGTGGTGGCGGTCAAGTCGCTGGCGGTCGCCCAAGCGACGGACGGCTTGCGGAACCCGCTGATCCCCGTTCTCCTCGGCGCCGCCGCCGGGCTGCTGCTCGGCGCCCCGGCTCTGCTGCTGCGCAGCGGGTGGAGGTTGGGCGCGCTCGTGCTGGCCGACGTCCTGGTCTCGGGCCTGCTGCTGGCCGACCTGATGTTCTACCAGTGGTTCGACGAGCTGGTGCCGTTCCGGATGGCGAGCGAGGCCAGCCAGGTCTCCGGGGTCGGCGAGAGCACGCTGAGCACGTTCAGCCCCGTCCAGCTGCTGCTGTTCTCCGATCTCGTCGTGCTCGCCCTTCTGGCGCTGGTGCTGCGTGGGCGGATGTTCGCCCCGGTCCTGCGCGCTCCCCGGTCCTGGACCTCGGCGGGCGTCGCACTGGTGGTCTCCCTGGCAGTCCTGGTCGCCGGGGGTTTCGACGCCGGGACCCGGAGCCTGCGGGAGCGCTACTCCACGGCCGCGCTGTCGCGTTCGGTCGGGCCCGTGCCGTACCACCTCTACGACCTGGCCTGGTCGGCTGCCGGCCCGGGCGAGCCG
>JBJMIP010000283.1:0-6166 GCA_045806825.1 Marmoricola sp.
AAAGGAACGAACAATGAAGCGCACCTACCAGATCCTTGCGGCACTCCTCGCTGTCGAGGTGGTTCTGCAGGCGATGGCCATCGCGTACGGCACAGCCGGCTTGTTCCGCTGGGTCGACAAGGACGGCGGAGTCCTGAACCACGCGGTGGTCAAGAACTTCGAGGACAACCCGCCGGACTTCCACGGAGTCGGTGGATTCGCGTTCCACGGGATCAACGGCTTCATGGTCACGCCGCTGCTCGCTCTCGTCTTCCTGGTGGTGGCGTTCTTCGCCAAGGTCGAGGGAGGCGTCCGGCGCGCCGCAGTCCTGTTCGGGATGGTGATCCTCCAGGTGGTTCTCGGCATGGCCTCGCACGACGTGCTGGTGCTCGCACCCCTGCACGCGCTGGTCGCCTTCGGCATCTTCGCGATGGCAGCCACGGCGGCGACCGCCGCCAAGAATGTCGGTGCTCCCGCCTAGCGTTGCTCGCGAAGGGGGTCGAGACCTTTCGAGGAAGAGGTTGGTTTGACCCTGCACCCGTTTCCGCGCCTCGCTGACCACGACCTGCTGGCAGCCAGCGAGGCGGACCTGATGGCCGAGAACCGTCTGGCCGCCTCGCGCCAAAGGACCTTGCTCGAGTTCTTCCGCCGGAGAACGCGCTTTCACCTCGCGGTGCACGACGACCACGACCCCACCCAGATCTCTGCACGCCATGAGGTCGAGGTGGAGGTGAGCGAGCTCTGGGCGGTCCCTCGGGGTCTGGTGCGGCGACAGCTCAACAACGCGATCTGGGTCGAGCAGCACTTCGGGTTTCTCCGGGATCTCGCGGACGAGGGCCGCATCGACCAGTACCGCGTGGCCCTCATTGCCGAGTCAGCCCGTCACCACCTCGACAACGAGGCTGAATGGGTATCCTTCGTCGCCCGCATCCAGCCCTTCCTCGTCAAGCATCTTCGCCAGGACGGGATCGTTGCCTGCAGCCACCGACAGCTCCGAAACCGGCTTGCGTACGTGATCAAGCTGCTTCGTGCCACGGACGCCGAGTCCCGGTTCCAGAGCTCGTACGCGAACCGAGAGGTCGTCTCGAACGACGGCGAGAACGGCATCTCGTGGTTGGAGATCGCCGGCACCACCGACCAGGTCCAGCTGGCGATGCACCGCCTGGACCTCTCCGCCCGCGCTGCCCGTTCGGCCGGTGACCCGCGCACCCTGCGACAGCTCCGGGCCGACCTCGCGCTCGACCTCCTCGTCAACGGCACCACGGACCACGCCGCTGTTCCCCGGTACGCACGCCCGATCGTCAACCTGACCGTGCCGATCCAGACCGTGATGGGTCTCGCCGATGAGCCGGGCGTGCTCTCCGGAGGAGCAGTGGTTCCCGCGAGTCTCGCCCGGATCATCGCCCAGCGGCCGGGAGCAACGTGGCACCGGATGCTCACCGACCCCTCCGGCCGGGCCGTGGAGCTGTCCACCGAGCGCTACACGCCCACCCGGGCGATCTGGGAGCAGGTCGTGTCAGTCCAGACCACGTGCTTCCGCTCCAACTGCGACCACCCATCGACCTCCTGCGAGCTCGACCACCGGGTTCCATGGCCTGCCGGGCCGACCACAGCCGCCAACCTGGGGCCGGCTTGTCGCGGCGACCACCGGGTGAAGCACGCCGAAGGCTTCTCGATCGAGCAGACCGGGAGCGGAGGCTTCGCGCTCCGTACGCCGAGCGGCTTCACCCACCCGATCGTGGAGACCGCCCATCCCAGCAGCGACGACTGGCCGGAACTGCCCGGCGAAATTCAGTTCTCGGCGACTGAAATCCACGCGGCACTCGCCCACCTGCGCAAGGAAGCGGTCGACGGTTCACCCGACCGGCCCGACATCGAGTGGGAGCTCGCCGTCTGAAAGGGGCTTATCAGCCCGTACTCCGGTAGGTTCAGGGCCGTGAAAATCAACGGAGCCAAGGTGCTGCTCACCGGCGCCACCGGCGGGATCGGCCACGCCATCGCGCGGCGCCTGAAGGCCGAGGGCGCAGAGCTCGTGCTGACCGGGCGTCGTACCGACGTGCTGGAGCCGCTGGCGACCGAGCTGGGGGCGCGCAGCATCGCTGCTGACCTCGGTGACCCCGCTGCCCTGGACGCCCTGCTGGCCGACGCCGGCGAGATCGACATCCTGGTCGCGAACGCGGCGCTGCCCGGCACCGGACTGTTCAGCGAGGTGTCGCTCGAGAAGATCGACGCCAACCTGGACGTGAACCTCCGGGCACCGATCATGCTCGCCAAGGCGCTCCTCCCCCAGATGAGCGCGCGCAAGTCGGGCCACCTGGTGTTCATCGGATCCGTGTCCGGCATTGTCGCGACCCCGGGGAGCTCCCTGTACAACGCCACCAAGTTCGGCCTTCGCGGCTTCGCCGACGCACTGCGCCAAGAGCTCCACGGATCCGGGGTCGGTGTCTCCAACGTGGAACCCGGCTTCGTCAGCGACGCCGGCATGTTCGTCAACAGCGGCATGGAGCTACCGAGGGGCGTCCGGAAGGTGACTCCGGAGAAGGTGGCTGCCGGCGTGGTCAAGGGCATCACCAAGAACAAGGGGGAGATCGTGGTCGCGCCCCTGGAGCTGAAGCTCGGCGCCCGGTTCGGTTCGATCGCCCCGAACGTCAACGCTGCCGTCAACCGGGCCAGCGGCGCCATCGACATCGTGGGTGGTCATGCCGACAACGATTGATCCTGAGGCCTGGCCCGCGGCTGCTGTCGGGGCAGTCCCGGCGCTGCTCGCTGCGCTCACCGGCCGGCGACGTGCTGCCGCCGCGCTGGCGCTCCTGCCGGTCGGGATCGTGGCGTTCTTCCGCGACCCCGAGCGCGAGGTATCGGCGGACGAGAACACGGTGCTCGCTCCGGCCGACGGCAAGGTCATGCACGCGGGTCCCGGTCAGCCCGGGGTCGCCCCCGACGGCGACTGGCAGCAGATCAGCATCTTCCTGTCGGTCTTCGACGTGCACATCAACCGCACCCCGTACGGCGGCACCGTGACCGACGTGCAGTACCGACCGGGCAAGTGGCACGCGGCGTACAAGTTCGAGAGCGCGACCGAGAACGAGCGCAGCGACATCACGATCGAGCGCGCCGTCGGGCCCGAGATCCGCGTCGTGCACTTCCGCCAGATCGTGGGGCTCGTTGCCCGGCGGGTCGTCACCCGCATCGGGGTCGGCGACGTCCTGGAGACCGGTGACCGGATCGGCCTGATGAAGTTCGGCTCCCGGATGGACATCTTCGTGCCGCCGGAGGTGGAGCTCGCCGTCACTGCCGGCGAGAGGACCGTCGCCGGTCTGACCGTCCTGGGCCGGTGGCCCTCGTGAGCGACGCCGTCTCCCCCGAACGCCGTCGGCGCCGCCTGCTGCGCCGTCGACGCTTCCGGATCGCGTCGCACTCCGGCGCCGAGGTCGTCTCCCTGCGCCAGCTCCCGCCGAAGGAGCGCCTGCGCGTCACCGCGCCGAGCATGTTCACCGCAGCGAACATGGCCTGCGGCTTCTCCGCGGTCCCGCTGGCCTTCAACGGGCACAGCCACTGGGCCGCGATCCTGATGACGGTCGCGATCGTGATGGACATCGCGGACGGCGCTGTGGCCCGACTGGTCGGCGCCACCTCGCCGTTCGGCGTCCAGCTCGACTCCCTGGCCGACCTGATCTCGTTCGGCCTCGCGCCCGCGGTCCTCGTCTACACCTGGGTACTGCCGGAGTGGCCGGTCGTCGCGTGGCTCGCGGCGTACTTCTGGCTGGCCTGCGCGGGCTTCCGGCTCGCGCGGTTCAACTTCACCATCGACCCGCACGCGGACAAGCGCTACTTCATCGGGATGCCGTCGCCGGGTGCGGCGGCTGTCGTCATCGCGACCGTGTTCGCCCTGCACTTCCCCAAGGACAAGGTCGGTCCCTCGATCCTGCTGCCCGCGGTGATCAGTGTGGTGCCGGCGCTGCTGATGGTCAGCACGGTCCGGTTCCGCTCGTTCCGCAACCTGATCTCGCCGCAGACGCAGCAGGCGCGGGTGATCACCGGCGTGCTGGTGCTCGCCTTCGTCGCCGGACTGATCATCGCGCCGGCCGTGACGATGCTGATCGTGGCGTACAGCTACGTGCTGACGGCGCCTGTCGGCATGCTCACTGCGCCGGTGCGCCGCCGCCTTTTCGGACCCGACGCCGTTGCCCCGCCGCGGGTCAAGCAGCAGTCGGTGTTCCTGCCGCTGCACGACGACAGCGACGACGCCGACGAGGACGAGGACTAAGCCGAGCGCAGCGAGGTCCTGAGGAGGTTGCGCAGCAACCGTCTCGAAGGGCTCAACCGTTGTAGCTGATCTTCAGCGTCTCGCTCGCCGGCAGCGACTGGCAGGTCAGCCGGATACCGTCGGCCAGGTCCTCGGCGTCGAGGACCTCGTTGTGCTTCATCGCGACCTCGCCCTCGAGCACGATGCACGCACACGAGCTGCAGTTGCCCTCACGGCAGGAGAACGGCGCGTCGACGCCCTTCTTCTCCAGGAACTCCAGGAGCACCTCGGACCCGGTCCAGTCGTCGAAGGTGTGCTTGGCGCCGTCGAGCTCGACCTCGAGCGCGACCGTGCCCTGGAAGGCCGGCTCGGCCTTCGGCTCGTCCTCGTCGTCGCCGTCGTCGGCCTCGGCCAGCTGGTTCTGGGCGGCGAGGACCTCCTCGACGTCCCCGAACGGGTTGCCACCCAGCGAGACGAACTTCTCCTGGTGACGGCGCTCCCGCGGGAAGTCGAGGTTCTTCAGCGCGGTCGCGACGGCCTTCATGAACGGCGCCGGGCCGCAGCAGAACGCCGTGTAGGTCGCGAAGTAGGAGGCGAAGAGCTGCAGGCCGGCCTCGGACGGCAGACCCTGGACGGACTCGAGCCAGTGCACCACGGTGAACCGGTCCGGGTACTCGTTCGTCAGCGCGGCCAGCTCGGCGGCGAAGATGACCGAGTCCTGGTCGCGGTTGGCGTAGAAGAGGACGACCTTGCCGGTGCCTTTCTCCAGCGCGGTGCGCGCGATCGAGATCACCGGGGTGATGCCCGAGCCGCCGCCGAAGAGCAGGAAGTCGGCGTCGATGTCCTTGGGGGTGAAGATCCCGCTCGGCGGCAGCAGCCGGAGCGTGTCTCCGGCCTTGAGGTTGTCGCAGATCCAGTTGGACGCGTACCCGTCGACCGTGCGCTTGACGGTGATCTGGTGCCGGCCGCTGTGCGGGCTGCTCGAGAGCGAGTAGCACCGGGCCGCCAATCCGGTCTGCTCGCTCGGCACGGCCACGGTCAGGAACTGACCGGGCGTGTAGGCGAACTTCTCCTGCAGCTCCGAGGGCACGTCGAAGACGACCGACTTGGCGTCGTGCGTCTCCTCGATTACCTCGGCCACCGTGAGTACGTGGGACTCGATGGCCATGTCTCTAGTAACCGTCCTCTGCGCCGATCTCGATGGTGCCGTCCTTGACGGCTGCCTCGATCGAGGAGCGTAGCCGGGAGCAGGCGACCCGGATGGGCCGTCCCTCGGGTTGGGACGCCGCCTTGGCGAACTCGGCGCAGTGGGCCAGCGACTCCGCGTTCCACTGGATCGCGGTGTGCTGCTCGCTGTTCTTCTTCACCTTGACCGTGGCGAGGCAATCCAGGCAGGCGACCTCCACCAGCCGGGCCTCGGTGTAGAGGCGCTGGTCCTCCCGCGTCCCGGGAGAGGTGGGCGTGTAGCTGACCATCAGTGGTGGACGGGCCGGCCGGCCTCGGCGTCCTCGGCGGCCTTCTTGCGGAGGTTCTCCGCGACCTCCTCGTGCCAGTACTCGTTGGCCTTGGTGGTGTCGACCTCGAACTCGAAGCGCTCGACCATCTCCGGAGCGATGTCGGCCTGGTCGACGTAGAACTGCTCGTACCACCGGCGCAGCTGGTAGACGGGGCCGTCCTCCTCGCACAGCAGCGGGTTCTGGACGGGCACCTTGTTCTTCCAGATGTGCACGTCCTGGAGGAAGCCCTCGCCGAACATCTGCGCGTACTTCTTCGCGATGTACTTCGCGGTGTCGTCGTCGATGCCCTCCGGCTTCTTCACGGTGATGCCGTACTGCAGCGTGAAGGAGTCGGGCCCGGTCGGGATGTGGCAGTTGATGAGGATGACCTCGGTCTCGAAGCCCTTGTAGTCGACGTCGAGCCAGTTGATCATGTACGCCGGTC
>JBJMIP010000284.1:0-3280 GCA_045806825.1 Marmoricola sp.
GGACCGCCTTGACCGTCACCACCAGCGCTGCCAGGAGAGTCTCCGGAACGGCCGGCGGCGCCTGACCGCTGACGTCCGCGAGCCGCAGCGCCTGGTCGTAGTCCCCGGTGATGGTGGCGATCTGGCCGTGCAGCAGCCGGCTGTCGAACGCGAACGGCGCCCACGGCTGACCGACCCGGACCGCGAGCGCGTAGGCCTTCTCGAACATCTCGACGGCAGGCGGGAACGCGGCCCGGTCCTGGTGCCAGCGACCGAGCAGGTACAGCGAGCGCATCTCGGCGTTCGCGGCGCCGGTCTCCTGGGCGCGGCGTACGGCTTCCTCGAGCCCGGAGCGGACGTCCTCCGAGCCCTTGGCGCCCAGACCGGCCAGCGTCGTGATCACGTCGGTGGCCAGCCGCGGCAGGTCCTGGGTCTCGGCCAGCGTCAGGGCCTCGGCACCGTACTCGCGTGCCTGGTCGACGTTGTCGTTGAAGGCGTGCGCGCGGGCGTGCGCGGCCAGGACCGTGGCGCGCAGCCGCGACGGCTCGTCCGGCACCAGCCGCAGCGCCTCCTCGGTGAACTCCAGCGGGTCGAGCTTGGTCTCGTCCACCATCACGGCCGTGGCCATCGCGACCAGCAGGCGCCCGCGCTGCTCGGGCGGCCAGTTGTCGGCCAGACCCTGCAGCACCTCGCGGACCACCTGGATGGCGCGCCCGGGGCGTCCCGAGGCGATCAGCGCGTCCGAGACCCGGTGGCCGAGGTAGCCGAGGTCGACCACGACCTCGGTCCGTGACGCGGGGTCGGCGAGCAGCTCCAGCGCGGTCTGGAAGTGGTCGGCCGCCTCGTCGGGACCGCCGACCGACATGGCCTCGTCGCCGGCCCGGATCGAGGCATCGACCGCGGTCGCGAGGTCGTGGGCGGCGCGGGCGTGCCGGGCCAGCTCCGCGGCCGTGCCGTTCGCCCGGCCTGAAGCCAGCGCGTCGACGTACGCGGCGTGCATCCGGACCCGCTCACCGGGGAGCAGGTCGCCGTAGACGGCCTCGGCGAGCAGCGCGTGCCGGAAGCGGTAGAAGTCGCTGCTGGTGGGCACCAGGATGTTCAGCTCGACGGCCTCGCGCAGCGCTGCTTCCAGGTCGGTCGCGCCGACGCCGGCCACCTCGGCGAGCAGCCCGTGCGAGACCCGGCGCCCGGAGACCGAGGCGGCGCGGACGACCTGCTGCGAGGTCGTCCCGAGCCGGTCGATGCGGACCAGCAGCAGCTCGGCGAGGTCGTCGGGGACCTGGTGGCCGTCCATCGAGGCGGCGCCGACGAGCTCCTCGACGAAGAACGCGTTGCCCTCGGCCCGCGCGACGATGCCGGCCATCGCACTCTCCCGCAGCGGCGCGGGGTGCAGCTGCTTGACCAACGAGCGGACGGCGCCGGGCCCGAGCGGGTCCAGCTGCATCCGGGCCACGCCGGGCATCCGGCTCCACTCGGCCGCGGCGGTGCGCAGCGGGTGCCGGCGGTGCAGGTCGTCGGAGCGGTAGGAGGCCACGATCGCGACCTGGTTCTCGAACGGCCGCGAGAACAGGAAGCGGATCAGGTCGCGGGTCGAGGTGTCGGCCCAGTGCACGTCCTCGATCACGAGCAGCAGCGGCGTCGAGCCGGCCACGGCGTCGAACAGCGCGTGCACCGCGTCGAAGAGGTCGCCGCGGCCGACCGCGGCGGAGGTGTCCTGCTCCGAACCCTGCATCGTGCGGCGGCCGGGCTGGAGCGCCCGCAGCACCGGGCGCTGCGCGGCGAGGTCGTCGAGCAGGACAGGATCCGAGGTCGCCAGGCGGCCCATCACCTCGGAGAACGGGAGGTACGGGAGCGCGCTGTCGCCGAAGTCGAGGCAGTGCCCGGCCACGACCTGCCAGCCCGTGTCGAAGGCCAGGTCGCGCAGCTCGGTGAGCAGCCGGGTCTTGCCGACGCCGGCGTCACCGGAGAGCAGCACCGCGCGTTGCGCAGCACCGCCGCGCACCCCGATCGCGGTGGCGAGCTCGTCGAGCTCGTCCTCACGGCCGATCAGGGTGCGGACTTCTCCGGCGGTGTCGGGCAGCGGCACGCCCCCCATCATGACCGGTACGACGGACAGCGGCGCCTTTGCGGGGACTGTCTCGGCGAGTCCTTCGACCAGACGGAGCGGCATGCCGCCCTCGGAACGCGCCACTCTCAGGCAGCCGCGCGACTGATGCGGAGGGCGCGACGGACGCGCGACGGGCGGAACTCGCGGGCGACCTGCTCGTGGCGGTAGTCGACCTCGGCCCGGTAGTAGACGGTGACGTTCTGCATGATCTTGCTCCTCGTTCGTTGCTCGATGCAGCAAGATTCGTCGTCTGAGGTAGGCACCCACATCGGGCGGGTGCCCTATTTCGAGCGGGAGGGGCCTTACCTACCTCAGGCTCGCGCTGGTCTCCACGACCAGCGGCACCCCGGGCCGGTAGGCCAGGTGCACGTACGACGGAGCGTCCAGGACAGCCCAGTCCGCCCTCGAGCCCGGCGAGAGCCGACCCACGTCGGAGCGGTCCAGGGCGCGGGCGCCGCCCAGGGTCGCGGACCACAGCGCCTCGGCCGGGGTCATCCCCATCTCCCGGACCGCGAGCGCGATGCACAGCGGGATCGAGGAGGTGTAGCAGGACCCGGGATTGCAGTCGCTGGCCAGCGCGACGCTCACGCCGGCGTCGATGAGCCGCCGGCCCGAGGGGTAGGGCGACCGGGTGCTGAACTCGACCCCCGGGAGCAGCGTGGCCACGGTTCCAGAGTCGGCCAGCGCCGCCACGTCGGCATCCTCGAGGTGGGTGCAGTGGTCGACGGCGACGAGCCCGAGCTCGCACGCGAGCCGGACCCCCGGGCCGGGACCGAGCTGGTTGGCGTGCAGCCGGCCGCGCAGACCGCGAGCCTGTCCGGCGAGCAGGATCGCCCGGGCCTGGTCGGCGTCGAAGGCGCCGGTCTCGCAGAACACGTCGATCCAGCGAGCGTGGACGGCGGCGGCGTCCAGCATCGGGCCGGTGACCAGCTCGACGTAGCCGGCCGGGTCGTCGGCATACTCGACCGGGACGACGTGCGCCCCGAGGAACGTGGTCTCGTCGGTGAACGCACCCGCGATCGCCAGCGATCGGGCCTCGTCGTGGGTGGTCAGGCCGTAGCCGCTCTTGATCTCCACGGTGGTCGTTCCCTGACGACGCATCTCCGCGACGAGCCGGGCGACGTTCGCGGTCAGCAGCTCGTCCGGCGCGGACCGGGTGGCGGCGACGGTCGAGCGGATCCCGCCGGCGGCGTA
>JBJMIP010000285.1:0-3823 GCA_045806825.1 Marmoricola sp.
ACCCATCCAGTAGTTGATCTCGAAGTTCTTCTTGTTGACCTGGCTCTGCAGGCGCCAGCGCGCGTACGCCGTCGAGCCGGGGCCGGCCCGCTGCACCAGGGTGTTCGTCACCGTGCTGCCGAGCTCGTTGTCGGGGCAGGCCTTCATCTTCCGGACGATCTTGGAGATGAACGCCTCCGCCGCGGCGGGGGAGGAGAACGTCGCGATCGTCTCGGTGAGGCCGAAGCGCTGCGGCAGGTTCCCGGCCGGGATCAGGAAGGTCCGGGTCTGCGCCTTGCGGCCGCCGTCCTTGATGAAGTTCGCCCTGTCGCACGGGGTCGCGGCCGGGTTGTCCGCGGCCGAGGACGCGTCGGTCCCGACCCAGGCCTGGTCGACCTTGCCGATGACCGGCAGGTCGGCGACCGCGAGCATGCCCCGGGTCTCGCCCGAGGGCGGCGGCAGGGTCGCGGCGGTGCGGACCGCGCTCACGCAGGTGCCCGCGACCTTCGAGCTGCAGAGGTCGCGCACCGAGGTGGCCAGCGTGGCCGCGACGCGGCTGGCGGCCATCGGCTTGCTGGCGTTGGTGTCGAGCACGGTCGAGGTGGTCAGCGCGCCGCTCCGCGCGATGCCGACCACGAAGACCTTGTCCTGCTTGGCCGGGATCCGCAGGCGCAGCACCTGGGCCTGGTCGCCGACCCCGGAGACCGTGTAGGCGTCGACGAGCTGCAGGCGCGCGACCGTGCAGCCGGCGTACCAACCGAGCGTCGTCTCGTACGCCGCCTTGGCCGCGCCGGGGGAGTTGGAGATCTCGACCGTCTGCACCAAGCTCCGGGTCGGGCTGCCGCTGGCCCTGAACTTGCGGACCAGGGTCCCCAGTCCGTTGTCGTCGGCGAAGCGCGAGGTCTGGCAGACGTTGTTCTTGCCGCTGCCCTTGGTGTTGTCGCCGGTGGCGACCTCCTGCCATGCCTGGTTCGGCGTCAGCGGGGCGAGCTGCTCGGCGGTGAGCAGCATCCGCTGGCCGACCAGGGTGCCGGCCTTCGGCGCCGGCGCGGCCGGCGCGCTGACCAGGACGAAGCTGCCGGCGAGGATGGTGGTCGCGGCGATCAGGACAGCACCGATGGCGGCGAAGTTGCGGCGGCGGCGGACCCCGTTGCGGCGCACGATCGAGGCACGGGGGAGCTTCGCGGAGTCGGCGACCGGGCCGAGGTCGTCCAGGCGCCGGGCGATCTCGGCGGGCGGGCACTCCAGCGCGCTGGCAACCGTGGTGGTGGCTTCCTCGAGGAGCTCGGCAGCGCGCTCCAGGGGGAACCCGGCCTCCCGGGCCACCTCGTCGGCGTGCAGGTCGCTGAGGTGGGTGAGCACGAGGGTCTTGCGCTGGTGCTCGGAGAGCTCGTGCATCGCCTCGAGCGTGCGGGCCTGCTCGGCGTCGAGGTGGCGCTCCTTGTGCCAGGGCCGGACGGTGTGCCGGCGCTGGGCGGCCGACAGGGCGCGTGGGCGCACCCAGGCCTCGGGATCGGCGTCCTTGCCGACCTTGGCCCAGTGGTGCCGGGCGGCGACGTACGCGTCCCGCACCGCGCTGCGCGAAGCAGCGAGGTCGCCGGTCAGCGCGAACGTCTGCAGGACGAGCCCGCGACGGGTGCTGAGGTAGAACTCGTCGAATTCCTCGGCTGTTGGCATGGCAGGTCGAGGTTACCCGCGTGTGCGCCCCGGCTGGCATTCACCCATGGGTCAGGATGGGCGGGCGATGTCCGACGACCTGACCATCCGCCTGCGGCGGGAGCCCGCCCCGCGCACCGACGAACCGGGACGGCCGCTGAGCGCGACCGCCGCGATGGGCGGCGCGCTGGCGGTCGGGATCACCCTGGTCCTGTGCATGTCCCTGGCCCTGACGGCCTGGTTCCTGGCCGACGGCGGAGCGCACGGCGACACCAAGGATGCGCTGCGCGTCGGGGCGGACGCCTGGCTGGCGGGCCTGGGTTCGCACCTGACGCTGGCCGGCCTGCCGCTGGGGATCACCCCGCTGGCGCTGACGATGATGCTGGTCCTGGTCGCCTTCCGGTGCGGCCGCTGGGCCGGGCGCAACGCGCACACCGTCACCGATGACCGGGTGCTGGCCGGCGGTGTGGCCACCTTCGCGGGTGCCTACGTCGCGGCCGCGGTCGTCGTCTGCGTGCTCGCCACCACGACCGGCGCGACGCCGGGGATGTCCCGCACGATCCTGGGTGCGCTGCTGGTCTCGGGTCTGGCCGGGGGGCTCGGTCAGGGGGCGGGTACCGGGCGCCTGGAGCAGTGGCTCGGCCGGGTTCCGTTCTGGGCCCGCGAGGTCGTCCTCGGCGCGATCGCGGGCGCGATGCTGCTGCTCGCCGCCGGCGCCGCCCTGGTGGCCGTGTCGCTGCTGTTCTCGTTCAACGAGGCCTCCGAGGTCCTCTCCAAGCTCGACCTCTCCACCGGGGACGCGCTGACCTACACCTTGGTGATGGCGCTGGTCGCCCCGAACCTCGCGCTGCTCGGAAGTGCCTACCTGTTGGGCCCCGGCTTCGCGATCGGCACCGGCACGACGGTGTCGCCGACGGCGGTCTCGCTCGGCGCCGTCCCGGCCTTCCCGGCGCTCGCGGCGCTGCCCGGCGAGGGTCCGACGCCCGGCTGGCTGGTCCTGCTGATGGGAGTCCCGGTGCTGGCCGCGGCGATCGGCGCGGGCATCGGCCGTCGCGACGGCGCCCCGCAGCCGCTCGACCTGGCCGCCCTGCGCGGTGCGGCCGCCGGCTTCCTGGCCGGCGTCCTGATCACCGTGGCGATCACGCTGGCCGGTGGACCGGCGGGGACCGGGCGGATGGCGGACATCGGAGCCCCTGGCGCCGAGGTCCTGGTCTTCGCCACCGGGATGATGAGTGTCGGCGGACTGGTCGGCGGGTTCCTGCACGAGTGGTGGTCCCGGCGGAGGCGGCCTGCGGAGGGTCTGGCCGAGCACGGGTAGCCTGCTGCCCGTGCCCGACGCCTCTCCCGCCCGCCTCGTCGTCCTGGTCTCCGGTGCCGGGACGAACCTCCAGGCGTTGATCGACGCCACCGAGGACCCGGCGTACGGGGCCAAGATCGTCGCCGTCGGCGCTGACCGCGACGGCATCGAGGGTCTGGCCCGCGCGGAGCGCGCCGGCATCCCGACCTTCGTCCGCAAGGTCGCCGAGTTCACCTCCCGCGAGCACTGGGACCACACCCTGACCGACACGGTCGCGGCCTTCGAGCCGGACGTCGTGGTGTTGGCCGGCTTCATGAAGCTGGTCGGCGCCGACTTCCTCGGCCGGTTCGAGAACAAGGTGGTCAACACCCACCCCGCCCTGTGCCCCGCGTTCCCCGGCGTGAGCGGGCCCGCCGACGCCCTCGAGTACGGCGTGAAGGTCACCGGCGCGACCCTGTTCGTGGTCGACGCCGGGGTCGACACCGGCGTGATCATCGCCCAGGCGGTGGTCCCGGTCCACGACGAGGACGACGTGGAGAGCCTGCACGAGCGGATCAAGGTCGCCGAGCGCGAGATGCTCGTCGAGAACGTCGGACGGATGGCTCGCGAGGGCATCTCGGTGACGGGACGCCGGGTTCGATTCGGCTCCTGAAAGCGCATAGGATCGGGCCACACGACTGGCGCAGGTGGGCAACCACCAGGGAGTGAGTCGAGGACGCATCGAACGCCTGGGTGCCCTCAGTCCGACCCGTGTACCCCCAGGAGTTGTCCGTGAACGACCAGATCCCCATCAAGCGAGCGCTCGTCTCGGTCTACGACAAGACCGGCCTCGAGGACCTGGTCCGCGGGCTGCACGACGCCGGCGTCGAGCTGGTCTCGACCGGCGGGTCC
>JBJMIP010000286.1:0-6006 GCA_045806825.1 Marmoricola sp.
ACGAGCGGATCACGGGCGAGAACCCGTACGAGGTGCCGATGCGCATCTACCCCGCCGTGCACTACGTCATGGGCGGCCTGTGGGTCGACTACGACCTGCAGTCCACGATCCCGGGCCTGTTCGTGACCGGCGAGGCGAACTTCTCCGACCACGGCGCGAACCGCCTCGGCGCCTCGGCGCTGATGCAGGGTCTGGCGGACGGCTACTTCGTGCTGCCGCACACGATCCGCGACTACCTGGCGGACGGCCCGTTCGAGAAGATCGCCGAGAACCACCCCGAGGTCGTCGCCGCGCGCAAGTCCGTGCAGGAGCGGATCGAGCACTTCCTGACCGTGAACGGCACCCGCAGCGTCGACTCCTACCACCGCGAGCTCGGCAACATCATGTGGGAGTACTGCGGCATGGAGCGGACCGAGGACGGCCTCAAGAAGGCGATCGACCTGATCCGCTCGCTCAAGGACGACTTCTACCGCAACGTGAAGGTGCTCGGATCGGCCGACAGCCTGAACCAGAGTCTCGAGAAGGCCGGCCGGGTGGCCGACTTCTTCGAGCTCGGCGAGCTGATGTGCATCGACGCGCTCAACCGGCGCGAGTCCTGCGGCGGCCACTTCCGGGCCGAGTCCCAGACCGAGGACGGCGAGGCCCTGCGCCACGACGACCAGTTCGCGTACGTCGCGGCCTGGGAGTACGCCGGGGAGAAGCCGGTCCTGCACAAGGAAGAACTCACCTACACGGCGATCGAGATGAAGCAGCGGAGCTACAAGTGAGCAAGGAATCCATGAAGCTGACCCTCAACATCTGGCGCCAGACCGACGCGGCCGCCGAAGGCGCGATGCACACCTACCAGGTCGACGACGTGTCTCCGGACATGTCGTTCCTGGAGATGCTCGACGTCCTCAACGAGGACCTCAACGCCAAGGACGAGGAGCCGATCGCCTTCGACTCCGACTGCCGCGAGGGCATCTGCGGCATGTGCAGCCTGATGATCAACGGCGAGCCGCACGGCCCCGAGGTCACCACCACCTGCCAGCTGCACATGCGCTCGTTCAAGGACGGCGACACGATCACCATCGAGCCGTGGCGGGCGAGCGCGTTCCCGGTGCTCAAGGACCTCTGCGTCGACCGCAGCGCGTTCGACCGGATCATCCAGGCCGGCGGCTACATCTCCGTGAACACCGGCTCCGCCCCCGAGGCGCACTCGGTGCCGGTCCCCCGCGACAACGCGGTGCGTGCCTTCAACGTGGCTACCTGCATCGGCTGCGGCGCCTGCGTGGCGGCGTGCCCCAACGGGTCCGCGTCGCTGTTCATGGGCGCCAAGATCACCCACCTCGGCGAGCTCCCGCAGGGCCAGCCGGAGCGGGACAGCCGGGTCACCAACATGGTCGCCCAGCACGACCACGAGGGCTTCGGCGGCTGCACGAACATCGGCGAGTGCACCGCCGCGTGCCCGAAGGAGATCCCGCTCGACGTGATCAGCCAGCTCAACAAGGACCTGCGCACGGCGATCAAGCACGGCCACTGACGGCCGATAGTCTTCACAACTGAACATGCAGGCGGGATCCGGACCCCAGGGCCGGACCCCGCCTGAATAGTCCTAAAGTACCATTTTCGTCCTAAACTGGTCAAATCGGACATTTGGTGCATATAGTTCTTCCATGAGGGAGAACAAGATTGGTCGTGGTGTCGCCTTTGCGGGGGCGACCATAGTTGCGTCGATGGTGCTCGGGATGGTCCTCACGACCTCCCCCGCCACGGCATCGGACAGCACCGGGTACCGCAGCAGCGCCCGGTGGACCGGTGCGGTCAACACTGGCAGCCTCGCCGCGGTGAACTCGGCGTACTGGGCCAACTACGCGCCCAAGTACAGCGTGCTCGTCGACTGGCTCGGGGGCAGCCTGCTCGGCTGCCTGCCCGGCCTGACGTCGTCGGTGACCAACCAGGCCACGCTGAGCGCGCTGAACTACGTGCGCTCGCTGGCCGGTCTCGCCCCGGTGACCTTCTCGTCGACGATGAACTCCGACGCCCAGCGCGCCGCGCTGATCATGGCCGCGAACAACGCGCTGAGCCACACTCCGACGAGCAACTGGAAGTGCTGGAGCTCGCGCGGTGCCGCGGTCGCCGGCAAGTCCAATCTCGCCCTGGCCTACCCGTCGCTCAAGGCCGGTCAGATCATCGACCTGTACATGGACGACAAGGGTGACAGCAACGTTGCCGTCGGCCACCGCCGCTGGATCCTCAACCCGTTCTCGACGGTCATGGGGAGCGGCACCACCAGCACCGCCAACGCGCTGACCGTGATCGGCCCGACCAACGCCTACCGGCCCAACCCGGCCTACGTCGGCTGGCCGAGCGCCGGCTACTTCCCGAACGCGCTGGAGCCCGGTGGCCGCTGGTCGCTCTCCTCAGGCAGCAAGGCGGTCAGCTTCCGCTACGCCAAGATCTACGTCTACCGCGCCGACGGCGTCCAGGTGCCGGTGCACAAGTACGCCGTGCACAGCGGCTACGCGCAGCCGACGGTCGTCTGGCAGATGCCGTCCTCGTTCAACAAGTCCACCAGCTACAAGATCGGCATCACCGGCATCAAGAAGTCGGGTTACTCGGGGTCCCTGCGGACGTCGTACACGGTTCGGCTGTTCACACCCAGCCAGTAAGACGGTTGGGGGGTGGGCTCCTCCCTCGTGCCTGCCCCCCAGCTGGAATCGCTACCGACCCAGGCTCCACCCCCGGCACGAGCCGGAGGGGACATCAGCTCCCCAGGTGGAAGGCCTGGGTCGGTTGCCATCCCGCCACCTCGTCGTGCACGTAGAGCCAGAACTCCGTGACGTCGAAGTGGGTGCGGTAGCCCTGCAGGTCCTCGAAGGCGTGGTCCAGCTGCTCCGCAGGCAGGTCGTGAGCCACGGTGACGTGCGGGTGGTACGGAAAGGCCACGTCCACGGCCAGCGGGCCGGTGCGGATCGCGTCGGCCAGCAGCTCGCAGCCGGAGATGCCCTCGACGACGCCGATGAACACCACCGGTGAGACGGGTCGGAAGGTGCCGGTCCCCCGCAGGCTGACCCGGTACGGCTCGTGGTCGGCGGCGGTGCGGGTCAGGTGCTCGACGATCGCCGGGAGGTCGGTCTCGGCCACCTCGGTCGGCGGGACCAGGGTGATGTGCGTCGGGATGTGCCGCGCGGTCTCGTCACCGAGCGCGACCCGGTACTCCTGCAGGGACAGTCCCTCAGGTTCCGGTACGGCGACCGAGACCCCGATCGTCAGCATGCTCAGATCTCTGATCGCAGGAAGCCGACGCGCTCGTAGACGTCGGCGAGCGTCCTGGAGGCCACCGCCCGGGCGCGCTCGGCGCCGCTGCGCAGGATCTTGTCCAGCTCGGCGGTGTCGGCCAGCAGCTCGTTCGTGCGGTCGCGGAACGGGGTCACGAAGTCGACGACGACCTCGGCGAGGTCGCCCTTGAAGTCGCCGTACCCACGCCCTTCGTACGACGTGACCAGCTCCTCGATGGTGCGCCCGGTCAGCGCCGAGTAGATCGTCAGCAGGTTGGAGACGCCGGGCTTGTTCTCCTCGTCGAAGCGGACCACGGTCTCGGAGTCGGTGACCGCGGAGCGGATCTTCTTCGCCGAGACCGCCGGGTCGTCGAGCAGGTCGATGATGCCGCCGGGCGAGGACGCCGACTTCGACATCTTCTTGGTCGGGTCCTGCAGGTCGACGATCTTGGCGGTCTCCTTGAGGATGTACGCCTCGGGGAGCCGGAAGGTCTTCTTGTAGCGGTGGTTGAACCGCTGGGCCAGGTCGCGGGTCAGCTCGAGGTGCTGGCGCTGGTCCTCACCGACCGGGACGTACTGCGGGCGGTAGAGCAGGATGTCCGCCGCCTGCAGGATCGGGTAGGCGAACAGCGCCACCGACGCCGCCCCCTCCCCCTCCTTGGCGGACTTGTCCTTGAACTGGGTCATCCGGCGGGCCTCGCCGAAGCCGGTCATCGAGTTCAGCACCCAGCCGAGCTCGGCGTGCTCGTGCAGGTGGGACTGCACGAAGATCGCGGACCGCTCGGGGTCGATGCCGGCGGCGATCAGCTGAGCCGCGGCGATCCGGGTGCGGGCGGCCAGCTTCTTGGGGTCGTGCTCGAGCGTCAGCGCGTGCAGGTCGGCGATGAAGAAGAACGGCTCGAACTCGTCCTGCAGCGCGACCCACTGGCGCAGCGCGCCGAGGTAGTTGCCGAAGTGGAACGAGTCGGCCGTCGGCTGGATCCCGGAGAGGACGCGCGGCAGGGCTGCGGGCTGATCGGCCATGCCGAGCATTGTTCCAGTTCCCGGCCAGTGGTTTGTCACGGGACCGGCGGATCGGGCGGGTGCAGCGCGGAGACCGACCAGGTCACCAGTGGATCCTGACCACGGGAGCGGTCCAGTGCCTGCTCCCGCTCGGCGTACGTCAGCGCGGTGATGGCGTCCGGGAACGGGCCCCAGTAGCCGTTGACCCCGGTCAGACGGTCCGTGCAGACGGCCAGGTGAGGCAGATCGACCTCGCGGCGCTCAGAGGCGGCGACCGCCTGCGTCAGGATCTCCCGGATGATGTGCAGCCGGAGGTTCTCGTCGTCCATGCGGACCGGACGTGGTCGGTCCGGTTTCATCACGCGGCCGGGGCGCCTCGTCGCTCGCGGCTGTGCCGGTTAGCGTTTCGCCATGGTCCCGGTCCCGACGCTCACCGACGGCGTGGTCACCCTCCGCGCGCACTCCGAGGACGACGTGGACAGGATCCTCGAGCAGTGCCAGGACCCGGCCAGCCTCACCTGGACCAACATCCCGGTCGGCTACACCCGCGACGACGCCAAGC
Organism: Marmoricola sp.; assembly: GCA_045806825.1. Taxonomy (GTDB): domain Bacteria; phylum Actinomycetota; class Actinomycetes; order Propionibacteriales; family Nocardioidaceae; genus Marmoricola. The sequence goes on from JBJMIP010000286.1 coordinate 4,825, forward strand.
GCTACGTGCGCCAGCTGATGCCGGGCGGCTGGGAGACCGATCGGGAGTGGGGCTTCGCCGTCGAGGTCGCCGGTCGGTACGCCGGCACCGTCACGCTGCGCAACGAGGGCGAGGGGCGCGCCGAGATCGCCTACGTCGCGCACCCCGCGGTCCGCGGGACCGGGAGCGTCGACCGGGCGCTGCGCTTGCTGCTCGACTGGGGCTTCGGCCCGGCCTCGGCAGGCGGTCGTGACCTGCGCACGGTGATCTGGCGAGCCTTCGTCGGCAACTGGGCCTCGCGCCGGGCGGCCTGGCGCCTCGGCTTCAGCTGCGAGGGGCCCGTCCGCGGCTCGATGGTCTACCGCGACTCCCTGGTCGACGGCTGGATCGGCTCCTTGCTGGCCGAGGACGAGCGCCGACCACGTACCCCGTGGCTCGACGTCCCGCGCATCACCGGCGTCGATGTCGTCCTGCGCGCCCACGCCGAGCACGACATCGAGCGCGCCCGGGAGGCTTGCAGCGACGAGCGCACGGCGTACTGGCTGGGCTCGTTGCCGGATCCCTACACCCGCGAGGTCGCCGAAACCTACGTCCGGCTGCGCCCGGAGGAGATGGCGACCGGGACCGCCCTGCACTGGGCGGTCGCGGACCCGGCGTCCGACGAGCTGCTCGGCAGCGTCTCGATCATGGACCTGACGTCGCCCTCAGGCCCGGAGGTCGGGTACTGGGCGCACCCGGACGCGCGTGGCCGCGGCGTGATGACCGCGGCGGTGCGCCTGGCCGTCCGGCACGCGTTCATCGACGAGGTGGACGGCGGGCTCGGGCTGGAGAAGCTGCGCCTCGTCTGTGCTGTCGACAACACCGCATCGCGACGGGTCGCGGAGCAGAACGGGTTCCGCGAGGGCGGCACCGAGCGGCTCGGCACGTTGTGCCGCGACGGCCGCCACGACACGGTGATCTACGACCTGCTGCGGGGCGAGGTCCGGTTCAGCTGATCAGCGCGACCGCGCAGCGGATCCCTGCCGACTCGCACGAAGCTGAGGACAGGTGAGCGCCCACGGAAATCCCAGGGCGCCCTCCTTCGTGGTCAGAGCGCGGCCAGCGCCTCGTTGAGGGTCTTCGACGGCCGCATCACGTCGGTCGCCTTGGTCTCGTCCGGGCGGTAGTAGCCACCGATGTCGGCCGGGGAGCCCTGCACCGCGA
>JBJMIP010000287.1:0-5315 GCA_045806825.1 Marmoricola sp.
GAGCAGCACCCGGGCGCCCTCGATGTCGGTGACCGGCTCGGGCTCCTCGGACATGCCGTCGAAGTAGGGGGGCCTGCGCACGTACGTCGACTCCGCGTCCCAGGCGAAGGTGTCGCCCTCGGGCGTGGGCAGCGAGCGCCACTGCTCGTCGCCGGCGAAGACGTCGGCGTAGTCCTTGGTGAACATCGCCGAGTCGATCGCCTCGGCGATGGTGGTCTCGATCTCGGACGGCGACGGCCAGATGTCCTTGAGGAAGACGTCGTTGCCCTCGGTGTCCTGGCCGAGCGGGTCGTTGAACAGGTCGACGTTCATGTTGCCGGCCAGGGCGTAGGCGATCACCAGCGGCGGTGAGGCCAGGTAGTTCATCTTCACGTCCGGGTTGATCCGGCCCTCGAAGTTGCGGTTGCCCGAGAGCACCGAGACGACCGCGAGGTCGTGCTCGTTCACCGCGGCGGAGACCTCGGGGATGATCGGGCCCGAGTTGCCGATGCAGGTCACGCAGCCGTAGCCGACGAGGTTGAACCCGACCTTCTCCAGGTACGGCGTCAGGCCGGCCTTGTCGTAGTAGTCGGTGACGACCTTCGAGCCGGGCGCCAGCGTGGTCTTGACCCACGGCTTGCGGGTCAGGCCCTTCTCGACGGCCTTCTTGGCCAGCAGCGCCGCACCGATCATCACGCTCGGGTTGGAGGTGTTGGTGCAGGAGGTGATCGACGCGATCGTGACCGCGCCGTTCTCCAGGTCGAACGAGCTGCCGTCGGCCAGCGTGACCGGGATCTTCGCCTCCGGCTGGCTGGTGTACGTCGGCAGGTAGCCTTCGAACGACGCCTTGGCGTTGGTGAGCTCGACACGGTCCTGCGGTCGCTTCGGGCCGGCGATGCTCGGCACGACGGTGGAGAGGTCGAGCTCGAGGCGCTCGGAGAACCGCGGCTCGGCGGCCGGGTCGTGCCAGAGGCCCTGCTCCTTGGCGTAGGCCTCGACCAGGTCGAGCTGCTCCTGCGAGCGACCGGTCAGACGCAGGTAGTTGATGGTCTCCTGGTCGATCGGGAAGACCGCGATGGTCGAGCCGAACTCCGGGCTCATGTTGCCGATGGTGGCGCGGTTCGCCAGCGGCAGGGCGGTGACGCCCGCGCCGTAGAACTCGACGAACTTGCCGACGACGCCGTGCTTGCGCAGCTGCTCGGTGATGGTCAGCACGAGGTCGGTCGCGGTCGAGCCCTCGGGCAGGTCGCCGTACAGCTTGAAGCCGACCACGCGCGGGATGAGCATGCTGACCGGCTGGCCGAGCAGCGCGGCCTCGGCCTCGATGCCACCCACGCCGAAGCCGACGACGCCGAGGCCGTTGACCATCGTGGTGTGCGAGTCGGTGCCGACGCAGGTGTCGGGGTAGGCCTGGAGCTCGCCGTCGACGACGCGGGTGAACACGGTGCGGGCGAGGTGCTCGATGTTGACCTGGTGGACGATGCCGGTGCCCGGCGGGACGACCTTGAAGTCGTCGAAGGCGCCCTGGCCCCAGCGCAGGAACTGGTAGCGCTCGCGGTTGCGCTCGTACTCGACCTCGACGTTGCGCTCGAAGGCGTCGGCCGAGCCGAAGTAGTCGGCGATGACGGAGTGGTCGATGACCATCTCGGCGGGCGCGAGCGGGTTGACCTTGGAAGCATCGCCGCCGAAGCCGGCGACCGCCTCACGCATGGTGGCGAGGTCGACGATGCAGGGGACGCCGGTGAAGTCCTGCATGATCACGCGGGCCGGCGTGTACTGGATCTCCTTGTCCGGCTGGGCGTCCGCGTCCCAGGCGCCGAGGAAGCGGATGTCGTCCGCGGTGATGTCCGCACCGTCCTCGGTGCGCAGCAGGTTCTCCAGGAGCACCTTCAGCGAGAACGGCAGCGACGCGACGTCGACACCCTCACCGGTAACGGCGTCGAGACGGAAGATCTCGTAAGCCTTGCCCTTGACGTCCAGGGTGCCCTTGGCACCGAAGCTGTCGACGCTCGCCATCGGCGTACTCCTCGCAGTGTTCGGAAGTTGCGGCCCCATCTTGCCCACCCAAGTCACGGTGGGGGAAGTAAGGCTGCCCTGAGTAGATTTATCTTGATGTCAAGATACACGATATCAAACTTGATCTCTCCCGGGCCAGGAGCGCCACGCACTCGATGTGGTGGGTCACGAGGAAGGCACCTGACGCTTTGAGCGCGAGTGCGAATCTTTGCGCACAACGCCGGCCCGAGCGGGCCTAGCATCGCTCCATGGATCTGTCCCCCTTGGGCGTGGTGGCAGCCTCCGGCAGCCTCCGCGACTTCGCCGGCGTGCACCTGCAGCACGTCTGGTCGGAGGACGGGGTGGTGGCGGCGCCGGTTACCAACGGCGCCCAGGTGCTCCACCTGTCGGTCGCCCTGTGCGTGCTGAACGACACCTACCGCGAGGCGGCAGAGCTGGGCCTGCCGATCGCAGGGCTGAGGGTGGAGGCGGACGGCGCGTTCGCCGACGACTGGACGTCGACCGGGATCAGGTACTGCGTGACGGTGGACTCGACCGCCTCTGTGGAGGAACAGCGGCGGCTCATGGAGATCGTCGACCGCGTCGCCGAGATCCCCCGCGCCATCCGGGGCGGTGCCCCGGTGACCCGGGTGCCGTAGCGGGGCACCGGTTCACAGCATCTGGGCGTCGACGAACCCTGCGAGCAGCACCGAGAAGGCGACGATCTCTCCCGTGATCAGAGCGACCATGAAGGGATGAACGCCTCCGCGGGGCAGCCGCCCGGGGTCGCGGAACTGGTTGTCGGTGTCGCGGTGCCAGCCGTGGAAGGCATACCCCAGCACCGCGGCCAGGAAGAAGAAGTAGAGGACCCCGGCACAGAGCAGGTCCACCGCCATGCTCCAGGCGCTGAGCTCCACGAACGTCGCCACGAGCAGGGTCGCGAAGCTGTAGAGCAGAGCGGCGCGATGGGCGGTGTCGACGTACGGGTGCGCCACGTGCGCCTCCGAGGTCGCCATCTGCTGGTACTTCCAGATCCCGAAGACCAGCGCGAGCAGGAACATCACGCCCGCCCCGAGAAGGACCACCTCGGTGTCCGAGCCCAGTGGTGCGGTCATGCGCGGACCTCGTAGACGGCGTTGAAGGGGGTCTCGGCCGCGCGACGGAAGTGAGTGAACCCGCCCTGCTCAGCCACCGCGCGCGTGCGTGCCTCCCCCGCCTGGGCACCGAGCGCGAGGCCGACCTCCTGGCTACGGGAGCTCGGGATGCAGATCGTGGTGGACGCGGAGTAGAAGATGCGCCCCACCGGATTGAGGTTGTCCTCCAGGTGGTCTGCCGCGTTCGGCTCCACGATCATCCAGGCGCCCTCCGGGGCGAGGCTGGCACGGACATGCGCGGCGGCTCCCACCGGATCGCCCATGTCGTGCAGGCAGTCGAAGGTCGTGACGAGGTCGTAGCCGTCGCCGGCGAAGTCCTGCGCCGTCGCGACCTCGAAGGTGCACCGCTGCGCGACGCCGGCCTCGGCCGCAGCCTTGCGGGCCGCCTCGATGGACGGCTCGTGCGGATCGCTGCCGACGAAGGTGGAGTTCGGGAAAGCCTTTGCCATCAGGATCGTGGACGAGCCGTACCCGCAGCCGACGTCGGCGACCCGTGCACCGGTCTCGAGCTCGGCCATCACTCCGTCGAGCGCCGGCAGCCAGCTGTCAACCAGGTTCCCGATGTAGCTGGGACGGAAGAAGCGGTCGGTGCCGGCGAACAGGTCGTGGTCGTGCTCGCCCCAGTCGACGCCGCCGCCGGTCCGGATCGCGTCGGCGACGAGGTCCACGTCGGCGATCGTCGATGCGGCGACCTGCATCCCGCCCGGTGCGAAGAGCGGGTTGTCCGGACTGGTCAGCGCGAACGCCTGCTCCTCGGTCAGCCGGAACGTCTTCGTGGCCGGGTCGTAGTCGGCGTAGCCGCTCGCCGCCTGCGCGGACAGCCACTCGGCGAGGTAGCGCTCGTCGCAACCGGTCCGCTCGGCCAGCTGCGCAGGTGTCACCGGCGTGCTGTCCCCCATCGCGACGTACAGGCCGAGTCGGTCACCGATCAGGATCGTCGCGGCGTGCAGTACGGCACCCAGGTCGCCGGCGAACCGGCCTACGAATTCGTCGAGTCGCGCTTCATCGATCGCCATGGTCTCTCCTTCGGACGAGGTTGATTCCCAGACCCTCCTCGTTGGCCATAGCGGTTCCATAGCGGAGCGATAGCCAGGGCGCGAAGATGGGCGCGTGCAGATCGATCTGCTGGGACCGTTCTCCGTCCGTGTCGAAGGGCAGACCGTCGACCCGGCGACCTTCGGTGGGCGACGGGTCCGCCAGCTGGTCCGCCTGCTCGCCGCGCAGCGCGGGCGGGTCGTCACGCGGGACGCCCTCATCGAGGCGCTCTGGGGTGACCGGCCCCCGGCCGACCCGGCCACCAATCTCAACGTCATCGTCAACCGGGGTCGGCGCGCGCTGGGCGAGGAGGGGGTCATCCAAACCGTCGGGGGCGGGTACGTCATGCGTGCGGGCGACGGCGTCGTCGTGGATGCGGAGCAGTTCGAGGCGGGCGTGCGGCGCGCCACCGACGCGCATGCGCGCGGGGACCACGCCGAGGCGGCCTCGGCAGGAATGGCCGCCGTGCGCGGATGGGCCGAGCCCCTCGCCGAAGATGCCTACGCCGACTGGGCGCGGCCCTTCCGCGACCGGCTCGACCGCCTGCACCAAGACGCGCTCGAGGTGACTGCCGACGCACTGCTGGCCATCGGCAAGGCGCGGGACGCGGTGGAGGTCGCGGCCGATGCCGTCGCGCGCCAGCCGCTGCGCGAGCCGGCCCACCTGCTGCTGATCCGCGCCCTCGCGGCCGATGGTGACCAGGCTGCGGCAGTGGCGTCGTACCACGACCTTCGACGGATCCTGGCCGACGAGCTCGGTCTCGACCCGTCCGCCGACGCGACGTCGCTCTACGAGCAGCTCCTGCGCGGGCCGGCGTCCAGCAGTGCCGTACGGCGTCCAGGAACTGGTTTGCCGCCACTCGTGGGCCGCGAACCCGAGCTCGCCGAGCTGCTGGGTGTCGGGCGCGACCACCAGATCGCGGTCGTCCCGGCTCGCTCGGGATGGGGGAAGTCACGCCTGCTCGACGAGCTGTGCCAACGCGCCGACCGCCCCGTGCTCTTCGCTCGTGCGCTCGTCTCGGAACGCGACGAGCCCTGGAGTCTCGTGCGCGGGCTGCTCGACACTGCACCGGTCTCCGAGCTGGACCTGCCGGCCGTTGTCGGCCCACCGACGCTCGCCGCGCTCTCGCCGCTCCTCCCGGGGGTCGACGCA
>JBJMIP010000288.1:0-7849 GCA_045806825.1 Marmoricola sp.
CCCCGGCGAGCGCTACGGCCGCGTCTACCAGATCAACTACCTGCGCTGCATCCTGTGCGGACTGTGCATCGAGGCGTGCCCGACCCGCGCGCTGACGATGACCAACGAGTACGAGCTGGCCGACACCTCGCGCGAGAGCCTGATCTACGAGAAGTCCGACCTGCTGGCGCCGCTGCTGCCCGGCATGGTGCAGCCGCCGCACGAGATGCTGCTCGGCGACGACGAGGGCGACTACTACCGGGGCAACCTGCACAAGCGCGAGGAGGGGGACGCCTGATGGTTGCCTTCTGGATCCTCGCTCCGGTGATGGTGGCCGCGGCGCTGGGCCTGCTCTTCGCCCGCAAGGCGGTGCACGCCGCGCTGCTGCTGGCGGTGGTGATGATCTCGCTGGCCGTCCTGTACGCCGTCCTGGACGCACCGTTCCTGTTCGCGGTGCAGATCATCGTCTACACCGGCGCCATCCTGATGCTCTTCCTGTTCGTGCTGATGCTCGTCGGCGTCGACGCCTCCGACTCGGTGGTCGAGACCATCCGCGGGCACCGGTTGTTCTCGACGATCGCCGGGCTGGCGTTCGGCCTGACGCTGGTGCTCGGCGTCGCCCAGGTCTCCTTCGGCACGGTCATCGGGCTCGACACGGCGAACAAGGAGGGCAACGTCCCGGCGATCGCCCAGATCCTGTTCACCCGTTACGTCTTCGCCTTCGAGGTGACCTCGGCGCTGCTGATCACGGCGGCGCTCGGCGCGATGGTGCTCGCCCACCGCGAGCGGCTCACGCCGCGGCCGACCCAGGCCCAGCTGGCCGCGCAGCGCATCCGCGACTTCGCCGACCACGGCAAGCACCCCGGCCCGCTGCCGCCACCGGGTGTCTTCGCCCGCCACAACGCGGTCGACACCCCGGCTCTGCTGCCCGACGGAACCGCCGCGGAGGCCTCGATCTCCCGCGTGCTCGCCGCCCGCGGCACGGTCAAGTCGGCGCCGGACATCGCCGCTGACATCAAGGAGCTCGACACCCCCGGAGGCGACGCATGAGTACGGAACCGTTCATCGTGCTCTCCGCGATCCTGTTCACCATCGGCAGCGTCGGGGTGCTGACCCGGCGCAACGCGATCGTGGTGTTCATGTGCGTCGAGCTGATGCTCAACGCGAGCAACCTCGCGCTGGTCACCTTCTCCCACGCCAACGGCAACCTCGACGGCCAGATCGCCGCGTTCTTCGTGATGGTCGTGGCCGCTGCCGAGGTGGTCGTCGGGCTGGCGATCATCATGACCATCTTCCGCACCCGTCGTTCGGCCTCGGTCGACGACGCGAGTCTGCTGAAGTACTAAGGGGACGACGTGCACGTTTCGAACGTTCCGACCGACGGGATCTTCTCGATCCTCTGGCTGGTCGTCGCCCTGCCCGCGCTCGGCGCGCTGATCCTGCTGGTCGGGGGCAGGCGCACCGACAAGTGGGGTCACTGGCTCGGCGTCGGTACGGTTGCCGGCTCCTTCGTGGTCAGCCTCACCCTCTTCTTCGCCCTGCTGGGCAAGGACGAGGGCGACCGGCAGTACACCCAGCACCTGTGGAACTGGTTCAGCGCGGGTTCCTACTCGGTGAACCTGGACCTGCTCTACGACCCGCTCTCGGCCGTCTTCCTGCTGCTGATCACCGGCGTGGGTGCGCTCATCCACGTCTACTCGGTCGGCTACATGGAGCACGACGCGCGGCGTCGCCGCTTCTTCGGCTACCTGAACCTGTTCGTCGCCTCGATGCTGGTCCTGGTGCTGGCTTCCGACTACGTCGGGGTGTTCCTCGGCTGGGAGGGCGTCGGCCTGGCGTCGTACCTGCTGATCGGCTTCTGGCAGCACAAGCCGTCCGCCGCGGCTGCCGCGAAGAAGGCCTTCGTCATCAACCGTGTCGGTGACATCGGCCTGTCGCTGGGCGCCTCGCTGATCTTCGTCACCTTCGGGTCCACGTCCTTCGCCGTCGTCTCGGCCCACGCGAGCGACGCGAGCAGCGGGACGCTGACCGCGATCGGCCTGCTCCTGCTGCTGGCGGCCTGCGGCAAGTCCGCGCAGTTCCCGCTGCAGACCTGGCTCCTGGACGCGATGGAGGGTCCGACCCCGGTCTCGGCCCTGATCCACGCCGCGACCATGGTCACCGCCGGCGTCTACCTGATCGTCCGGTCGAACTTCATCTTCAGCCTCACCGAGGACGCCCGCACCGGCGTGATCATCATCGGCTGCATCACGCTGCTGATCGGTGCCGTCATCGGTTGCGCGAAGGACGACATCAAGAAGGCGCTCGCCGGTTCGACGATGAGCCAGATCGGCTACATGGTGCTGGCCGCCGGCCTCGGCCCGGCCGGTTACGCGTTCGCGATCTTCCACCTGCTGACCCACGGCTTCTTCAAGGCCAACATGTTCCTCGGCGCCGGCTCGGTGATGCACGGCATGCACGACGACGTGGACATGCGGCACTACGGAGCTCTGCGCAAGGCGATGCCGATCACCTTCGCCACCTTCGGCATCGGCTACCTCGCCATCCTCGGCGTCCCGCCGTTCGCCGGGTTCTGGTCGAAGGACAAGATCATCGAGGCGGCGTTCGGCGACAACTTCGTGGTCGGTCTGTGCGCGCTGATCGGTGCCGGGGTGACCGCGTTCTACATGACCCGGCTGATGCTGCTCACCTTCGGCACCACCAAGCGGTGGGAGAAGGGCGTGAAGCCGCACGAGTCGCCCAACGTGATGACCTACCCGCTGATCGCCCTCGCGGTGCTGTCCGGAGCCGGCGGCCTGCTGCTGGCCGGCGACTGGATCGTGAACTGGCTGACCCCGGTCGTCGGTGAGCACGAGGAGCACCACCTCGCCGTCGGCGCGTTCGGGATGTCGCTGATCGCCCTGGCCGTGGTCGCCGCCGGCGTCGCCGTCGCGTGGTTCCTGGTGGGGCAGCGTCCGGTCCCCCGGGAGGCGCCGGCCAAGGTGTCGGTCTTCACCCGGGCCGCTCGTGCCGACCTGTACGGGGACGCCTTCAACGAGGAGGTCGTGATCAAGCCCGGTGTTGCCGGGATCCGCGGCCTCGCGGTGCTCGACCGGAGCGTGGTCGACGGCTTCGTCGAAGGCCTCGCGGTGGCGCTGACCGCCATGTCGCTGACGTTCCGCCGGGTCCAGAACGGACTGGTCCGGTCCTATGCCCTGACCCTTCTAGGAGGAGCTGCTCTCGTGCTGCTGACCCTGCTGGCGGTGAATTACGGATGAGCGACTTCCCGTGGCTGACCGTGATGCTGGTGGTACCGCTCGTCGGTGCCGTCGCACTGCCGCTGCTGCCGAAAAGCCTGCCCGTCGACCGGGTCAAGCAGCTCGCGATCGGCATCGCCGGCGTGGAGCTCGTGCTCGGCATCGTGCTGGCGATCAAGTTCCACAACCATGACGGCGTCCAGTTCACCGAGAACCACGAGTGGATCCGAGCCTTCGGCGCGCACTACGCGCTCGGCGTGGAGGGCCTCGGCCTGTCCCTAGTCCTGCTCACGGTGATCCTCACGCCCGTGGTGATGCTCGCCTCCTGGAACGACGGTGAGGAGGGCCGCTGGGGTCCACGTGCGTTCTTCGCCTGGATGCTCGCGCTCGAGGCGCTCGCCGTCGGGGTGTTCTCCGCGACCGACGTGTTCCTCTTCTACGTCTTCTTCGAGGCGACGCTGGTCCCGATCTACTTCCTGGTCGGTGGCTACGGCGGTGCGAACCGGGCCAAGGCCGCGGTGAAGTTCCTGCTGTACAACCTGTTCGGCGGTCTGGTCATGCTGGCCGCGGTCATCGGTCTGTACGTCGAGTCGGCGAAGGCCGGGCGTCCGTCGTACCTGATCTCCGACCTCTCCCAGCTCGACATCAGCACCAACGTCGGCCGCTGGCTCTTCCTCGGCTTCATGGTCGCGTTCGTCGTCAAGGCACCGCTGTTCCCGGTGCACACCTGGCTCCCGGACACCTCCGAGGCGGCGACCCCGGGGACCTCGGTCCTGCTGGTCAGCATCCTGGACAAGATCGGCAGCTTCGGGATGGTCCGTTTCTGCCTCTCGCTGTTCCCCGAGGCGTCGCACTGGGCCACCCCGGCCGTGGTCGTACTCGCGATCATCAGCATCATCTACGGCGCGCTGATGGCGATCGGCGAGGACAACATCCTCCGCCTGATCGCCTACACGTCGGTGTCGCACTTCGGCTTCATCGTGCTCGGCATCTTCGTGCTGAACGCCCAGGGCCTGCAGGGCTCGAACCTGTACATGTTCAACCACGGCCTCTCCACGGCGGCGCTGTTCCTGGTGGCGGGCTTCCTGATCAAACGGCACGGCTCCGCCTCGATCCGGGCGTACGCCGGCGTGGAGAAGGCGGCCCCGGTGCTCGCCGGCTTCCTGCTCATCTCCGGCCTCGCGGTGCTCTCGCTGCCCGGCCTCTCGCCGTTCGTCTCGGAGTTCCTGGTCATCGTGGGGGCGTACAAGTACTCGCCCTGGGCCGGTGCGTTCGCGGTCACCGGCATCGTGCTCGCCGCGATCTACGTGCTGCTGGCCTACCAGCGCACCATGACCGGGCCGCTGCGCGAGGACAACGCCGGGATCACCGACCTCAACCTGCGGGAGAAGGTCGCCGTCGTCCCGGTGCTGCTGCTGATGGTCATCCTCGGGTTCTTCCCGAAGCCGCTGGCCGACATGCTCAACCCGAGCACCGACCACTCGGTGGTCCAGGTTGAAGGGAGTGCGAAGTGAAGTTCGACGCACCGCACCTCGAGTACTCCCAGCTGGCCCCGCTGCTGATCGTCCTGGGCGTGGCGACCCTCGGCGTCCTGGTCGAGGCTGCTGTTCCGCGCACCCAGCGCTACGCCGTCCAGGTCTCGCTCGCTGTCGCCGGGCTCGTCGCCGCGATCGCGGACGCGATCTGGGTCTTCGACAAGCTGCACCCGTGGGGCGGGGCCGCGAAGCCCGGACGGATCGTCGCCGAGGGCGCGCTGACGCTCGACGGGCCGGCGATCTTCTGCTGGTTGCTCGTCCTGGCGTTCTCGCTGCTGAGCGTGCTGCTGTTCGCCGAGCGTCGCCTGGAGGGCGGCGTCACCGCGTTCGCCGGCCAGGCCGCGGCGCTGCCGGGCACCGAGGCCGAGCGTGAGGCGTCGACCCGCGGGCTCGAGCACACCGAGGTCTTCCCGCTGATGATGTTCGCGGTCGCGGGCATGATGATCTTCCCGGCGTCGAACGACCTGATCACGATGTTCGTCGGCCTCGAGGTGCTCTCCCTCCCGCTGTACCTGCTCTGCGGCCTGGCGCGTCGTCGCCGTCTGCTCAGCCAGGAAGCAGCGCTGAAGTACTTCATGCTCGGTGCGTTCAGCTCCGGCTTCTTCGTCTACGGCATGGCGCTGGTCTACGGCTACAGCGGCTCGATGGAGCTGGACAAGATCGCCTTCGCCGTTGCTGCGGACAGCGGCCCCCATGCCCTGCTGCTCGGCGGCATGGGCATGCTGCTGGTCGGCCTGCTCTTCAAGGTCGGCGCGGCTCCGTTCCAGGCCTGGGTGCCCGACGTCTACCAGGGCGCCCCGACCTCGGTGACCGCCTTCATGGCAGCCGGTACCAAGGTGGCCGCCTTCGGCGCGCTGTTCCGGCTTTTCTACGTCGGCTTCGGTGGCGCCCGCTGGGACTGGATGCCCGTCGCCTGGGCCGTGGCCATCTTGACGATGGTCGTCGGGTCGCTGATGGCGCTGGCCCAGACGGACGTGAAGCGCCTGCTGGCGTACTCCTCGGTGGCGCACGCCGGCTTCATGATGACCGCGTTCCTCGGGGCGCGCTCGCTCGCGGAGATCGGGCCGGGCGACATCCAGCCCGTGCAGGCGGTGCTGTTCTACCTGACGACGTACGGCCTGACGAACATGGCGGCCTTCGCCATCGTGACCCTGGTCCGCGACTCCAGCGGCGAGGCCACCTCGATGTCCTCGTGGACCGGCATCGGCAAGCAGTCACCGCTCGTCGCCGGGACCTTCGCCTTCCTGCTGCTCGCCCTCGCCGGGATCCCGCTCACCAGCGGCTTCACCGCCAAGTGGGCGGCGTTCACCTCGGCGATGAGCGCCGGGGCCTGGCCGGTCGTGATCGTGGCGGTGATGGGTTCCGCCGCGGCCGCGTTCTTCTACGTGCGGATCATCGTGCTGATGTTCTTCACCGACCCGGTGAGCGAGGGGGCCAGCGTCGCGCTGCCGAGCGTGATGACCACCGTGGTGATCGCGATCGGCGCTGCCGGGACCCTGGTCCTGGGCGTCGTTCCGGGGCCGCTGCTCGATCTGCTCGGGCGTGTTGCAGAATTCGTCAGGTGAGCTCCCCGCTGGCACTGCCCATCCTCGACGCCGAGCTCGAGGAACGCCTCCGCTCGACGATGGTCGAGGTCGAGGAGGCGCTGCTCGGTCATGTCGAGAGCGAGGCGCCGTTCGTCACCAAGGCTGCGCGCCACCTGATGGAGGCCGGCGGCAAGCGGTTCCGCCCCCTGCTCTGCTTCCTGGGTGCTGAGGCGGGCTCGGGCGCGACGCCCGAGGTGCTCACCGCGGCCTGTGTCGTGGAGCTGACCCACCTCGCCTCGCTGTACCACGACGACGTGATGGACGAGGCCGCGCTGCGTCGTGGTGCCGAGTCCGCCAACGCACGCTGGGACAACCTGGTCGCGATCCTCACCGGCGACTTCCTGTTCGCGAAGTCCTCCGAGCTGACCGCCGACCTCGGACCCGAAGCCGTGCGGATCCAGGCGCAGACGTTCTCGCGGCTGGTGGAGGGCCAGATCCTGGAGACCCTCGGTCCGGGGCCCGAGGACGACGCACTCGAGCACTACCTGCGCGTGGTGGCCGGCAAGACCGGTTCGCTGATCGCGACCTCGGCCCGGTACGGCGCGATGTTCGGCGGTGCCTCGGACGAGGTGGTCGCCGCGCTGACCCTGTACGGCGAGAAGATCGGTGTCGCCTTCCAGCTCGCCGACGACATCCTCGACGTCGCCTCGGACAGCGAGGAGTCGGGCAAGACGCCGGGCACCGACCTGCGCGAGGGGGTTCCGACGCTGCCGACGCTGTACGCGCTGCGGAGCACCGACCCGGCCGACGCCCGCCTCCTCGAGCTGTTGCGCCAGCCGCTCACCGACGACGCGTTGCACGCCGAGGCGCTCGGCCTGCTGCGCGCCCACCGGGCGATGGACGAGGCCCGCGCCTACGTCGCGGGCGAGGCTGCCGAGGCCAAGGCGCTGCTCGCCGTGCTGCCCGACGGCTCGGTGCGCACCGCGCTCGAGGCCTTCGCCGACCTGGTGGCCGACCGGTCCGCATGAGTACGCCGGCCCGGTCCTCGGTCATCGGGACGGTGGCTGGCGTGAGCGCCGCGACGGTGGTCGTGGCGCTGCTCGACCCGAACGACGGCGGGCACTACCCGACCTGCCCGCTGCTCGCGCTGACCGGGATCTACTGCCCGTTCTGCGGTGGCCTGCGCGCGGTGCACGACCTGGCCCACCTCGACCTTTTCGGGGCGCTGGACCGCAACCCGCTCGCCGTCGTGGGCCTGCCGCTGGTCGCCGTGCTCTGGTTGCTCTGGGCCCAGGAGGCGTTCAGCGGCCGCAAGCTGATCACCACCAAGCCGTGGTGGGGCTGGACGGCGATCGTGGTGCTGGCGGTGTTCATGGTCGCCCGGAACCTGCCGGGGGCGAGCTGGCTCTCGCCGGCCTAGGCGGAGCTCAGCACGGAGTGTCGCCGTTCAACCCGATCCAGGGCGGCGGTGTTCGAGGTGCGCGCCACTTCTCGGCCGGAGGTCCGCTAACGTCGCGGCGTGGATCTCACAACCCGCATCAGCTCTGGTGATGGAGGCTTCGTCCTCTTCGCG
>JBJMIP010000289.1:0-8990 GCA_045806825.1 Marmoricola sp.
ATCCGGTCCTCGACAGTGGTCATGGCAGTCTTCCTTCTCGTTGGTGAGTCAGACCTCGGCGCCGATGCGGTAGCCCTCGGCGATGGCATGGCTGATCCGGCGCGGCGTGATGCAGTCGCCGATCGCGGTGAACCCGTCGCCCGTGCCGGCCGCGTGCCGCAGGTCGTCGACCGCGAGACGCTGCTGGTGCCAGACGACGAGGGTGGGGTCCAGCGCGAGATCGGCGCCGCCGAAGACCGGCCGCAGCGCCGCGGCCCCGCCGTCGGCAACCAGCCGGTGCGCGACCTGCAGGGAGACCCCGGCGTCGCCGAGGCGTTGCAGCAGCGGGCCGACGCTCTCGTGCGGCACGCGCGGAGCGAGTGCGGTCAGGGCGGTCGCGAAACTCACCCGCCAACCCCGCTGCGCGAGGGCCTCGGCCGCGCTGTACGCCGGCCAGAAGCCGTCGCTCTCGTCGTAGACGACGGCAACGCCTGGCTCGTCCGGCACGGCACCGGTGAGCACGTCCTCGACCGAGACCGCAGGCAGACCCGCAGCCTCGAGAGGCAGCGGTGCGGCCGTCGAGCCGGTCGCCAGGATGACGTGGTCGGCGAGGCCGCGGATGTCCGCGAGGTCCTCGGGCGAGATGGTGGCACCGAGGTTGACGTCGACCTTGAGCCGGCGCAGCTCGCGGTCGAGGTAGTCGACGACGTCGATCAGTGTCGCCCGGTGCGGCGAGGCCGCGGCGATCCGCACGGCACCGCCGAGCACCCGGTCCCGCTCGAAGAGGGTGACCCGGTGTCCGCGCCCAGCCGCCACCCGGGCGGCCTCGAGGCCGGCTGGTCCCCCGCCGATGACGTAGACCTCGCGCGGACGGTCGAGCGGCACACCGAGGTTGGCATGGCGACCGCGTCCGACCTCGGCGTTGACCGCGCAGTGCAGGTGGGGGTCGAAGGCCCGGCAGTCCTGGTTGATCCCGAGGCAGCCGCGAACCTCGGCGAGCCGGCCGGTGCGGGACTTCTCGGGGAGGTCCGGGTCGGCGATCAGCGCGCGCGCCATGCCGACGAGGTCGGCGTGACCGGCCTTGATCGCCTGCTCGGCGGTGCCGACGTCGCGGATCCGCTGACCGACCAGGGTGGGCAGCCCGGTCGCCGCCCGTACCCGGGAGGCCGAGGGAACCGCTACCGCGTCGGGCCCGGTGGAGTCCTTGACGTACTTGCCGCGGGTGCCGTGGGTGATGCTGAGGTAGTCGACGTCACCGCGGGAGGCGAGGTCCTCGGCGATCCGCACGCAGTCCTCGATGCCCATACCGCCGGGGATCTCCTCCTCGCCGCTCAAGCGCACTCCGAGGGCGAAGCCGGCGGGGGTCACCGAGCGCATCGCATCCATCACCAGGTGCAGGAACCGCATCCGGTTCTCGAAGGAACCGCCGAAGTCGTCGGTGCGGCGGTTGGTCAGCGGTGACAGGAACTGCGCAGGGAGGTAACCGTGGGCGGCGTGGATCTCCACCCCGTCGACCCCGGCCTTCACCAGGTTCTCAGTCGAGACCCGCCAGCCCTCGACGATCTGCTCGATCTCGGCGACGCCGAGCTCGTGCGGCGGGTAGGCGTCGCGCACCGTCTTGATCGCCGAGGGCGCCATCGGGGCCTCGTCGGACTCCCCGCCGATGAACTCACGGCCGAGGTGGCACAGCTGGCCGATCAGCCGAGCACCGTGCCGGTGCACGACCTCGGCCTTCTCAGCGGTGGCCGGCACGACCGCGTCGAGGTAGCCCTCGACCAGCTTGCCCGACCTCAGTGCCGAGGTCCGGTGCACCACGGTGGCACCGGCGATGATCAACCCGACACCTCCGGCGGCCAGCCGCTCGAAGTGCTCGACGTCGCCGTGGGTCGGCACGCCGTCCGCGACCAGGCTGGTGCCGGCGGGCAGGGCGACCAGCCGGTTCCGGACGTCGAACCCGGCCAACCGGAACGGCGAGAACACGTGCGGGAACTGGTCGGCCATCGGTGGTCCCCGGTGGGCTCAGTAGGTGCCAGGTCCGGTGCCGCGCGGGACACCCGCGGTCACCGACTCGGGCAGGCTCCGGCTCGGGTCGACCGAGATGGTCTTGTAGTGCAGGAACTCCTGGTACGCCGTGTGCCCGTGCTCGCGGCCGAGGCCGGACTTCTTGTAACCGCCGAAC
Source organism: Marmoricola sp. (assembly GCA_045806825.1). Lineage (GTDB taxonomy): Bacteria > Actinomycetota > Actinomycetes > Propionibacteriales > Nocardioidaceae > Marmoricola. The sequence goes on from JBJMIP010000289.1 coordinate 2,159, forward strand.
GGTGAGCCGAGGTCGGCGGCGAAGGTGTTCACCGAGAACGTCCCGCTGCGGACCTTGCGGGCGACCTCGAAGCCGTGCGCGTCGTCCGCGGTGAACACCGCACCGGACAGGCCGAGCTCGTTGTCGTTGGCGATCCGGATCGCGTCCTCCTCGCCGTTGTGGGGGATCAGCGAGGCGACCGGGCCGAAGATCTCCTCGCGCGAGACCCGCATCGTGTTGTCGGCCTGGGTGACCAGCGTCGGCTCGTAGTACCAGCCGCGGTCGAGCCCGGCGGGCCGGCGACCACCGGTCGCGATGGTTGCGCCCTCCTGGCGGGCGAGTGCCACGTACTCCTCGACGCGCTGGCGCTGGCGCTCGGTGACCAGCGGACCCATCACCGTGTCGGACTCGAACGGGTCACCGATCTTGAGCGACCGGTAACCCTCGACGAGCGCCTCGGCGTACTCGTCGTAGCGCGAGGCGGGCACCAGCAGGCGGGTCAGCGCGACGCAGCTCTGGCCGGAGTTGGTCCCGGCGCTGGCACCGATCAGCACCGGCAGGGCGTCCTCGATACGGGCGTCCTCCAGCACGATCGCGGCGGACTTGCCGCCCAGCTCGAGCACGCACGGACGGATCAGCTCACCGCAGGCTGCGCCGATGCGGGAGCCGGTCTGCACCGAGCCGGTGAAGGTGACCATGTCGACGCCGGGGTGGCGCACCAGGTACTCCGACTCCGGACCGCGGGCGGCGACGATGTTGATCACGCCCGGCGGAAGGCCGACCTCCTCGCAGATGTCGCCGTAGATGAAGGTGGCCAGCGGGTTGGGCTCGGTCACCTTGACCACCGCGGTGCAACCGGCGATCAGCGCCGGCGCGACCTTCTGCGGCACTGCCGGGAAGGCGAAGTTGTACGCCGGGAAGGCGGCGACCACGCCGACGGCCTCCTGCACGACCAGGCTCGCACCCGCCATCGGGATGATGCTGCCGCCCTCGGAGCTGGCGGCAAGCGGACCGAGGTTGCTCAGCCGCACCTGCTCGGTCTCCAGGGATCGGCCGATCTCGGCGTTGTAGTTGAGGCTCATCACCGGGGAGACGACCTGGTAGACCTGGGAGAGGAACAGCGTGCAGCCGAGCTCCTCGGTGATCAGCTCGGCCAGCTCCTCCTGGCGCTTCGCGATCGCATCGGCCATCCGGGTCAGGTAACCGGCGCGCTCGGCCGGCGTGAGCCGGGGCCACTCGCCCTGGTCGAAGGCGCGGCGGGCGGCCGCGACGGCGTCGTCGATGTCTGCTCGGGACGCCGCCGGGACGTACCCGATGACCTCCTCCGAACGCGGCGAGATGATCTCGAACCGGTCATCGGTCTGCGCGGGCCGCCAGGCCCCGTCGATGAAGAAGTCCTGGTGGTTGAGCTGTGTCATGAGGAGACCCTTCACTCGGTGAGGCGGACGCACGGTCCCGGTGAAACTCGGCACTCTCGAAATGAACCGAGTTCGATTCAATCTAAACCCTCCTGGCCGCCGTTACAAGACCCTCGTTCGACCTCTTGCCAACCTCTTGCCAGTGGTGGTGGGCGGGGTTACAGTCGAGCCCTCGGAGAAATCGAACCAAACTCAGTTTGGGCATCGGGCCAGCCAGATGTCGGGCAAGAAGAGAGAACGCGATGACGATGACCGACCCGGAGACGGGCAACCACGAGATCGAGCAGACCATCTCCGCACAGTTCGCGGGCCGGGTGCCCAGCGGCTGTCCCGTCGTGCACGTCGACGCCTCCCCCGCTCTGGAGGTCGGCAGCCACTGGCGCAAGGCCAACGACCTGCGCGAGACCAGTCCGGTGTTCTTCAACACCCACGCGCAGGGCTACTGGATGTTCACCCGGTACGACGAGGTCCGCGAGATGTACCAGCACCCGGAGATCTTCTCGAGCGAGTCGATCACGCCGTGGGACCCGGAGCCGGCGTACCGCTTCGTGCCGACGCAGATCGACCCGCCCGAGCACAGCAAGTACCGCCAGCTGATCAGTCGCTGGTTCGCCCCCAACGCGGTCAAGCGGGTCGAGCCGCAGGCCCACGAGATCGGCAAGCGGCTGGTCACCGGCCTGGCCGCGCGCGGTGGGTGCGACTTCATCACCGACTTCGCGATGCGACTGCCCACCGAGATCTTCCTGACGATCATCGGTGTCCCGAACGAGGACGCCGACCTGTTCGTGCCCTGGGTCGAGGACTTCTTCGCCGGCTTCGGCGGCGACCTCGCGCAGCAGGAGGCGATGGGCACCGCGCTGGGCGGGATCCGGCAGTACTGGGTCGAGGTCCTCCAGGCGCGCCGCGGCGACGCCGAGCAGCGCGAGGACGACTTCGTCTCGCTGCTGCTCCACTCGACCATCGACGAGGAGCCGCTCGGCGACGACCTCATCCTGGACATCCTCACCGTGCTGGTGCTCGCCGGCCTGGACACCACCCGGGGCCAGCTCGGCTACCTGTTCCGGCACCTCGCCGAGAACCCCGCCGATCGGCAGCGGCTCATCGCCGAGCCGGAGCTGATCCCTTCTGCGGTGGAGGAGTCCCTGCGCCTCTACACGATCATCTTCGGCGACGGCCGCAAGGTCGCCGTGGACACCGAGTTCCACGGCTGCCCGCTGAGCAAGGGCGACATGGTCTACGGGCTCGTCTCCGGCGCCAACCGCGACCCGCGCGTCTACGACCGCCCCGACGAGTTCCTCGTCGACCGCAAGGCCAACAACCACCTCGGCTTCGCCGGCGGTCCGCACCGCTGCCTCGGCGCGCACCTGGCGCGGATGGTGATGCAGGTCGCGGTCGCCGAGTGGCTGCGGGTGATCCCCGACTTCGAGGTCGCCAGCGAGGAGCCACTGATGGAACGGGGCGGCGGCGCGATGATGACCCTGCTCTCCCTGCCGCTGTCGTGGGAGGTGCCGGCATGAAGCTCGAGTTCGACGCCGCGCTGTGCCGCGGCCACGGCCGCTGCTACACCCTCGCCGAAGACCTGCTGACCGAGGACGACGAGGGCTTCGTCACCGCCCGGGGGCAGGTCGTCGACGTCCCGCCCGACCAGGTCGAGGACGCCCGCAACGCGGCCGGTTCCTGCCCGGAGATGGCGATCAAGATCCTCGAGGACTGAGCCGGCGAGCGCGCTGCTCAGGGTGTACGGCGCCCGGCGGCGATCCCGCCGTCGATGACCAGGTTCGTGCCGGTGACGTACGCACTGTCGGCGCTGGCGAGGTAGACCACGGCCTGCGCGACCTCGTGGGCGGTGCCGCGGCGGTTGAGCGGGATGGTCCGCACGTACGCGGCCCAGTCGAGGTCGGCGAAGTCGGCGTTGTCGGTGATCGCGGTGTCGATGCTGCCCGGGCAGACCGCGTTGACCCGGATACCTCGGTCGGCGAGCTCCAGGGCGGCGACCCGGGTGAGCGCGCTGACGCCGGCCTTCGAGGCGACGTACGCGCCCAGACCGGCGGCCGGCAGCACTCCGTTGAGCGAGGAGATGTTCACGATCGAGCCGCCGTCCGGCAGTGCGCGGCCGGCCGCACGGAGGCCGAGGAAGGTGCCGACCAGGTTGAGCTCGACGATCCGGCGGAAGTCCTCGAGCGAGGTGTCCAGCAGCGGGCTCCTCAGCGCCGCACCGGCGCAGTTGACCAGCGTGGTCAGCTGCGCGCCGCTCTGCTCGTGACCAGCCACCGCTGTCTGCCAGGCGTCTTCCGAGGTCACGTCCAGGTCGACGTACGAGGCACGCTGGCCCAGCTCCTCGACCAGCGCGACGCCTCGCGGCCGGTCGATGTCGGCGACCAGCACGTTCGCCCCCTCCCGGTGCAGCAGCCGCGCCACCGCCGCCCCGATGCCCGCAGCGCCTCCGGTGACCAGGGCACCCAGACCCGCGCAACGCGGGACTGCTCGGTCGGCGGGGTCGGACATCAGACCAGGCGGTTGAGGACCGCGGCGAGCTTCTCGGGCGCCGACACCATCGCCATGTGCCCGGTGTCGAGGTACTCCACGTCGCCGCCCACGCGCGCGGCCGACCGCTCCTGGAGATCCGGGGTGTAGCAGCGGTCCTCGGTCAGGCGCACGTAGGTGCGCGGGACGTCGGCCTCGAGCCCGCTCAGATCGACGATCTCGGTCAGCAGCGCCGCGGAGTCGTCGACCACGCGGTCGAGGGTCCACCCGGCGAGCTCATCGTCCATGTCGTTGCAGAGCATCAGCCGCGCGCCTTCGCGGTCCTGGGAGTAGATGCCGCCGGCGGTCGCGGTCCGCACCAGCTCACGGACAGCCGGGTCGATCTGGTCCAGCACCGCGGTGCGGTCGGGAGGCACGACGGCGGAGAGGAACACGACGTGGCGCAACCGCGGCGCGAGCTCGGCCATCACCCGCGGGACCGATACGCCGGCAAAGGAGTGCCCGACCAGGACGAGGTCGCCGTCGTCGAACGCGGCGACGTCGTCGAGGATTGCCCGGGCGCAGTCGTCGAGATTCACCGACGTGAGGGGTACCTCGGCCCGGGTGCCGCGACCGGGCAGGTCGACCGCTATCGCGGGTCGCGCCAGGTGCGGGAGCAACCGCTCCCAGGTGCGGGCGTCGCCGCCGGCCCCGTGCACGAGAACGAACATCCGGCTCCCTTCGGGTGGTGAGCAGGCCCGGCACGTGGTTCTCACGGCCGGGCCTGCCAGGTCAGCTGATGATCAGGACTTGCCCCACAGCTTCTTCCACTGCACCTCGTAGCCCTCGACCACGGGGAAGGTCTTGGACGTGTCGGCCGGCGCCGTGTCCTTCTTCACCAGCCAGTAGGGCGGCCCGGCGTCGACCAGCGGAACACCGGCGAAGTGGCGGGCCAGCGCGTCGATCATCAGGTAGTCGTAGGAGTAGAGGTCCGAGGGCACCAGCGAATCGATCGCACCACTCTGGAGGTCCGCGAAGTTCTGCGGACCGCCGCCCTGACCGACGATGGTGACCTTGTCACCGAGCCCCGCCGCCTTCAGTGCTGCCGGGAGGCCGGAGCCGAGGGCGTCGCTGACCGACAGGGCGATGTAGTTCACCTTCGGGTGGCTGCGCAGGTAGGAGATGATCCGGTCCGGCGCGTCCTTGCCGAGAGAGGTGAGCGGGATGTCCAGGTTCGCGAAGCTGCACGACGGGCAGTACTTCTTCATGCCGGCCTGGAACGTCGTGCCCACCTGCTTGAGGATCTGGAAGGCGGAGATGTTCACGTAGAGGGCGTCGGCCTTGCCGCCGCTCTTGGAGACGACCTCGGCGGCGAGGTAGTCGCCGATCGGCCCGTTCTGCTTGTCGGTCGCGGTGTTGTACAGCAGCCCGTCACCGGCAGTCGCGAGGGAGCAGCAGGTCACGAACTGCACGCCGGCCTTCTGCGCGTCGCTGATCTGCTTGGCGTAGGCGTCCTTGTCCGCGGCGTTGAGGATCACTGCGTCCGACCCGTTGCGGATCGCTGACTCGATCGCTCCCTGCACCTTCTCGGGCGACCCGTCGGTGGAGACCTGGTCGACGGTCCAGCCGAGGATGCCGGCAGCCTCGGCGAGGATCGGGCCCTGCACAGCGCAAGCCTCGACGCCGCAGCTGATGAAGCTGATCTTCTTGCCGGTGGGGATCGGCTTGCCGATCGGCGCGGTGACGGGGATCGACGTCGGCCGCACGGCGGCCTTGGCGAGCGTCGCCTTCGCGGCCGCGAGACCGGCCTGGTCGACCGAGGTCGACGAGGAGGCCGAGTCGTTCTTGGCGCCGCAGGCGGAGACGGTGAGCAGGACGGCGGCGATCGAGACGATCGACACCATCCACCTCACGCGCCGGTCGGCGTGGCGGTGTGCGGACATGGTTCTCTCTTTCTGTGTGGGCAACTCAGTCCCGAGACGTGGGTGAGGGCGTCACGGCGTCATGCCGGGACGATCTGGTCCCCCGACGAGGGGTCGGGTTCGGTGGGGCGAGCAGCGAGCGTCGTGCGCCGCTGCAGGCCGGTGACGGTCAGCGCCGCGATCAGTACGACCCCGACGAACAGCGAGCCCGACCACTGCGGTGCGTTCGCCAGGCCCAGGCCGGTGACGCCGGTGCCGAGCAGCAGCACCGCGATCACGGTGCCGCCGGCGTTGAACCGGCCGTTCTTGAGCTGGGTCGCGCCCAGGAAGACCGCGGCGAAGCCCGGCAGCAGGTACGGCGTACCGGCAGTCGGTGAGCCACCGCCGAGGATCGAGGCGAGCACGATGCCGGCCGCACCCGAGAGCACGCCGGAGGTGACCAGGCTGAGGAACTGGAGGCGGGCGACCTTGACGCCGGCGAGCCGGGCCGCCTCGGGGTTGAAGCCGACCGCGTAGAGCCGGCGGCCGGTGGCGGTGTGCTCAAGGAGGTACCAGATGCCGACGGCGACGACCGCGAAGTACAGCACCGGGAGCGTGATGCCGCTGATCGTCGTCTGCCCGATCTTGGAGAAGGCGCCGGCGAGCTTGGCGTCACTGATCGGGGTGTCGTTGGTGATCCAGGTGACCAGCGCCTGGAGCAGCGAGCCGGTCGCCAGCGTCGCGATGAACGAGTCGATCTTCATCCCCACCACCACGGTGGCGTTGACCAGGCCTACGCCCAGACCGATCAGCAGGCCGAGGCCGACAGCCGCGACCAGGGGCACGCCGTCGACCACGAGGTGCGTGACCGCAACCCCGCACAACGTCATGGTGAGCGCGAAGGACAGGTCGAAGACCCGGGCCGCCAGCGGGATAGTGACCGACAGCGCGGCGAGGCCGGTGATCGCGTTGGCGTTGAGGATCTGCTTGGCGGTGGTGATGTTCGGGAACGTCTCCGGCACCCAGAGGGTGAACACCGCGATGATCGCGAGCCAGACGTAGACGGCGCCG
>JBJMIP010000290.1:0-6955 GCA_045806825.1 Marmoricola sp.
GGCTTCAAGGCCTGGCTGCTGGGTCGCCTTGGCTTCCCAGAGTGTCGGCGCGAACTTGAGCCGGGTCTCGTCGATGGCCAGCGCCTGGCGCGCGGTCAGGACCTGGTCGCTGAGCTTCACGTCGTGGAACTGGTTCTTCTTGGTCCGGAAGCCGGGGACGCCGAGCGCTCCGACGGTGTCGAAGACGCCGAGGAAGTGGATCTTCGCCGGGTAGCAGTGGTCGTGCTTGAACTCATCGACGCTCTCGCCGAACGCCCCCTGCGGCAGGTTCGTGCGCTCGTACATCGCGACAGCGGCGGGGAGTCGTTCCTCGACCAGCGAGAGCCGCGTCAGCAGCCCGACGCGGGCGACCATGCCGGCCACCGAGCGGGCGGTGTAGGCGCCACGGCTGAAGCCGATGATGAAGATCTCGTCGTTCTCCTCGTAGTTCTGCGCGAGGAACCGGTACGCCGCGATGACGTTGTGCTGGAGACCGAAGCCGAAGGCGCCGCCGAGGATCCTGTCGGCCTCGTAGCTGCCCGCGCCGACTCCGCTGACGTAGTAGACGAGCTGCTGGACGCCGCCGGCCGGTCCGGGATCGGTCTGCACCGTCCGGGCGATCTTCTCGACGTTGGTCACCGTCTGGGCGTCGGGCTTGTTCCAGGTGCCGTCGCAGCAGACGATCAGGCGCTTCATCAGTCCACGCTTGCGATCGTGTTGATGTCGAAGCTCTGGACCACGTTGCCGTCCGCGTCGACGAAGATCCGCTGCCCGTCTTGCTCGTAGTGGTCCACCGCTGTGACGGTCGTACTAGCCCGGCCGTTGTTGAAGTGGACGACGAACTCGAACTCGTCTTCTGGCGGTGGAAGGTCGACGCCGCTCACGACGCACCACCGGCGGAGTCCTTGGCAGTTTCGGGGTCCGACTCTTCCTCGACGTCTTCGTCGTGCGTCTCGGTCTCGGCGCTTGAGTCCTCGTTGACACCCTGCATGTACAGCTGCATCGAGGCTTCGAACTGCTCCTGGGCCCTCTGGAGGTCGGCGAGCACGGTGGTGTTCTTGTTGATGTAGATCAACTTCGTCCAGTACGTGTTCACGGTAGCGAGCAGCCACGCCATCTTCGCGCCGGACGAAGCAACCGCGGCAAGCGGGCGGCTGACGAAGAACGCCAGGAACGTGATCGCGGAGAGACCGCCGAACGTGGCGCTCACGATCGCGTCACTCTGGCTCGGGTTGTCCAGGCCCTTCAGGGCGGCCAGCACGAAAGCGATCAGACCGATGCCGAAGACGGTCAGGTTCATGATCAGGTTCAGGATGTACGCCGACTCGATCCGGGACATCGACGCTGTCAGCGCCCCGGAGATGTTGCGGACGATCTTGCGCTGGGCCCGAATGAGGTCATCGGCCAGCGCTTTCTGGCCGGCAGCGCCCACCGGAACGCCAAGGGTGACCTCGACCGGCGCGCTCTTGCTAGCGGTCTGCACCTTCTTCTTGCCGTCCGCGGTGACGTACTCGACCTGGCCGCTCGTGACGCGGATGCTGGTCGTCCCTGGCGGGAGATCCTTGGGCGAGCCCGAGGACTCCGCGCCATTGGCGCTGGCCTGGGCCGGAACCTTTGCTTGCTCTGGCTCGATCGGCGGCGGAGCGGGCAACATGGACAGTGGTGGTGCGTCAGGGTCCGGCACGGCGGGCCACCTCCTCGGTCCGATCCAGCATGGCAGTAACGATGAGCGCCGGGGGAGACGTTCTGATGCAGTAATTCGGACTAGCGTTTGCTCCGTGGCTGGCTATTCAGGCAATTCGCTCGAGATGAAGCTCGGCGTCAAGGACTCCCAGGTCGTCTACCTCGACGGCGCGCCGAACGGCTTCTTCCTCTCCTGCCCGACGACGGCGCGGCTCCCGAAGTCGACCGAGATCACGCTGACCTTCCACAGCACGCCGGCGAGCCTGGCCAAGCGCCTGCCGACCTTGATCGAACGCACCACCCAGGCCGGGATGATCTGGGTCTGCTGGCCGAAGAAGGCAGCCGCCCGGCTCGGCTACCCCTCCGACCTCGACGACAACCTGGTCCGGCAGATCGGCCTGGACGCAGGCGTCGTCGACGTGAAGGTGTGCGCGATTGACGAGGTGTGGTCCGGACTCAAGTTCGTACGCCGCCTCGCCGACCGGGTCTGAGCGCTACTTCTTCGCGGTGACGCCCTTCAGCACGACCTCACCGCTCGACTTCGGGTCCCCGTCCGCGAGCTGACGCGTCACCGTGAACGTCGGGTGGGTCTGCGGCGAGACCCCTGACCACAGCGTCACGTCCTCGAACGAGTTGAAGGTGCCGACCGGCACCAGAACGCCGTCCGCGTCCTTCAACCAGGCCTCGTAGTAGGCGCCGTCCGACCGTCGCGGCAGGCCGTCGGCGTGCAGCCGGATCCTCCAGCCGCTGGTCGTCTTCGTCAGCGTGACGCTGCCGTCAGCAGACGGCGCGAGCTCGGTCCCGGTCAGGGTGGCCGCATAGGTGAGGGCGTCGTTCTTGTGCATCGCGCTCACTCCGACCACGATCCCGAGCACCAGGATCAGCACCGCAGCGCTGGCCAGCACGGTCGCCAGGAGCGATCGCGGGCGGCGGACGGCCGACTGCTCGGCGGCGATGGCCGCCACGATCTGCTCCTGCAGGGACGCCGGCGGCTCGGCCCAGACGGCCGGGTCGGCCAGGCGTGCAGCGAGGGCGGGGTCGAGCTCGCCGGCTGCCTTGTCGTCAGCACTCACCGGAGCTCACCTCCCTCGACTCGTCGTTGCGCAGATGTCCCAGCATGCCCGCGAGTCTTCGATGGGCCCGGAAGCTGCGCGACTTCACGGTGCCGATCGGGATGGCGAGGTGCTCGGCGATCTCGTGGTGGGTCAGCTCATCGTAGTGCTGGAGCCGGATCAGCTCCCGGTCCGCGTCGGGCAGCTCCTCGACCGCACTGCGCACCTCGAGCACGTCGTTGAGCTGCTCGACCGAGGGCGGCAGCGTCGCCAGCCCGAGGTCGGGGGAGTCGATGTTGGCGTGGCTCCGGTTGCGGCGCTCGCGGCGGTAGATGTCCAGCGCCGCGTTGCGCGCGATCGTGGTCAGCCAGGCAACCAGCGAGCGTTGCGGGTCGTAGCTCCCGGCGCCGCGCCAGGCCTTGATGAAGGTCTGCTGGGTGGCCTCCTCGGCCAGGCCTGCGTCGCCGAGGACCTTGAACGCGATCGTGAAGACCAGCCGCCCGTGGGTTTGGTACAGCACTCGGATCGTGTCCGGGTCGCCGGTCGCGAAACGGCCAGCCAGCTCCGCGTCGTCCATCGCCACTGTGCTCACCGGTGTCCAGGGCCTCTCCGGGGTTGTTCGCTCGTCACGTCGCGGACTGGAACCAGGGGCCGAGTCGGGAGGGGCCGGACGTCTCATGTGCTTGCTACGGATCCCGATGCTCGTCCGGTTCCCGTCGAAGCGCCATTTCTTTTCGGGAACCGGTCGGGGTCCGGGCGCCGTAGTAGGGCCAGGTCCGGCACTCGTCGGTCCACGACGAGATGAGCTTGAGATGAACCTCCCCCACAACCTGGCCCGGTACGCCGGCCTCGGCGCGGTCGCGGTCCTGACCGCGGCGCTCGCCCACGTCGGCCCTGCCAACGCGGCCGGCTACTCGAACCAGTCGGCCCGCGTGGTCGACCACACCCTGCGGATCATCGGCACCGCCGGCGACGACCACATCACCGTGGCGTTCTCCGCCGACGGCACCACCGCCGCGGTGGACTTCGCGGACGGCTCGCCCGCGACCGGCTTCAACCGCAGCGACTTCACGAACGTCACGGTGTTCCTGCGCAGTGGCGACGACCAGTTCCACGCCGTCTCCGGCGGCGCGACCGACCCGAGGCTCGGCGTCTACGGCGGTTCGGGTGACGACGTCATCGTCGGCGGCTCGGGCAACGACGTGCTGGCCGGTGCTGACGGCAACGACGAGCTGCGCGGCGGCCCGGGCGTCGACGTCCTGTACGGCGACCGCGGCGACGACGTCCTGGACGGCGGCATCGGTGTCGACACCGAGTTCCTCGGGTCCGGTGCCGACACGGCTCTGTGGGTCCCGGGCGAGGGCAGTGACGTCGTCCACGGTGGCCTCGGCGCAGACACGCTGGCCTTCAGTGGCGGCTCGGGCGCCGACGCGATGACGCTGAACGCCACCGGTGAGCAGGCCGTCTTCCTGCGTGAGCCCGGCGCCATCCGGATGGACTTGGACAGCGTGGAGCTCGTCGCGGTCAAGCCGTTGGCCGGCGCGGATCGGCTGACGGTCAACGGCACCGATGCTCCCGAGTCCGTCGACGTCCGGGCTGAGGCCGGCCACGTCGAGGTCACCGGTCTGCTGCCACGCACCACGATCCTCGGCGCCGAGCAGATCGACGGCCTGCAGATCAACACCCTCGGTGGTCGCGACCGGGTGCAGCTGCACGCCGGCGTCGCCGACCTGATCACCACAACGTTCGACCTCGGGGCCGGCCAGTGATCTGGCGCCGCAACCGAAACCAGTCCAGCAACACCCCAGCAACAACCGCAGCACCAACCAACAAGGAGAGTTCCATGCAGAACCACACCCCGTTCCCCGGCGTCGGCCACATCGCCATCACCGTGAGCGACCTCAAGAAGAGCGCGCCCTGGTACGCCGCTCTGTTCGGCAGCCAGCCGGTGCTCGACGAGTACGTCGTGCCGGGGGAGTTCCACCACACCGTGTTCGCCTTCGAGTCCGGCCAGCTCTTCGGGCTGCACCAGCACACTGCCGGGGGTGCTGGTGAGTTCGACGAGCGACGGGCCGGCCTGGACCACGTGGCCTTCGCGGTGAGCAGCCGCAAGGAGCTGGAGGTCTGGGAGGCGCGTCTGGACGAGCTCGGTCTCAAGCACGGCGGGATCGTCGACGCCCACTACGGCTCGGGCCTGTCGTTCCGTGACCCGGACAACGTCGCGCTCGAGTTCTTCGCACCGCCGGCCTGATCCTGGGGGCAGTCCGGGCCAAGGCGTCCTCCTCGTCGGCATCGTGTCGGCGGGGAGGGCGTCTTGGTGCGCCCACGCATAGCGGTGAAATACCGCGATTGCAGTGCCGGCGCCGTAGACCTGTTGCAGGCTCATCCAAAGCCACAGCCAGCCGGAGGAAGTCGTGCCCGTTCGTAACAGCCTTGCCGCAGGCGCCGCCCTGACTCTCTCGGCCGCCCTCCTTTCGATCCCGACTGCCACGTCCGCGTGGTCGGCCACGCCTCCGGTTCGTTTCAACAAGGCTTACTACGACTCACCAGGCGCCGACACGGGGACGAACACCTCGGTCAACCGCGAGTGGGTGCGGATCAAGAACTACAGCTCGGTCAAGAAGTACCTGACCGGTTGGACCGTCCGCGACAAGCAGAGCCACGTCTACACGTTCGGCAAGTTCGCCCTCGTGCCTGGCGCCAGCGTGACCCTGTACACGGGCAAGGGAACCAACAGCTCGACCAAGCGGTACTGGGGCCTGAGCTACTACGTCTGGAACAACACCGGGGACACGGCGTACCTGAAGACGTCGAGCGGGACCACCGTTGACACGTGCTCGTGGAGCTCGGTCGGAGTCGGTTACAAGACCTGCTGAACGTCACCAGGTTTCGAGGCTCGCGCTAACGCGCTCCCACCTCTGGTCAGGAAAGCCGGCGCCGGCACCAGACGAACGAGGCCGCGGCGAGCAGGCCGGACGCGCCCAGGTACATCCCGGTCTCGGCCCACTGCAGACGCCAGAACCGCGTGTGCGACTGGTAGACGACGTGCTGGCGGTAGCCCTACCCGGTGAGCCGCGTGAAACAGGCGTCCAGGGTGCCGGTGCCGGCGCTGACCTCCACCTTCCCGGTCGCGTTGTCGCCCGGGGGAGGCGGCAGGCAGCTGGTGAACCACGAGGGCAGGGCGGCTGCCCGACCAGCGGAGTCGACGGTCTGGTTCGTGAGGATCCAGTCGCGTGGATCGGCCGTGTGAACAGTGATCTTGAACGGCCCCGAGCCGTCCGCGCTGATGCCGTCCAGGGTCTTGTGAGAGATGGTCACCGTCGCCGTCGTCGCCGGGATCAGGTGCGGGCGGACCCAGAGCGGTACGGCGATCTGGACGAAGACGTAGATGGCCAACGTCAGTGCCATCGCCGGGAGCGACCGTCGCAGGACGAGGCCGATGAACGTGCCCAGCAGCAGCGCGAACACGGCGTACCCAACGGGAACGATGCCGCGCATCGCGAACGAGATCGGCGTCATCCGCGAGGCCAGGCTGCCGTGCTGGTTGCCGGTCGCACCGTCGATCGGGTGCGCCCACCAGGTGACCGCCGTCGTCAGGGCCGCCACCATCGCCGCCGTACCGAGTGCGGTGATGCCCAGCTTGACCGCCAGCCAGCGTCCGCGAGTGACGGACTGGTTCCACGCGAGCCGGAAGGTGCCGGTCTCGAGCTCGCGGGCGACCAGCGGAGCGCCCCAGAAGATGCCGATGATCGCAGGCGCGACCGCCATCACCGCGATGCCGCCGTTGAAGAGCAGCTTGTCGTTGTTGGTGAGGAGGTCGTAGACGTCGTCGTTGCGACTGGCCAGCTGCGCCAGCGTCGGACCGGTCACGGCCAGCCAGACGCAGATCGCGGCGACCAACCCGAGTGCGACGACGAACTGGGCGCGGAACTGGCGCCAGGTCAGCCAGATCATCGGATCACCTCGAGGCTCGGCGCGGCCGGGACAGGAGCCGCCGCAGCCTCCATGTAGGCGAGGAACAGGTCCTCCAGGCCGAGCGGCACGCTCGACCACGCCGGGTCGAGGACCGGCGACTCGGTGCGGACCACGTACGTCGACTGCCGGTCGGTGTGGCTCGCCCAGACGACGTGCTGGTCGGCGGGCAACGTGTCGGGGTCGCGTCTCGGACCGGAGAGCCGGTGGTGGGTCGCGAGCATGCTTTCGACGTCCCCGGCGACCCGGACCTGGGAGTCGACCAGGAC
>JBJMIP010000291.1:0-8194 GCA_045806825.1 Marmoricola sp.
AGCCAGTCTCCTCTTCGACCTCACGCTCCGCGCACTGACCTAAGGTCTCGCCAATCTCCATCACCCCTCCGGGTAGGGCCCACAACCCATTGTCAGACCGCTGGATCATCAGGACCCGGCCTTCGTCGTCCTGCACGAACACGGTCGCCGCCGGCACCAGACTGTTCGGGGTCGGCGCATTCGGGTCGTCGTAGTACTCCGTGCGGCCCATACGGCTCCTCAGGTCCAGGCGGGCTTGGCGTCTTCCCAGACTCTGTCGTACATCGTCGCGTAGGTGTCGAACAACCCCCCGGCCGCGAGTCGGCGGAGATGCATCGCCGGCGCCTGGGCAGCAGGCAGGCCGTAAACGTGCGGGTTCGCGATCATGTCATCGTCCCCCCGGTAGATCGAGGTGTAGAGCGTCGTCCCGTGCGCTCGGACGGTCACACCCTTCGCCTTGGAGAGCTGCTTCTTGAGGAGCGTGATCGAGTTGCGCACCTTGATCGCGACGGCATCGCCGATGCCCTCGTCGTACCCACGGACCATCACGGCTTGCGAGTTCGGGTCCCCCACCAGGATGCGCACGCGAACTCCGTCGGCCGCCTTGTCTCGAAGGAGGTCGATCAAGTGCGGGTTGTGTTCGGGCAGGAACAAGCCAGCGAACATCAGGATGTCGATGAACGCTTCGGCGTCACCGAATAGGCACTTGAACTCGTCGGGATGAATCATCGATCGGCGCGGGAACAGCTCGACCAACTCGCCACGTGATGCCAGGTCGGCGCGCTCGGCGCTAATGGAGTCCGGCCAGAGGTAACTCTCACGCTCGCCGACTAACTGCGCGACTCGGACTCGGTGGCGCGCGTGCGGCGCTCGGCCTTTGAGGACCCATCGCTCGACCGTCTTCGGATCGACGCCGAGCTGCTCACTCAATGTCGCGTGCGTGAGGCCGGATCCGTGAATCGCATCGCGTAATCGTTCGTTCGACATAGGCCCTCCCGAGACCCCATGGGACGTTCTAAGTGTACTAGGACGTCCCGAAACGTCCTAGATGTGCGGTTGAAACGTCCCCTGAATCAGTCGGACCGTCGAGGAGGAGTACAACTCCGGGATCAGAAAGGACCGTGGACATGACCGAGACCGCTTCCCTGGCAGTCGCCACAGCAGGTGCCTCCGAGCCTGCGCTTGGTCTCGCTAACCTGCCCATGCTGATCCCGGTGCCTCGGGCCGCGCAGCTTCTGGGTATCAGCCGCTCAGCGGCGTACCGCTGCGCGGCCTGTGGCGATCTCCCGACTACGCACCTCGGTGGGCGCGTCTACGTGGTGACGGCCCGCCTCCAGGAGCTGTTGTCAGCATGAGCGGAAACGTTTCGCGTCGCCTGTCCGGCGAGTGGGAGTACCGGTTCGATATTGCTCCAGACCCGCTCACCGGCCGCCGCCGGCGCTCGACGAAGTCTGGCTTCCGGACGAAGCGCGAGGCAACACAGGCGCTCAACCTGGCGATCACCTCACACCTGCAAGGCAGGCATGTCCGCCGCACCAGGCGCTCGGTCGAGAACTACGTCAACGACTGGCATGCCGCGGTTCAGAGCGCCCTGCGGCCATCGACCTGGGTCAACTACCGGAACTACCTCGACGCCTATGTCATCCCGATCATCGGTCAGACGCCGCTCCAGGAGCTCGATGCCATGCGTCTCAACCTCCTGTACAGCCACCTCCTGACCATGGGTCGGGTCAAATCACCTGGCGGCCTCGCACCGAAGACAGTTCAGAACGTGCACCGGATGCTGCACAGAGCGCTCCGAGACGCAGTGAAATGGGGCCAGCTCCCCCGCAATTTCGCCGAAGACGCCGAACCGCCTCGCGCCTCCCGTCCACGCCCGAAGGTCTGGACTCCCGAGGAGCTCGGCAGGTTCGTTGAGCATGTTCGCGGCGACAGGTTCTTCGCGCTGTGGCTTCTCATTGCGACCACCGGTCTCCGCCGCGGAGAGCTTGCCGGCCTCCAGCGAAGCGACATCGACTTTCGAACGCGAACGGTCTCACCGTCGGTGCCGCGGGTCGTGGTCGCGGGTAGGGCTGTCGAATCTGAAGCCAAGACCACGAGCGGGATCCGCAACCTGGCGCTGGATCCCGACACCTTGAACGCACTGAGTGACTTCGTCGCAGGATGGGAGCTCGAACGGAGCATGCTCGGTCAGGACACGCCTTTGCTATTTGTTTGGCCGAACGGCCGTCCGATTCACCCGGACACGATCACGTCGCTCTTCCACGACCACTGCAAGGCCGCCGGTCTTCCCAGGATCCGCCTTCACGATGTGCGGCACTCCTACGCGACTGCCGCACTCAAGGCAGGCGTCCCGGCGAAGGTGATCAGCGAACGGCTCGGCCACTCGACCGCTGCGTTCACAATGCAGACCTACACACACGTCATCCCCGGCATGGACGAGCTAGCGGCCAACACCGTTGCAGACCTGATCCTGCGACCGAAACTGGACGCCGATGGCAGCATTCTCGGCAGCATTGAGAGCTCGCAGGATCTCCAGGAAAACGAAGAACCCGCTGACCCTGAGCGTTTCCGCAGGTCAGCGGGTTCTTCCACTTGTAGCGGGGGCAGGATTTGAACCTGCGACCTCTGGGTTATGAGCCCAGCGAGCTACCGAGCTGCTCCACCCCGCGTCGGTGAACCGAACATTACAGGTTGCAGGTCGACGCCCCCAAATCGGGTCCCCGGTCTGCGACCAAGGTCACCCGGCGTGGAGCGGGAGCAGCAGCTCGCACGCCCGACGGACGTCCTGCTGGGCCGATTCCAGCGGACGGTTCCCGGACAACGTCGTGACCAGGACGCCGAACCAGCACTGGATCACCAGCCAGCACCGGCGCCGCTGGTCCTCGGTGGGAGCCCCGTGCCAGCCGGCGACACGCAGCAGCAGGTCGAGGAAGGCCTCCTCGATCACCGCGGAGTCCGGGCTGTCCAGGCCCTCGGACAGGATGATCGACTGGATCATCGACATCGAGAGCCGGCGGTTGGCGTACATCTCCTGGCTGAACAGCATCAGCAGATCACTGACGACGCCGGGCAGGTCCTGGTCGGCCTGGACGACGTACGGGGCCGGGTCGACCTTCTCCAGCTCGGCCCGCATCACGCCGACGAACAGGTGCACCTTGGAGGGGAAGTACCGGTAGAGCGTCGCGATCGCGACCTCCGACTCGGCGGCCACGTCCTGCATCTGCACCCGTTCGAAGTCCTGCTGCGAGCCCAGCTTGATCGCGGCGCGCAGCATCCGCTGGCGCCGGTCCTTCTGCCCTTGCGAGCTCGCCTCGGCCGGCGGGCGCGCGTCAGGAAGTCGGGGCACGTCAGTTCTTCTTGGTTGGCTTCTTCTCGTCGCCCGCGGCGAGCGCCTGCTCCACCAGCGCGCGGCCCTCGTCGACGGCCTTGGCGTAGCCGGTCAGGTCGCCGGCCTTCAGCGCCTTGTCCGCCTCGGTGAACTTGGCGTCGGCCTGCTGGAGCAACCGGAACGCCGTCGTCGGAAGGTCCGAGCCGGACCCGGTCGAGCCACCGTTGCCGGGGTTGGTGCTGCCTCCCGGCGTCTCGGTGCTCGCCGAGCCGAGGACGTCGTCCAGGGCCCCCGACAGCGTCGACCCGATCCCGACCTGCTTGCCGAACGAGGCCAGCACGAACTGCAGCACCGGGTAGTTGCCCGAACCGCCCTCGCGCAGCGTGTAGACCGGCTGGACGTAGAGCAGACCGCCACCGACGGGCAGGGTCAGAAGGTTGCCGTTCTCGACCGTGGTGCCCTGCCGCTTGAACGAGAGCAGCTTGGTCGCGATCGCCGAGTCCGAGTTGAACTGGTTGGCGATCTGCGACGGACCGGGCACCTGGTTGGTGTCCGGCAACCGCAGGATCGTGAACTTGCCGTACGTCGACGGGTCAGCCGCGTTCGCGCCGACCGAGATGAACGCAGCCAGGTTCTGCTTCTTCGCCGGGGTGTACAGCGAGGTCAGCGAGAACACCGGCGTCTGACCGGTCTTGGTCGCGACCGAGAGCCGGTACGGCGGCTGCAGCTGCGGCGTCGAGATCGTCGGGTCCTCCGGGATCTCCCACTGGTCGTTGCCTTCGTAGAAGGTCTTCGGGTCGAGCACGTGGTACTTGGCCAGCAGGCTGCGCTGCACCTTGAACATGTCCTCGGGGTAGCGGAAGTGCGCGAGCAGGTCCTGCGGGATGCTGCTCTTCGCCTTCACCACGTCGGGGAAGATCGACTCCCACGCCTTGAGCAGCGGGTCCGTGTCGTCCCACTCGTAGAGCGTCACGGTGCCGTCGTAGGCGTCCACGGTCGCCTTGACGGCGTTGCGCATGTAGTTGATCTGGTCGGTCGGCAACGTCGCGTACGTCGAGCGCGGGTTGATCGAGTCCGACGTCATCTCGCGCAGCGAGCGCTTCTCCGAGAGCGGGTACTTGTCGGTGGTGGTGTAGCCGTCGAGGATCCAGACGATCTTCCCGTCGACGACGGCCGGCAGCGCGTCCTTGTCGACGATCAGCCACGGCGCGACCTTCTGCACCCGCTCGCGGGGCGACCGGTTGTAGAGCACCTTCGAGTCGCCGTGCACGCGCGAGGAGAGGATGAAGTTGGGCTCGCCGAACTTCATCGCGTAGAGCACCTTGCGGAACATCGAGCCGACCCCGACGCCGTCCTTGCCGGCGTACGTGTTGGTCCGCGAGGTGCCCGGGGTGCCGTTGCCCTGCGGGATGTCCAGCTCGACGTCCTTGCCGCCCGCGGCCTTGCCCACGATCGAGTAGCTGGGGCTGTTCTCCCCGAAGTAGATCTGCGCCCGGTACCCGTCCGGCGGGTTCTCGTCGGTCAGCACGCCGCGCGGAGGCAGGTCCTGCTCGGCCCACTGCGGCTCACCGCCGTTGGCGTTGGAGACCTCCTTGTCCTGGGAGTCCCGCTGGTTGCCGTACGCCGCGATCATCCCGTAGCCGTGGGTGTACACCGTGTGCAGGTTGGCCCACTTCTTCTGGCCGTCGGGCAGGCCGTCGAGGTTCATCTCGCGGGCGGCGACGACCATGTCGCGCTCCTTGCCCTGGACCGAGTACCGGTCCACGTCGAGCACGCCCGGCACGCTGTAGTAGCCGCGCACCTGCTGGAGCTGCTCGAAGGTGTCGTTGACCAGGCTCGGGTCGAGCAGCCGGATGCCCGGCAGCGACGCCGCGTCGGTGCGCAGCTGGTCGGTGGTGAGCGTCGACTTCGCGTCGTACTCCACGGGATTGGTGGTGTCGTCGAGGTCGTAGGCGTCCCGGGTCGCCGCGATGTTCTTGGCGATGTACGACGACTCCTTGTCCGGCTCGTCCGGCTTGACCTGGAACTTCTGCACCATGGCCGGCCAGATCATGCCGATCAGCACCGCGGACAGCGCGAACAGCGCCAGGCCGACCCCGGGCAGCATCCAGGTGCGCCGGAAGACGTTGGCGAAGAAGAGGATCGCGCAGATGACCGCGATCGCCATCAGGATGTTCTTGCTCGGCAGCATCGCGTGCTCGCGCGAGTAGGTCATACCGGTGACCAGCCCGCCGCCCTTCGAGGTCAGGTCGAAACGGTCGAGGTAGTAGTCGAGACCCTTGAGCAGGACCAGCAGCCCCAGGATCACCGAGATCTGCGCCTGGGCTGGCCCGGAGACCTTGTCGGCGCGGGACTGCAGCCGGATGCCGCCGTAGACGTAGTGCACGAAGACGCCTGCGACCAGGCCGATCACCAGCGCGGTCATCGCGAAGTCGACCAGCCAGTGCAGCCACGGGAGGGTGAAGACGTAGAAGCCGATGTCCTTGTGGAAGTAGGCATCCTTCTGCCCGAAGGACTGGCGGTGCTGCCAGAGCAGGTAGGTGCGCCACTGCCCGGTCGCCGAGGCGCCAGCGAACACGGCGAACACCACGCTCCCCGAGACCAGCAGCACCTTGCGCAGCGGGTTGATCACCTCGCGGTAGCGCTCGAGGTTCGCCTGCTCGGGCGAGTTCGGGCGGAACACCGGGCGGAGCCGGTACGCCAGCCACAGGTTGCCGCCGACGATCAGGCCCATCAGCAGGCCGAAGAACACGAACATGCCGACCTTGGTCCAGATCAGCTTGGTGAACACCCCGCTGTAACCGAGGCTCGTGTACCAGAGCTTGTCGGTCCAGATGCCTGCGAACAGCGAGAAGCCGATCAGCAGGACTGCCATCACGACCAGCGTGAGGATCAGCGGGCTGCGGCGACGGTCGTGGTGCACCGGCACCGGACGGGGCTGTTCCGGCTCGTCGCCGAAGAAGTCACTCATCGCGGGCTGTCTCCTCGTACTCAAGCGTGGCGTGCAATTGCTCCAACAGACCGGGGACCAGGTCCGGCCCGGTCAGAACGAGGTCGTCCGCGTCATGCGACCTTAACCTCAGCGCGCAAGCCGACTCTCCCCCGCGCAGCGCGGCCGCAACCATGCGGACCTCCTGGCGGTCGGGGTGCTGCGCGGCGTACTCCTGGGCTGCGGCCGGATCCGCGGGCAGCTCGTGGTCGGCGCCGGGCGGCAGCACCAGGCGCTCGGCGACCGCGGCGACCCCGGCGACCTCGGGCGGCCACTCGATGCCGGCGAGCACGTCCTCGAGGCTCGCGCCCGGCGGCAGCGGCTCCTGCTCGATCGGGGTCAGACCGTCCTCGTCCGCCTCCAGACCGAGCGCCTCGGCCAGCCCCGGCTCCTGGGCGACGAGCTGCGCCGTGGTCGCGAGGGCGTAGATCCGCTCGGGCTGGTCCCAGCCGAGCTCGCTGGCGTGCAGCTCCAGCTCGCGGACCACGGCGTCGAGGGCGCTCACTTACCGCACCTCGGCAACGACGCCTTCGGGTTCTCGCGCCAGGTGTCGACGGCCTTGATGGCGTCGTCGAGGGTGTGGATCTTGACCAGGCGCAGCTTGTCGCGGTCGTAGTGCGACCGCTCGGCCTCCGCGCAGTTCTCCTGCGCGACCAGGAACAGCCGCGCGCCGTCGCGCTGGGCGCCGGCGAGTTTCTGGCCGATACCGCCGATCGGGCCGACGACGCCGTCGGCACTGATCTCGCCACTGCCGGCGATCGTCTGGCCGCCGGTGAGCGAACCCGGGGTGAGCAGGTCGTAGATGGTCAGCGCGAACATCATCCCCGCCGAGGGGCCGCCGATCGTCTCCGGCAGCTGGACCTTCACGGTGAACGGGTAGATGAACTTCTGGGCGATGCTGACGCCGACCCGGGACTGCTTCTTGTTGTCGGCCGCCGGCCGGGTCACGACCGAGAACACCTGGGTGGTGCTGCCCCGACGCACGGTCAACGCGACCTTGTCGCCGGGCTTGACTGCACGGATCGCGCTGACCAGCGCCGTCGCGTCCGCGGTTGCCTTGCCGTCGACAGCCGTGAGCACGTCACCCTTCTTCAGGATGCCCGCCGAGGCGCCCTTCGGGTCGACCAGGCTGACCACCACGTCGGTGCGGTACTTGATGTGCAGGGCGTCCAGCGCCGCGGCGGTGGCGTTGTCCTGGGAGGAGGTCATCTCCACGGCGGACTGCTGCTGGACCTGGGCGTTGGACTGCGCCTTCTTGTAGAGAGCGTCGTACGGGATCAGGGCGTCGTCCGGGTTGGCCCAGGCGATCATCGCGTCCAGCAGGCTGACGTGGTCCTTCGGTCCGTCCGGGATGATCGTGACCATCCGCAGGCCGCCGGTGTCCTTGTAGACCTTGCGCCCGGAGATGTCGATGATCTGCTTGCCCTCGAACGGGCCGAGCACGTTGATGGTCGGTCCCGGCCGGAAGCGGACGTACGGGACGTTGACCAGGGCAGCACAGATCGTCAGCACGACCACCAGGCCGAATGCGAGCAGGCCTGCGACCGTGCGGCGACTCATGGGGGCAGCCTGTCAGATTGCGGCAACTAGGCGGAGCGACGGGTCGGGTCGCGTCGTACGGCGACGCCGGTGCTGCGCTCGCGCGGACGCGGCCGGGTGCGCGCCGCCGGCGGCAGCGGACGGAGGATCGCCTCGGCGAACCGCTCCTGTTCGGCGGGAGTGCGCTCGCGCTCGGGGCGCTCACGCCCGGCCCAGCCGGCCCACACCATGGCCAGGCCGGTGACCAGCGCGGCAGGCATCAGCCAGAACAGGATCACCACCGCTCAATCATGAGCGAGGGTCAGCCCTCTCGCCGTCTCCAACACGCCCAGTCCCAACGGTGGTTGAGGTGCGGA
>JBJMIP010000292.1:0-4104 GCA_045806825.1 Marmoricola sp.
GAGGCCGCTGTCGGACGCATCTCCCGCTTCCGCGAGGACACCCGCGAAGCCCGGATCAAGATCGCCCGCGAGGCCGAGCACCGCTTCGAGCGCAAGGTCGCCTGGGGCGCAGGCGCCGGCGACACCACCGCCCTGTTCACCCACGTCGCCGCTCCGGTGATGACGCGGCTGCGCCAGCCGGAGCGGCTCGTCCTGGACACGCTGGTCGACGCCGGCGTCGCTCGCAGTCGCGCCGATGCGCTCGCGTGGTGCGTGAAGCTGGTCGGCGAGCACGCCGACGACTGGCTCACGAAGCTGCGCGAGGCGATGTCGGACGTGCAGCGGCTACGGGCCGAGGGCCCGTAGCCGCGGGCGCACGCTACGCGTACTTGACCGGGAGCTCCTTGATGCCGTTGATCCAGGCGTGCCGGAGCCGGCGCGGGGCGCCGGTCTGCGAGATGTTGGGCGCCTTGTCGGCGAGCACGTTGAACATCACCTCGACCTCGAGGCGGGCCAGGTTCGCACCGATGCAGTAGTGCGCGCCGTGACCGCCGAACGCGAGGTGCGGGTTGTGCTCGCGGTTGACGTCGAAGACGCTCGGGTTGTCGAAGACGTCCTCGTCGTGGTTGCCCGAGGCGTAGTACAGCGCGACCCGGTCGCCCTTCTTGACGACCTGGCCGCCGATCTCGACGTCGCGCAGCGCGGTGCGCTGGAAGACCGTCACCGGGGTCGCCCACCGGATGACCTCGTCGACCATCCCGGTCGGACGGTCCTTCTTCCAGATGTCCCACTGCTCGGGGTTGTCGAAGAACGCCATCATCCCGTGGGTGATCGCGTTGCGGGTGGTCTCGTTGCCGGCGACAGCCAGCAGGATCACGAAGAAGCCGAACTCGTCGTCGGTCAGGCCCTCGCCGTCCTCACCCGCCGTGACGAGCTTGGTGATGATGTCGTCCTGCGGGTTGGCCTTGCGGTCCGCGGCGAGCATCATCGCGTAGCCCAGGATCTCCGCAGCAGCGGTGGCCGGGTCAGCGTTGTACTCCGGGTCGTCGTACGCCAGCATCTGGTTCGACCAGTCGAACAGCTTGCCGCGGTCCTCCATCGGGACGCCGAGCAGCTCGGCGATCGCCTGCAGCGGGAGCTCGGCGGCAACCTCGTAGACGAAGTCACCCGAGCCGCGCTCGAGCGCCTCCTCGACGATCTTGTTGGCGCGCTCGACGAGCACGTCCTTGAGCGCGTTGATCGAGCGCGGGGTGAAGCCACGGCTGATGATCTGACGGAGCTTGGTGTGGTCCGGCGGGTCCTGGTTGACCAGCATCACGCTCTGCAGCTCGACCTGGTCGCGGGTCATGTCCGCACCGAACCGGATGATGACGCCGTTCTCGTTGGCCGAGAAGTCCTTGGAGTTCTTCGACACCGCGAGGATGTCGGCATGGCGGCTGATCGCCCAGAAGCCGGTGTCGAGGAACCCGGCGCGGGCTTCGGGAGCCTGCTCGACCCAGAAGACCGGCGCGGTCTTGCGGAGCTCGGCGAACTCCCGGAGCGGGATGGCCACCTCGCACAGACCGGGGTCGGTCGGGTCGAAGGCGTCGGGCAGTACGGGCGCTGCGGTCACGGTGCGTTCCTCCACGGTTCTGTAACACGTTCTAGTGGCCATGGTTACACATTTGTCCACGTGAACAAAGCCCCGTCGCGGCATTTTCGGGCTATCTTTGGACGAGAACGTGTTCTATTTTGGGGAAGCACTTCCCCGTTCGTCACAGGAGGACTTCATGGGTAACCCGGTCATCGTCGAGGCCGTCCGCACACCGCTCGGCAAGCGCCGCGGCTGGCTGGCAGGACTCCACCCCGCTGTGCTCCTCGGCGCCTCCCAGGTCGAGGTGCTCAAGCGGTCCGGGATCGATCCCGAGCTGGTCGACCAGGTCATCGCCGGCTGCGTCACCCAGGCCGGCGAGCAGTCGAACAACAT
This sequence comes from Marmoricola sp., assembly GCA_045806825.1. Lineage (GTDB taxonomy): Bacteria > Actinomycetota > Actinomycetes > Propionibacteriales > Nocardioidaceae > Marmoricola. Next base: position 1,946 of record JBJMIP010000292.1, read on the forward strand.
GGCCCGCCGGGCGTGGATGCACGCCGGCCTCCCCAACGCGACCGCGTCCACGGTGATCGACGCCCAGTGCTCCTCGGCCCAGCAGGCCACCCACTTCATCAACGCGATGATCGCCGGCGGCGCGATCAAGGTCGGCATCGCCTGCGGCGTCGAGTCGATGTCCCGCATCGGGCTCGGCGCGAACGTTCCTCCGGGCACCGGCGACCCGCGCCCCGACGGCTGGAACATCGACCTGCCCTCCCAGTTCGAGGGTGCTGACCGGATCGTGCGCAACCGCGGGTTCTCCCGCGAGGAGGTCGACCAGTTCGGCTTCGACTCCCAGCGCAAGGCGGCCGTGGCCGTGGCCGAGGGTCGCTTCAAGCGGGAGATCTTCGGGGTCGAGGCTCCGATCCTCGACGAGGAGGGCAAGCCCACCGGCGAGACCCGCGTCGTCGACACCGACCAGGGTCTGCGCGAGACCACCCTCGAGGGCCTGGCCACGCTGAAGCCGGTGCTCGAGGGTGGCTTCCACACCGCGGGCACCTCCTCGCAGATCTCCGACGGTTCCTCGGCCCTGCTGCTGATGGACGAGGACCTCGCCAAGTCGCTCGGCCTCAAGCCGCGGGCGCGGATCATCACCTCGACGCTGGTCGGCTCCGACCCGTACTACCACCTCGACGGCCCGGTCCAGGCGACCGAGAAGGTGCTGGCGGACTCCGGGATGAGCATCTCCGACATCGACCTGTTCGAGGTCAACGAGGCCTTCGCCGGCGTCGTGATGAGCTGGGCCCAGGTGCACAACGTGCCGGAGGACAAGTACAACGTCAACGGCGGCGCCATCGCCATCGGTCACCCGGTCGGCTCCACCGGCACGCGGCTCCTGACCACCGCGCTGCACGAGCTCGAGCGCCAGGACAAGTCCACCGCGCTGATCTCGATGTGTGCCGGTGGCGCGCAGGGCTCGGGCACGATCATCGAGCGCATCTGACCTGATCTTCTGCCAGGCTGTCGACCACCTGATCAGGACGACGGCCAGGAGGCTCGGGATGGCTCGGACACGTGCACGGTTGACCGCGGTGGCAGCTGCGACCTTGCTGACACTCTCGGTGTCGGCCTGCGGCAGCGGCGGCGACAGCGGCAGCGGAGGCGGCAAGAAAAGCGCCAAGGACTCAGGCTTCGCCGCTGAGCCCGGCGGCGTGATCGTCAAGGCTGCGCTCAAGGACATGGGCACGGTCAAGACCATGCGGGTCACCGGTCACATGACGATCGACGGCGGCCCGGTCACCTTCGACTTCAGCACCGATGCGGCCGGTACCTGCGGCGGGACCATGGGACTCGGGCGGGGCCAGGCCACCATCGTGGCGACCAAGACCGCCGGCTTCCTCAAGGGTGACGACGCCTTCTGGAAGGAGCAGGCCGGCAAGTCAGCCGCCCAGGTGCAGCAGATGCTGGCGGGCCGCTGGGCGAAGACCCCGCCGACCGGCCAGATCACCGCCCTGTGCGACATCGGTCACGGCCTGATCGACCAGGTCTCCGGCGAGGACATGGTGGCTGCGAAGGCCGGGAAGGTCAGCACGCTCGACGGCACCCCGGTGGTCACCGTGACCTCAGGTTCGGGCAAGGAGAAGTACGAGATCGTCGTCGAGCTGGCCTCCCCGCACCACCTGCGCAAGCTGGTGAGCCTGACCCCCGGTGACGAGGGCGAGATCGCGTTCTCCGACTTCGGTAGGACCAAGGCGATCCACGTCCCCGCCGGCAGCGAGTTCGTCGACCTGAAGAAGTAGGGCTCAGCTCGCGCCGTAGACCGGCTCCGGGGCGGCACCTTCCGCGATCAGCGCGTCGACGACGTCACCGAGCTCCGTCGCGTCCCAGCGGGAGCCCTTGTCCCGGCTGGCGCCGTGGCGCCAGGCGTCCTCGAGCGTCAGCTTGCCGCCGTCGATCTCGAAGACCCGACCGGTGACGTGCCCGGCGGCCTCGGAGGCGAGCCAGGCGACGATCGGTGAGTTGTCCTCGGGCAGCGCCATCTGACTGGTGTCGAAGGCACCCTCGGTCATCCGGGTCTTGGCCACCGGTGCGATCGCGTTCACGGTGACGCCGACCCGGCCGAGCTCAGCGGCGGCGACCAGCGTCATCGTGGCGATGCCGCCCTTGGCCGCGGAGTAGGTGACCTGGCCGATCGA
>JBJMIP010000293.1:0-8269 GCA_045806825.1 Marmoricola sp.
GCGACCGCTTCGCGATGAGCTCGACGCGGTACCACCTCGAGCTGAACGTGGTGCTGGAGATGCCCGAGGCGCTGGAGTACGCACCGATGGTCGTCAAGCGCCTGCAGCGGCGCCGGACCGCACGGCGCCACGAGCGGCGCTCGACGCGGATCAGCTGACCCTTCGAGACGGTTGCTGCGCAACCTCCTCAGGGACCCAGGGACGGCTGCTGCCTGATCCACCGCTGATCGAGCGCAGCCGAGATCACTTCTCGACCAGCTGCCTGATCCACCGCCGATCAAGCGCAGCCGAGATCTCACTTCTCGACCGGCTGCCTGATCCACCGCTGATCGAGCGCAGCCGAGATCACTTCTCGACGGGCTCAACCAGCGAGAGCCGGGATCACCGTCTCGCAGACCAGCCGCAGGCTCTCCCAGGACGGCTCGGCGGGCAGCCCGCCGCAGAGCGGGTGGCTGCTGACCACCCGGATCTCCTTGCTGCGGCACTTCTCGATCAGCTCGTCCGGGGTCAGCACGGCGTAGACGCCGGCCGTGCGCATCTCCTCGACCGAGTCCGAGGAGTCGCGGACGAGCGAGTTGAAGTCGTTGTGCCAGGCGTTGTACCCGCGCGCCTCGGCCAGCAGGTACTGCCCGTTCTCGGCCCAGAACCGGTCCGGGTCCTCCGAGCAGAAGATCGTCGAGGGGCCCGGGGTCGGCAGAAGCACGAAACCGGGGTCGCGGCCGTGCACCCGGCACTCGGCCTGGTACAGCTCCTTCAGGGACGGATCGGCGACCTGCGGCTGGAAGTGCAGTCCGAGCCGGGCAGCCCGCCGGGCCGCGGCCGGTGAGCCGCCGCCGTAGAACATCACCGGGGCGCTGTTCGGCGTCGGGAGCACCCGGACCTTCCGGCCGGCGTACTCGAACTCCTCTCCGGTCCAGGCCTGCTGCAGGACGCCGATGACGTCCTCGAGAGCGCGTCCCCGGCCCTCCCACGTGGCGTCGAACATGGCGTACTCCTCCGGCCGGTAGCCCAACCCGATGGTGTACGTGACGCGCCCACCGGAGAGGTGGTCCAGGACGGCGATGTCCTCGGCCAGGCGCAGCGGCTCGTAGAGGTTGGCGAGCAGCGCGGCGACCGAGATCGAGATGGTGCTGGTGCGTGCCGCGACCGCGGCAGCCACGACGAGCGGGCTGGGCAGGTAGCCGTCCTGGGTCGCGTGGTGCTCGGAGAGCACGATCGCGTTCATGCCGTGCTTCTCGACGTAGCTGACCTGCTCCAGGCAGCGACCGAACATCTCGTTCTGCCGGGACAGGGCCTCCCCCGGTGCGCGGAAGTCGTAGCGGGTGATGAACGCGGTCATGCTTGCCTCTCGAGCGGGGTCGTGTGTTCCAGCGCGTCACCGGCGACGCGCCCAGGCACACGACTCGAACGGACCAGGGGCGCCAGGATCACCACCGACAGGGCGAAGCAGAGCGCGACGTACGGAAGGGACCCGACCGGCCGACCGTCGTTCACGCCGTGCTCGGCGCCGAGGGTCTGCGGCAGCGCCCAGAGCCAGAGCGCGGCGAACGTCGCCAGGTACGCGCCGGCGTACGCGAGCGGGTACCAGCCGAGGAAGCCGCCTTCCGCCGGATGCGGTGTCCGCCAGCTCACCCCCACCTCGCGCAGGGTGATCAGTCCGGCCGCGACCAGCATCGCGACCAGCATCCCGTGCACCACCGCGGTGTGCGGGTGATCGACCAGGTCGAGGTAGGTGACCGGGAGCTGGCCGGGCATCGAGACCAGCGGGGTCAGCACACCGACGGCGATCGCCGGCCCGAGCACCGAACGCACGGTGGGGCGCTCCCGACGGGTCAGGACCAGCAGCGCGAGGAAGGCGAACGCCGTGGGCATCACCAGCGCGAAGTTCACGATGCTCGACATCGGCACCGACCCGAGGCGGTCCCGGTTCATCGTCGCGGAGTAGTCCCACGCCCACCACAGCCGCTGCGGTCCGAGGTGGTCGAAGATCTCGTAGATCGCCTGGTGGGTGAACCCGAGGCAGACCGCGGTGAGCAGCGCACCCCGGACCCCCGGGTGGCGCGCCCGGATCCCGAGCCGCTCGACCACCATCCAGGCCAGGTACACCATCGCCGGGTAGAGGCACAGGATGTACAACGGCATCCGCTCGTCGACGAACCCCACGGTGAAGACGTTGTGCACGAACACGGCCTGGACGTAGTCGTCGATCCCGAAGGCGGCCGGGAAGTAGAGCGGTGGCTCGAGGAACGCGACGTAGGCCACCGCGGCGATCCAGACGCCGAGGTTCACCGCGCTCCCGGTACGCCGCAACGTGCGGATCGCGTGCACCAGGGCCAGGACGGCGCCCGAGACCATCAGCAGCTCGACGAACGGCATCGTGGCGTCGGCGAGGTGGAAGGGGTTGTTGACGTAGACGACCTTCGTGGCGTGCTCGCACGGGATGCCGCCGAGCTGGTCGGCGAGCTCGCGGAACTTCGCGGTGCACAACTCGCTGGTGCTGTGCACCTTCACCTCCGGGCATCGACCATCGCCGAAAAACGAGAACGTGTTCTCATTCTGGCGGTCGGGGCCCCTCCGGGTCCAGAGGCAGCCTCAGACCGGCGACCGGCGGTGGACCAGGACCAGGGCCCCGTCGTCCTTGCGCGAGGAGAGCTGGTCGATCAGCACCTGCGCGGCGCGCCGGTAGCCGGTCGGGAACAGCAGCTGGGCACGTCCGGCGAGCTTGTCGATGCCGCTGCCGATGTCCCGGCTGACCGTCTCGACCAGACCGTCGGTGAACATGACCAGCGCGTCGTCGGTGAGCAGCCGGCCGCGCACCACCTCGAACGTCGCGTCCGGGATCAGCCCCAGGATCGGTCCCTCGGAGTTGAGGATCGACCAGCGCCCGGAACCGGCGTGCAGCCACACCGACGGTGGGTGCCCGGCCTTGCGCAACTCGAAGTCGCCGGTGCCCAGGTCCAGGTGCAGGTGGATCGCCGTGGCGAAGCCCTCGAGCCAGCCTTGGCGCAGCAGGTAGCCGTTCGCGTCGGGGAGGAACCGCTCCGCAGCGACAGCCGTCGCCAGACCGCCGAAGGCGCCGGAGAGCAGCAGCGAGCGGCTGCCGGCCTCGACGCCCTTGCCGGAGACGTCCACGACGACCAGGTCGAGCGTGGTCCCGTCGGTCGACTTCGTGGCGACGATGAAGTCGCCCCCGAACGAGGAGCCTCCCGCCGAGCGGAAGGCCGACTCGACGTGCCACTCCGCCGGCAGCGCCGGGATCGCGCCCTGCTTCATGATCCGGTCACGCAGGTCGACGAACATCGACTCGCCGCGGGGGCCGGTGACACCGAGGCGCTTGCGGCGGTAGGAGGTCACGATCAGCAGCAACGCGATCGCGAAGGTGACCCCGATCCGGACGAACGTCACCGTGGTGACGTCGTCCATGTTGAACGCGAGCACGATCACCGCGGCCAGGCAGAAGATCACGAACCACGGCAGCGTCCGCGGCCCGAGCCACAGGCTGGCGAGCACGATCGGGAGCAGGATCGAGACCTGCGGGACGATGTCCGGGGCGGCGATCCCGCCGATGGTCAGGGCGACGGTGAGCAGGCCCAGCATCGCCAGGGCGAGACGGTCGGACTCCATCGCGTCACGCCGCAGCCGGGTGAAGCGGGCCCTGATCCGACGGGACGGCACAGCGGCGAAGTCGCTCACTGGCGGCATGGCGCGTCCTTGCGTCGGTCTGTCACTGTCGGGCCTCAGCCTACGGCCCGCGAGCGGAACACGGGCTGGCAACGAGGACACCAGAAGAGGTTGCGTCCCACCAGCACGTCGGTGCGCACCTTCGCGCCGCACACCAGGCACTCCTGCCCGTGCCGGCGGTAGACGTAGACCTCGCCCCCGTGGTCGTCCTTGCGGGGCTCGCGTCCCATCGCCTCCGGGGTGTGCTCGGGCCGGACGGTGTCGATCCGGCCGGTCCGGACGCCGTCCTGCATCAGCTCGACGAGATCGTTCCAGAGCGCCGTGAACTGGCTCCGGCGCAGCGTCCGGCCCGGGCGCAACGGGTGCAGCTTGTGCCGGAACAGCACCTCGGCCCGGTACACGTTGCCGACACCGGCCACGACGGCCTGGTCCATGAGCAGGTCCCCGATCGGGCGGTGGCTGCGCGAGATCCGGGCCCAGGCCGGCTCGGGGTCGTCGCCCTTGAGCGGGTCGGGTCCGAGCTGGTCGAGGATCTGCTGCTTCTTGGCCGGCCCGATCAGCTCGCACTGGGTCGCGCCCCGCAGGTCGGCGTACGTGCTCTCGTTCTGCAGCCGCAGCCGGACCTGGCCCACCGTCACCGCAGGCGGCGGGCCCGGGTACAGGTCGAACTTGCCGATCAGCCCGAGGTGGACGTGCAGGTACCGCTCCCCGGCCAGCTCGACGAACAGGTGCTTCCCGGCGGAGGAGGCCGCCACCAGCTGGGCGCCGTCGACGAGTGCTGCGTCGGCGGCGAAACGACCCTGCGGGCTGGACACGCGCACCGGACGGCCCGCGAAGGCGGCGTCCAGCTCGTTCGCGAGCCGGAGGAGGGTGTGGCCCTCAGGCATCCGGCTGGAGGTCCTGGGCGAATCCTCGGGCCGACTCGGGCAGCGCCGGCAGGTCACCGGTGCTCTCGAACGCCGACATCATCGCGATCCGCCGCACGTGCCGCTCGTCGTGGGTGAACGGCGTGCGCAGGAAGACGTCGATGAAGCGGGTCATGTCCTCGACGCTGTGCATCCGGCCGCCGACGGAGATGACGTTGGCGTCGTTGTGCTCGCGGGCGAGCACCGCGGTCTCCTCGCTCCACACCAGTGCGGCGCGGACGCCGGCGACCTTGTTCGCCGCGATCTGCTCGCCGTTGCCGGAGCCGCCGATCACGACACCGGCACTGCCCGGGTCGGCCACCACGCCGGCGGCCGCCCGGATGCAGAAGACCGGGTAGTCGTCGAGGGCGTCGTAGACGAACGGCCCGTGGTCGACCGGCTCGTGGCCGTTCTCACGGAGCCAGCCGAGCAGGTGCTCCTTGAGCTCGAGGCCGGCGTGGTCGGAACCCAGGTGCACGCGCATGGGGCAACGTTATCGAGGGACCTGCTGGTTGAAGAACCCGGCCACCTGCCGGGTCAGCGGCTCGGCCGCGTCGAAGACGTCGACGTGGCGCCAGAAGCCGTGCAGCTGACCCAGGTAGCGGGTGGCGACGACGCTGACCCCGGCCTCGGCCAGTGCCAGGGCGAGGACCTCGCCCTCGTCGCGCAGCGGGTCGTGCTCGGCGGTGACCACCAGGGTCGGCGGCAGGGTGCCGAGCCGGTCGCTGAGCAACGGCGCCAGGTCCGGGTCGGTGAGGTCCTCGGGGCGGGCGGCGTACTGCTGCCAGTACCAGGCGGCCTCGGCCGCGGCGAACCCGTCGGGCACGGTCTCGTACGACGGGTGCGCGGCCGTCGGGTCGAGGAACGGGTAGAGGAGGGCGACCGCGGCGAACACACCGGGATTGCGCAACGCGGTCACCAGCGCGAGGTTGCCGCCCGCGCTGTCGCCGTGGACGAGCAGCGGACCGACCAGGCCCAGGCCGGCAGCGGCGCGCTGCAACCACCGCACGGCCGTGCTGGCGTCGTCCGGGGCCGCCGGGAACCGGTGCTCGGGCGGTCGGCGGTAGTCGACGCTGAGCACGGCCATCCCCGAGCGATTGGCCAGTCGGCGGGCCGCGGCGTCGTGCACGGTGATGTCGTGGAAGACGAAGCCGCCGCCGTGCAGGTGCACGATCGTCGCCGTCGCACCAGCGGGTCGGTAGAGCCGGCAGAGCACGCCGTCAGCGTCCACGTCGATCACCGAGTCGACCGGCTCACGTTCCTGCTGCGCCGCCAGCTGCTGCGCCTCGGCTCGTGCCTGCCGGATCGCCGGCAGCGGGTCGTCCGCGGGCGGGAGGTCCAGGACGTAGGCCTCGGCCTCGCGCCGGGCTTGGGGGTAGAGCGCCATCAGTGCGGGCTCAGCGGGACATCAACGCGTCGAGGGCGACCGTCATCGCCGCGGCGAGCCGGAAGTCCAGGCGGAGGTCCGGAACGCTCACGGCGTACCGGTCGCGCAGGCTGAACTGCCGGTCCACGTGCAGGACGGGGTGGTCGCCCTGCACGAAGTCGAAGTGGAACGCGAACGGGAAGTCGACGAAGCGCCGCAGGATGGCGATCACCTGATTGCGCTCCTGGCCGATCGCGTCGAGCCCGTGCGGGCCGTTGAGGTGGAAGGTCGAGCGCAGCAGGCTCTTGCCGAAGTCCTTGCGGAAGAAGCCGATCGCCTCGCCGTGCTCGTCGAACACGTCGTAGCCGGCATTGAGGTCGATCACCTGACGGGCCTTGAACGAGAACACCGCCCGGGTGCGCTCCTCGTCGGCGTAGAAGGTGACCTGCTCCTTGAACGCCATCCGTTTCTGCTGCGCGACCGCTATCAGGTCGCCCGGCTGTCCGTCGGCACCGACGGACCGGATCTCGTAGCGGTTCACCATCAGGGTCAGCTTCTGCTTCACGAAGAACGCGGGCAGGTGCATCGGCGGGTCGTGCTTCGGCTCGGTCACTGGCCCAGCCTAGGAGACACCCCTAAGGTGCCCGCATGGCGTTCTTCGGATGGTCTGTGCTCTTCCTCGTCTTCGTCGACGAGCTGCTCGCGATCTCGGCGGCTGTCACCTGGGGTGGCTACCAGGGCGGCACGCTGCTGGCGGTCGCCGCGGGCGTGGTCACGGTGGTCGGCTGGTACCTCTTCGCGTCGCCCAAGGCGCGCTTCGGCGGACGGATCACCCGGCCGCTCGGCAAGGCCACCGTGTTCACCCTGGCCACGATCGGCCTGTGGGTCAGCCACCACCACCCGCAGGCGATCGCGTTCGCGGTCTTCTCGGTGGTGATCAACGCGCTGGCCGAGCTGCCGTCGATCAAGGTGCTGGTGCGCGACTGATCTCCTTCGAGACGGTTGCTGCGCAACCTCCTCAGGAACCCAGTCAGAGGACTCGAACCTCCTGCGGAACCCGGTCAGGACTCGGAACCTCATGCGGAACCCGGTCAGGACTCGAGGCGGGCGAGCTCCTCCTCGACCACCGACGGGTCGAGCTTGGTGAACACCGGGGTCGGCTTCCCGATGGCGGTGCCGACCACGATCGGGCGGCGCCCCCAGGCCGGGACGCCGGTGTAGTCGCCGGTCAGGATCGGGTAACCCGCTCCCCCGTCGAGGTCCTCGGCCTCGCGCAGCTCCGGCATCGGCGCAACGGCACCGCTTCCCCCGTACGCCGCGTCGATGGCGTTCGCCGAGAAGGGCAGGAACGGGGAGAGCACCAGGTTCAGGTCGGTCACGCACTGCGCGGCGACGTGCAGGATCGTGCCGAGGCGCTCGCGCTCGTCGTCGCCCTTGAGCTTCCACGGTTCGTGGTCGGCGAGGTACTTGTTCACCTCGGAGACGGTGCGCATGGCCTCACCGATCGCGGCCTTCTGGCGGTGCCGCCCGATCAGGTCGCCGACCGTCCCGAAGGAAGCCTCGACGCTGTCGAGCAGCGCCTGGTCGGCGGCGGTGAGCTCGCCGGCGGGCGGGATCTCCCCGAAGTTCTTGTTGATCAGCGTCGCCGTCCGGTTGACCAGGTTGCCCCAGCCGGCGACCAGCTCGTCGTTGGTGCGGCGTACGAACTCGGCCCAGGTGAAGTCCGAGTCCTGGTTCTCCGGGCCGGCCGCCGCGACGAAGTAGCGGAACGCGTCGGGTTGGTAGCGCGAGAGCAGGTCGCGGACGTAGATCACGACCCGCTTGGACGAGGAGAACTTCTTGCCCTCCATGGTCAGGAACTCGCTCGAGACCACCTCGGTCGGCAGGTTCAGCTCCCCGTAGGAGTGCAGGCTCCCGCCGCGCTCGCCCTTGCCGGCGTACGCCAGCAGCTCGGCCGGCCAGATCTGGCTGTGGAAGGTGATGTTGTCCTTGCCCATGAAGTAGTACGACAGCGCCTCCCCGGCCCCCTCAGGCGCAGGGTTCCACCACTGCCGCCATGCTTCGGGGTCCCCGCCCTCGAGACCGGTGCGCCGCGCCCACTCGATGCTCGCCGAGAGGTACCCGATCACCGCGTCGAACCAGACGTAGAGCCGCTTCGTCGGGTTCTCGCGCCAGCCGTCGAGCGGGATCGGGATGCCCCAGTCGATGTCGCGGGTCATCGCGCGCGGCCGGATGTCCTCGAGGATGTTCTGGCTGAACTTGATCACGTTCGGCCGCCACAGCCCGGTGGCCTCACGCTCGTCGAGCCAGACCTTGA
>JBJMIP010000294.1:0-6149 GCA_045806825.1 Marmoricola sp.
CCGAGCTTCCGCATGAACCGCAGGCCCTTGACGGTCTGGTCGACCTGCTTGGTCCAGTCGGTGTCGGGCGGGTTGCTCAGCACCTGCTTCTTGAGCACGGCGACGTTCTGCACGTCGGTGTACTTGAGCATGCCGGCGTCTCCGTGGCGGCTGCCGACACCCGAGGTCTTGAACCCACCGGAGGTGCTCTTCTTCGAGGCGTACGACGCGGCCAGACCGTCGTTGATGTTGATGTTGCCGGCCTCGATCCGTCGACCCACCGCCTCGGCGGCCTTCAGGTCCTTGCCCCACACGCTGGCGTTCAGGCCGTACTCGGTGTCGTTGGCGAGCTCGACCGCCTCGTCGACGCTCGAGTAGGTGTAGATCGAGGTGACCGGGCCGAACGTCTCCACCTTGGCCAGGATCATGTCCGGGGTGATGTCGGTCAGCACCGTCGGCTCGTAGAAGGCGGGACCGAGGTCGGGTCGCGCCTTGCCGCCGGTCAGCACGGTCGCGCCCTTGGCCACGGCGTCGTCGACGTGCGACTCGATGCGCTCACGCTGCGAGACCGAGACCAGCGAACCCATGTCCGGGCTGAAGTCGTAGACGGCGCCGACCTGGATCGCCTGCGCGGCCTCGACGAAGCGCTTGGTGAACTCGTCCTTGCGCTTCTCCGAGACGTAGATCCGCTCGATGTGCATGCACGCCTGGCCGGTGTTGAGGAACGCGGCCATGATCGTGCCCGGGATGACCTCGTCGAGGTTCGCGTCGTCGAGGACGATCAGCGGGTTCTTGCCGCCGAGCTCGAGGGTGCAGCCGGTCAGGTTCTGTCCGGCCAGGGCGCCGATCGTCCGCCCGGTCGCGGTGGACCCGGTGAACATCACGTAGTCGGCGTTCTCGACGATGGTCGGCCCGATGTCCGGGCCCTCGCCGCAGACGATCTGGATCAGGCCCGCGGGCAGACCGGCTTCGTAGAGCAGTCCGACACCGTAGGCGACGTTGAGGGTCGACTTGTTGTCCGGCTTCAGCACGATGCCGTTGCCGGCGATCAGGGCGGGCATCGCGTCGGAGAGGCTGGTGGCGAACGGGAAGTTCCACGGCGAGATCAGGCCGATGACGCCCTTGGGCAGGCGGACCTCGGTCGAGGTCGACACGATCGGAACCACTCCGCCGTGCTTCTTCTCCTTGAGGATCCGCGGCGCGGCCTTGATGTAGTGGCTGGTGACCATCAGGACGTCGCAGGTCTCCTCGAACGCCATCCGTCGGGCCTTGCCGGTCTCGACCTGCATCAGGTCGGCGATGATCAGGCCGTCGCGCAGCAGCAGCTCGTGGAACTGCTTCATCACCCCGGTGCGGCGCTTCAGCGGCCACGACGCCCACTCCGCCTGGGCCTTGCGGGCCCCGGCGTACGCGGTCTCGACGTCCTCGGGGCTCGACTGCGGCAGGTCGAGCACCTTCTCACCGGTGTAGACCTCGGTGAGCGGGTAGCTGCGGCCGCTGGTGGAGACCACCATGCCGGTGAGCTTGGCGAGGAGTTCGGGCGTGACGGAAGACGGCAGACTCATGCACAAACTGTAACGCGTTCTAGTTCTGCTGTCACCGGTAGCCCGGTGGCGCCTGCCGACCCGTTCAGCCGACCTTGTTCAGGTCCACCTTGCACGCGTCCTTGGCCTGCTTGGAGATCGCGTCGCCGGCCTTCTGGACCTTGTCCGACCCGATCGCCTGGAGCTTGGTCGTCAGCCCGGCCAGCTTGGTCGGGTCGACACCGTCCGGCAGCTGTCCGGTCATCAGGGAACCGAGGTCCTCGACCTTGAGGCCGGCCTCCTGCAGGGTGGAGGTCAGGGCGTCCATCGCCGAGACCAGGACCGCCCAGTCGTCCTTGATGTCGCTGGGTGCCTTGGCAGCGAGCTCGTGGGTCTTGTCGATGAAGTCGGCCAGCTTCGCGAAGTCCGGAGCGCCGCTGGCAGCGGTGAACGACCGGATGCTCTCGGCGGAGGTCTTCAGGTCCGAGCAGTAAGCACTGCTGCTGCCGCTGCTGCTCCCACCACCGCCACCGCACCCGGTGACGAGGCCGGTACCAAGAACCACGATGGCCGTGAGGGCCGAGAACCTACGCATGCTGCACTCCCTTGGGATCTGGTCCGCCCGCACGCGAACCAGCCCAACCTAGTGGTTCGCCCCGCCGGTGGGTACCGTCCTTGCGGCCGGTCCAGCCCGGGCCGATCAGCCCTTGCGCGTGAGGTCGACCTTGCAGCTGCTCGCGGCGTGCCGGGTGATGTCGTTCGCGGCGCGCGTGACCACGTCCGCGCCCAGCTGCTGGTACTTCAGCGCCAGCGCCGCCGTCTTCGCCTGGGTGACTCCCTCGGGCAGCTGACCCGTCCTGAGGAAGGTGGCGAACTCGTCGAACGTCATCCCGGCGTCCTTCAGGGAGTCGGCCAGGCTGTCCAGGGTGCTGGTGATCACCGCCCAGTCCTGCGTGACCTGTTTTGGCGCCTTGGCCTGCAGCGACTTCGCATCGGCCAGGAACACCGGGATCCTGGCGAAGTCCGGCCGCACGTCGGGGGACGTGAAATCGGTGAGCGTGGCCGCGTCCGCCTTCACGGTGCTGCAGTACTCCGAGTCTCCCCCGCAGCCCGAGACCAGGCTCGCCGCGAGCAGCACGCCGGCGAGTACGACCACGATCTTGCTCACTGCAGCACTCCTGGGGATCGGGGCCGCCGGTTCGGGCCGGGGGTCAACCTAGCCGGGCTCGGTGACGCCCAGGTGTCGCGACCGGGGCTTGGCCGGAACGTACCGGGAAACAGTCGGGTCGCCGGTGATCCAGAACCGCCACGGCAGCTCGGCGGCGTGCCGGAGCCCGACCCGCGGACCGGTCGAGATCTCCCCTGCTGGGAGCGGCTCCCCCAGCTCGAGGCGGACCGGACCGCTGCGCAGGTCGATCCCCTTGTGGGTCAGATCGATCCCGAGCGCGTCGCACAGGCGGGCCGGACCGCGGGCCACGTCGCGCTCCGGCCCGGTACGCCGACCGCGGGCCGCCTCGTTCCCCGTCACGACCTCGCCGGCGCGCAGCAGGACCGCGGACGCCCGGCCCTCGGGTCCGCAGACCACGTTGGCGCAGTGGTGCATGCCGTAGATGAAGTACACGTAGAGGAACCCCGGCGGGCCGAACATGATCTGGTTCCGTGGGGTCGGGCCGTTGGCTGCGTGGCTGCCGGGGTCGTTCATCCCGTCGTAGGCCTCGACCTCGGTGAGTCGCACGGTCACGTCGCCGTGGCGCAGGGTGGCGCCGAGCAGGCGTGGCGCAACCTCGAGCACCGGGCCTCCGAGCACGTCGTCGAGGTCGACCATGGACCCGATCCTGCCTCCTTGTCGGTGCCAGGTGTCAGGGTGGGCCTGTGCCGGTCACCATCGAGGACGTGCGCGACATCGCGCTGACGCTGCCGCGCGCGTACGAGGCTCAGGTGCGGGAGGCCACGAAGTTCCGGGTCGGCCAGATCGTGTTCGCGGCCGTCTCCCCCGACGAGACCCGCCTCGGGTTCGGCTTCCCGCGCGAGGAACGCGCCGCGCTGGTCGAGAGCGAGCCGGACAAGTTCATGCTGCCGCGGCCCTCGGACATGCGGTACCAGTGGGTGGCCGCACGCATGGAGGCGCTCGACGTCGAGGAGCTGCGCGAGCTGATCATCGACGCCTGGACGATGTGCGTGCCCAAATCTGTGGCAGCTGCCTATCTGGCCGACCTGCCCTGACCCAGGGCAGGATCGAGCCGTGAACGCAGCCCTCGCTGAGCGTCGCCCAGGTCTTCGACATGCTCGCACGCTCGGGGTCAGCTGAGCCGTTCCCGGCCGACCCCGATCCGCGTGCGGAGCTCGACCAGCTGCTCGGCCACCCGCACCGGCGCAGTTCCACCGCGCCCGGTCCGCGAGGCCACGGAGCCCTCGATGGTGAGCACCGCGCGCACCGCGGGAGTCAGGTTCGGGTCGATCTCGGCGAACTGGTCGTCGGTCAGCTCGTGGAGCTCGATGCCGAGCTCCTCGCAGCGACGGACGCAGGCCCCGGCGACCTCGTGGGCCACCCGGAACGGAACGCCCTCGCGCACCAGCCACTCGGCGATGTCGGTCGCCAGCGAGAACCCCTGCGGTGCGAGCTCGGCCATCCGGTCGGTGTCGAACCGCAGGGTCGCGACCTGACCGGCGAACGCCGGCAGCAGCACCTCGAGGGTGTCCACGGAGTCGAAGACCGGCTCCTTGTCCTCCTGGAGGTCCCGGTTGTAGGCGAGCGGCAGCGCCTTGAGGGTGGCCAGCAACCCGGAAAGGTTGCCGATCAACCGACCGGACTTCCCGCGGGCGAGCTCGGAGATGTCCGGGTTCTTCTTCTGCGGCATGATGCTCGACCCGGTCGAGAACGCGTCGTCGAGGGTGACGAAGCCGAACTCCTTGGTCGCCCAGAGGATGACCTCCTCGGCGAGGCGGCTGACGTCCACACCGATCATCGCGGTGACGAAGGCGAACTCGGCGACGAAGTCGCGCGAAGCGGTGCCGTCGATCGAGTTCGCGACCGAGCCGGTGAAGCCCAGGTCGGCCGCCACCTGCTCCGGGTCCAGGCCCAGGCTCGAACCGGCCAGCGCGCCGGCGCCGTACGGCGAGTCGGCAGCGACCCGGGCGTCCCAGTCGGCCAGGCGGTCGACGTCGCGCAGCAGCGCCCACGCGTGCGCCATCAGGTGGTGCGAGAGCAGCACCGGCTGGGCGTGCTGCAGGTGTGTCCGACCCGGCATGATCGCGCCGTGGTGGGCATCTGCCTGACCCGCGAGCGCGTCGACGAGGTCGAGCACCTGACCGGCGATCACGCGGGCGTGGTCGCGCAGGAAGACCTTGAACAGCGTCGCGATCTGGTCGTTGCGGCTGCGCCCGGCGCGGAGCTTGCCGCCGATGTCGGGGCCGATCACGTCCAGCAGCATCCGTTCCAGGGCGCCGTGGACGTCCTCGTCGCTGGGGTCCGGGTGCAGCTCGCCGGCGGCATACCGCTCCCCCAGGACGTCCAGGCCGCGCTGCAGCTCGGCGTGGTCGGTGTCGGTGAGCAGCCCCGCGGTGTGCAGCGCACGCGCGTGGGCCTTCGACCCGGCGAGGTCGTAGGGCGTCAGGCGCCAGTCGAAGTGGGTGCTGCGGGAGAGCGCCTCGAGCTCGGGACTCGGTCCGCCGGCGAACCGGCCGCCCCAGAGCTTGCCTTCGTTGGTGGTGTTCATCGTGTCCTTCTCAGGCGGGGTGCTCGCCGTTGGCGAGCGAGAGCAGTCGGGTCGCCAGGGCCTCGCCACCGGCCGGGTCGCGCGAGATCACCATCACGGTGTCGTCGCCGGCGATGGTGCCGAGCACAGCGGCGAGCTCGGCCTTGTCCAGCGCCGAGGCCAGGAAGTTCGCTGCACCGGGCGGGGTGCGCAGCACGACGAGGTTGGCCGAGGCGTCCGCCGAGACCAGCAGGTCTGCGCACAGCCGGGCCAGCCGGGCCTCGGAGGCAGCCGACTCGCGTGCGACCAGCGGGGTCCGGTCACCACCCTCGGCGGGCACGGCGTAGACCAGGGCGCCCGAGGCCGCTCTGACCTTGACCGCGTCGAGCTCGACCAGGTCGCGCGAGAGCGTCGCCTGCGTGACCACGACGCCGGCAGCCGAGAGCAGGTCGGCGAGCTCGGTCTGCGAGCGGACCTCCTCGGTGGTCAGCAGGTCGATGATCCGCTGCTGGCGGGCGCTCTTGGTGAGCGGGATCTGGGTGCTCACGACTGCTCCAGGAGGAACGAGATGATCGCCTTCTGGGCGTGCCGCCGGTTCTCGGCCTCGTCCCAGACCACGCTCTGCGGTCCGTCCAGGACCCCGGCGCTGATCTCCTTGCCCCGGTACGCCGGCAGGCAGTGCAGCACGATCGCGTCGTGCGCCCCGAGGGCGAGGAGGTCCTCGTCGAGCTGCCAGGGACGGAAGACCTCCGCCCGGTCGGCCGACTCCTGCTCCTTGCCCATCGACACCCAGGTGTCGGTGATCAGGACGTCGGCACCCTCGGCCGCCTGCCTCGGGTCCTCGATGATCTGCGCCGAGCCGCCGGTGCCAGCCGCGAGCTCCTGCGCGCGGGCGAGGATCGCGGCGTCGGGCTGGAAACCGTCCGGCCCGCTCACCCGCACGTGCATCCCG
>JBJMIP010000295.1:0-4688 GCA_045806825.1 Marmoricola sp.
GTCGATGTTGTGCCGGGAGAGGATCTGGAAGCAGCGCAGCTTGTCGCGCGAGTTCGTGATCCCGTTCGCCGTGTTCGGCGTGTAGACGTCCATCTGCTCGAACTGCCGCACGACCGCGGTCCCGAAGTAGGTGATCGAGTTTCCGATCCGGGGCAGCACCGCGTCGTAGTCGGAGAGCTGGCGCCCGCGGAACTGCAGATCGGGTACGTCGGCCGAGAGGTCGATCGCGAAGCGAAGGGTGTTCAGCACCTTCACGTCGTGGCCGCGATCGAGGGCGGCGGAGCGCAAGCGCTGGGTGCTGTAGGAGCGTGGAGCCCGCGAGAGAATCGCGAGTTTCATGGCTGTGGACCACCAACCTGATTGGATAGACGCGTGGCAACGGACTCGAAACGAACCAAGGGCCATTCAAGCAGGCCCGCCACAACCGCGGGTTGGCGAGAGTGGGTGGGCCTGCCCGACCTCGGCGTCGAGCACATCAAGGCCAAGCTCGACACGGGCGCGCGCTCCTCGGCCCTGCACGCCTTCGACCTGGAGGAATTCGAGCGCGACGGCACCTCGTGGGTCCGGTTCTCCATCCACCCCTGGCAGGAGTCCGCGGAGGACGCGCAGACCGTCGAGCTCCCGGTCCACGACCGCCGCACCATCCGCAGCAGCACCGGCCACGTGCAGAAGCGGTACGTCGTCACCATGCAGCTGCGGCTCCTCGAGCGCACCTTCCCCGTCGAGGTGACGCTGGCCCGGCGCGACGCGATGGGATTCCGCTTGCTGATCGGTCGTGAGGCGTTGCGCCAGGGCTTCGTCGTCGACTCGGGACGCAGCTACCTCGGCGGCCGGCCGCCGAAGCAGGTGCGCCGGCGCAACCGCGGCGTCACCAAGAGCTAGCGCCTCAACCGAGCTGCTCGAACAGCGACACGGTGATCCCCTCGGGCCCGCGGACGTACGCCATCCGCACCGCGCCCTCGTACTCCCCGATCCCGCCGACGAGGCCGTAACCCTCCTGGGCGACCGCGTCCACCGCCGCCTGCAGGTCGCCCACCTCGAACGAGACGTTGCGCAGCCCGAGCTCGTTGGCCAGCGCGGCCGGCGACCCGGGCACGTGGTCGGGCGCGACGAAGCTGGACAGCTCGAGCCGGAAACCGTCGGGCGATCGCAGCATCACGATCTGGCAGTGCGCGCCCGGGATGCCGCAGACGGTCTCCACGAACTCGCCCTGCACCGAGCCGGTGCCCTCGACCTCGAGCCCCAGGGCAGCGAAGAACGCCGTGGCCGGGTCGAGGTCGGCGACGGTGATGCCGACGTGGTCGAAGCGCTTCACATGGGCCATGGGCCCATCCTCACTCCGAACCGGTCCAGGTCCGCAACCACATGCAGTGCTCGGAGCCGCGGAGCTTCTGCACCCCCGACTCGGGGAACGAACCGACCACGTCGGCGACGACGTAGCCGAGGTCGGCCGTCGTGGCCAGCTGCTGGAAGGTCACGTTCCCGCCGGTCTCGGCCGAGAGCGCGTTGAACTCCGCCAGTACGCCGGGCACGTTGCGGTGCAGGAACCCGATCCGGCTCGCGCCGTCGAGCAGCGGCACCTGCACGTTCGGCAGGTTGACCGAGAGCGCAGTGTTGCCCTCGAGCTGGAAGGCCGCGAGCTTGCCGGAGACGAAGCCCCCGATCTCCTCCTGCGCCTCCTGGGTGGACCCACCGACGTGCGGGGTGAGGATGACGTTGTCGAGGCCCTTGAGCACGGACTCGAAGGTGTCGCCGTTCGCCTTGGGCTCGACCGGGAACACGTCGACGGCAGCACCGGCGATATGGCCGGAGAGCAGCTTCTCGCGCAGCGAGTCGTAGTCGACGACCATGCCGCGGGAGGCGTTGATGAACATCGATCGCGGCTTCATCGCCGCGAACTCGTCGGCCCCGAAGAAGCCGGCGTTCCCGGGGCGACCGTCGACGTGCAGGCTGACGACGTCCGAGACGGCCAGGAGGTCGCGGATCGAACGCATCTTGCGGGCGTTGCCGTGCGCGGGGCGGTCGGCGGTGTCGTAGAAGACGACGCGCATGCCGATCGCCTCGGCCATGTTGGAGAGCTGGGTGCCGATGTTGCCGTAACCGACGATGCCGAGCGTGCGGCCGCGGATCTCGTGGCTCCCGCGAGCGGACTTGTCCCAGACACCGTCGTGCATGCGCTGGGTCTTCTCCGGCAGGCGTCGGGCGAGCGCGATGATCTCGCCGATCACCAGCTCCACGACGCTGCGCGTGTTCGAGTACGGCGCGTTGAAGACGCCGACGCCGCGGGCGGTGGCGGCAGCCAGGTCGACCTGGTTGGTGCCGATGCAGAAGCAGCCGATCGCCTGCAGGCCGGGGGCGGCATCCAGGACCCGCTCGGTCGCGTTGGTGTTGGACCGGATCCCCAGCACGTCCACCCCGGGAAGCGCCTCGATCAGGGCATCCTCGGTCAGGGACTCGGTGCGCAGCTCGACCTCGTAGCCGCGCTGCTCGAGGAGCTCGACGGCGGCGGGGTGGATGTTCTCCAGGAGCAGGGCCTTCATGGGACAACCGTATGCCGCCGGAACGGGACCGGCTGACGAGGGCGGCTACGCGGACTCGAGCAGCCCTTTGAGACGCCTCAGGTCAGCGGTCATCGCCCGCCGCATGGCCGTGCGCATCACCGGCGCCGAGATGCGGGCGAATCCTGTCGGCGTACCGCGGTTGCGCAGGCTCATCCGGGTGCCACCCTCGGCCGGCTCCCAGACGTAGGTCGTCTCCATCGGGAACGGGCCGTCCGCCGTGCGCATCACCAGGCGCTCGCCGGCGACCAGCTCCACGACCTCGTAGGTGTAGGCGAGCCGACGGCCTAGGAAGTGGGCGACGAACGCCATCCGTGACCCGAGCGCCACCGGCGGGTCGGTCTGCCACTCCACCGACTCGATGTTGGTGTACCAGTCCGGGGCGTTGCTCGGGTCCCCGGCGAAATCCGCCACCACCCTCACGTCGCGCCCGATGACCGTGCTCACCTCGATGTCGACTGCCACCGGACCATCATGGCCCCAGCGGCGGCCAGGCACCCGTCGCTAGCCTGGTCCGGTGACTGACGAGGACCGCATCACCGAGCTGCTGGGCAACTTCCCCGTGCGGGTGCAGATCCCGGTCGCCTGGGGCGACATGGACGCCATGGGCCACGTGAACAACACCGTCTACTTCCGCTACTTCGAGACGGCACGGATCCGCTGCTTCGGTGAGCTCGGCCTGGGCGCGATCGAGAGCTCCGGCGGCGTCGGCCCGATCCTGCACTCAGCCAGCTGCCGGTTCCGGATCCCGCTGACCCACCCCGACACCGTCACCGTCGGTGCGCGGATCGGTGAGATCGGCGAGGACCGCTTCGAGATGCAGTACCGGGCGATCAGCCACCAGCACGGCGCCACCGCCGCCGACGGCGAGTCGCTGATCGTCACGTTCTCCTACGCGACCGGGACCAAGGCACCGGTCTCCGAGGAGCTGCGCGAGCGCCTGGTGGCACTGCGCGGCTGAACGGGCCAGTCAGACGACGGTGATCGGGATCGACTTCCGCGGCTGGAAGACGAACGACGTCCCGGTGCTGAACCGGGTGACCGCGACCTCGCCCGCCTCGGCAGCGGGCTCGCTGCGCCGTTCGACGTACGCCGTCCAGGCCTCGTCCGAGCCGGTGACCTCGACGTCGAGGTGCGGGTCGACGGCCCGGACGGCCGCCTGGAGCGGGGTGACCCGGTCCGGCCCGACGAGCGTGATCCACCCGAGGTCGTGGTGGGCCGGGCCGTGCTCGACGCGGACCCCCTCCCCGATCGTGGCGCTCACGTAGGCGGCCGGGTTCAGCAGCGGGTGCAGCTCCAGGACCCGGAGAGCTCCGGCTTCGTCCGCGGGCAGGTCGAGGGCGTTGCGGATCCGTTCGGCGGCGACGCCGGCGATGCCGACGAGCTGCTTGGTCGCGATCTCCTCCGCAGCGCTCGCGTCGGTGCGCGCCTGCACCGCCCGCAGGAAGCCGAGGTTGAGCAGGTGCATCTGCAAGCACACCTCGTCAGCGATCCGGACGAGCGCCGAGTGCGAGAACGCGGCGAAGTCGAAGTCGGCCATCAGCTCACCGCTGTAGTCGGCCTGACCGTCCTGATCAGGATCGATCCCGGCGAGCTCGACCTGCGCTGCGCGCGAGGACTGCAGAGCCACGCATCCCTCGGACTCGCTGACCGGCGGGTAGGACTCGTCGATCTTCACGGTCCAGGCGCAGTGCGGGTTCCGGTCGGCCGGCGCCCGCGGCGGGCGGTGGATCGGTCGCACCTGGGCGTGCACGTTGGTGGCGACCGCGGTCGCGTCGAAGGTCGGGTCCTCGATGTCGTGGCACATGCCGGTCACGAAGTCGGGCCCCATCGGCTCCACGTCCATCAGGGCGCCGCAGTGGTCGAGCCGGAACTCGCCGTTCCAGCGGTCGTGCACGGTGTAGCGGAAGTCCATGAACTGGGGCGGCGCCCCGATGTCGAGCTGGAGGCCCTTGAAGATCGTGATGACGTCGTTGCCCTCGTAGCCCAGCGCCTTCTGCATCCGGCGGGTGTAGATCGGGCTGGCGCCGGCCCACTCCTCGATGGCGATCTGGGCCATCTCCTCGCGGCCCCACGCCGAGATGCACCACGCCATGCCCGACCGGTCGATCAGCTGCCCGATCAGCAGCA
>JBJMIP010000296.1:0-4658 GCA_045806825.1 Marmoricola sp.
CTTGTCTCGTGTCATGGGCAGCACACTCGACCAGCAAGGTGTCCCGTGCCATGAAAGTGCCATGCGTCGTGGCCACTTCTGGCCATTTCTGTCCGCTTCAACACGCCTGCATCGTTGCATAAGCCCAGGTCAGAGCGACAATGGCTTCAGACCTGGGCGTGGTTGTGCAGAAAGTCGGACTCCTTGATGGCAGGTTCAAATCCTGCCCCCGCTACAAGAGGAAGAACCCGCTGACCTGCGGAAACGTTAGAGGTCAGCGGGTTTTTCGTTTTCCTGGACGGCGTCGTCGGCCGTGATGCTGCCAAGAATGAGGGTGGCTCCGCGTCCTTGGAGTAGTTCTGCGGTAGCTGGCAGAGATGACCGCGCGGATCGGGGTTCGATGCACGTGTCCTGACAGATCATCAGTCGTTCTCACGAGCATGAGAACGATTCGCCTGGTTGCGCTGGTCTCCGTCGCGGCTCTGCTCGGGGCTGGCAGCGTGGTCGTCGAGGCGATGCCAGAAGCTGCATCCGCCACGGTTCCCCCGGTGGTTGTGGTGGATGGTCCTGCGGGCAGCGTCCGGATCACGGCGGACCCGTACCGGCTGGAGATCCTCGACCCCCAAGGACGGGTCCGCCTGGCGGAGGTCGCGAACACCCCCTCGCCGCCGACCCCGTACGCCGGTGCGGACCCACTGCCGCTCGGCAGCGACGCCGTGAGTGCGAAGCCGCTGGTCTCCCCGCTGGTGATGCTCCTCGGCGCAGCGCCGAAGGCCTTCTACCCGGCACTCTTCTGGTCCGGGAACCTCCTGGCCGGAGCAACGGTCGGGATGCAGTACCGCGCCACCAAGGTCACGGGAGTCACCCGCGCGAGCGACGGCAGCACCACGCTCACGGTGGCATCGAACAGCCCGCTCGGCATGGGCTTCTCGGTCCAAGTCACCCCGACGGCGACGTCGTTCGACGTCCGTGCTGCCGTCACGGGAAACCCCCTTCCAGGAGTCGCGGTGCTCCTGACGCACAGCTTCGCCTCGCCGGCCGGAGACGCTTTTCACGGGTTCGGTGGCCGCCACGAGAGCACCGACCTGCGCGGCACGGTCTTCCACTCGTGGACCGAGCAGGAGAACTTCGGGGTGGGTCCGGCCGCCGACCTGATCGCGGCGCTGCCCGGGACCGGCGGGGACAAGTACATGTTCCCGAACGGGCCGTCGGGGGCGTACTACGTCCAGCCCCAGTTCGTCTCCGACGACTTCGGCTTCCAGGCGAATCAGTTCGATCTGCTCCGCTGGCGGATGGCGCCCCCGGACACCCCGGACGCCTGGCAGGTCACCTCGGCCGGCCCGAGCCTGAACGAGGTCGTCGTCCCGGCCGGGCCACGCACCTCGATCCCGGCGCTCACCGCCCGCTCGGGACGACAGCAGGTCCCGCCCTCTTGGGCGCTGCGACCTCAGCTCGACCGGCTGGTGTACACCCAGGACAGCGCAGCGACGTACCTGGCGAACGTCGACGCCGACCTGGCCAGGTTCCGAGCCGGCACGCTGGTCCCCTCGGCGTACCGCGTCGAGGGCTGGGGGATCATCGAGCCGGCTGACTTGGCGCGGGTGGTCGGTGAGCTCAAGGCGCTCGGCATCCACCCGCTCGCGTACTTCCGTGCCTTCGTCTCGGCCGACGTCGCCGGTACTGAGAAGCCGGAGCTCTTCACCACCGCGCTCACCCACGGGTACGGCGCGAGGACCGCGCTCGGGACGCCCTACATCACCGGCGGGACCTTCGGAGGGCCGGCCGTCGTCATCGACTTCACCAACCCCGCTGCCCGTGCCTGGTTCGTCGGCCGGATCAACACGGCGCTCGACCTCGGGTTCGACGGTTTCATGGCCGACTTCGGCGAGCAGGTCCAGCCGGACATGCACTTCGCCAACGGGGAGCTCGGCACCACGATGCACAACCGGTACGCCACGCTCTACCAGGAGGTCGTCGACTCGACCGTCAAGGCGTACCAGCAGACCCACCCCGGGCGGTCGTTCTTCCGCTACAACCGGGCCGGGTACCTTGGCTCGGCGGCGTACGAGGTCGCGAACTTCCCGGGTGACGAGACCACTGACTTCAGCCGCTCCTCGGGTCTCGCCTCGCTGACACCGGACATGCTCAACCGCGCGATAGGCGGCGCCTACGGGTACTCGACCGACATCGGCGGCTACGAGGACCACCTCAGCGGTAGGACAACGGCGGAGCTGCTGCTCCGCTGGGCGGAGTGGTCGGTGTTCTCGCCGACCTTCCGCCTGCACGGGTCGGCGTCGAGCGGCACGCACATGCCCTGGGACTACGACGCCACAACCTTGGCGAAGTACGAGGCTCTGGCCGCATTGCGCGAGCGGGTCGCGCCACTGGTGGGACGCCTCTGGACGGCGGCGAGGGCAACCGGCATGCCGATCACGACTCCACTCTGGCTCGCCTACCCCGACGACCCCACGGCAGCGAAGCAGGACCAGGAGTGGCTGCTCGGCAAGGACCTCCTGGTCGCGCCCGTCGTAACCCAGGGTGCCGTCGAGCGGGACGCGTACCTGCCAGCAGGTTGCTGGAAGTACCAACCGACAGGGCTGACCTACACCGGTGGCCGCTCCGTCGCGGTGACAGCTCCGCTCGGCACGGTGCCGTGGTTCACCCGATGCGGGACCTCGCCGCTGCCCTGAGGAAGTTGGGCGAGTTTGTGGGCGTGGTTTCTGGCGTCCTCAGTGGAGGTCTCGACGTCGGGGACGATGCCGGTTCCTTCCCAGTTGCTTTCCGTGACCGGGTTGACACCGCGTGCCACGGAGATGGTGGCTTCGAGGTGCGGGTGCACGACGAATCCTTCTCGTGCGTGGGCTCCGCCCCCGGTGCGTTGGCCGACAATAGTGGCGCGCTGTGACTGTTGCAGGTCATAGGCGAGCTGTTCCCCGCCAGAGAACGTCTTTCCGCTGGTGAGGACGTAGATCGGTTTGTCAGCGCCGTAGCGGCGGCCCGGGACGTAGGGGAGCGTCCAGGACTGGGTCAGTCTTCCTCGTTCCAAGAGGCCGGTGAGCTGCACCGGATCGGGACCGTGAAGGTAACTACAGATGAAGGCGACCATGGCTGGGTCCCCACCGATACACGACCTCAGGTCGATGATGAGCGCCTCAGTCGGCGCGAGCAGAGTCATCGCCGCTGTGATGACATCGCCACATTGAGCCACGGGAAACAACACCGGCTGGAGGTCCAAGTAGCCGACGTTGCCCGACAGGTGCTCAACGCGGGCAACACCAGAACAGGTTTGAGCGGCCCACGCCGCCATCGCGGCAAGCTCAGACTCGTCGCTGTCCCCAATTCGAGGAGCGACTGGAGCATCGTGATAGAGCAGGCGAAGATGCTTGTCGCCGTTGATCGACTGAAGATCAGTAGTTACTGCCTCGGCAAGCTCTGCTGGGTCGGTCGGATATCTACCTTCCGCGACCGAGGCCACCAGCAGTCGAGAGAGCTCCAAGGCGATTGGCGGGTCGAGGTAGTGGGTCTTGACGAGCGCAGCGACCCTGCCAACCGCATCGGCGATCTCGACGTCGTCCATCCGTCTATGCAAACAGTCCTGTCAATCAAGGCGGGGGCGACGAGCGCGCACGCAGCACAGCAGCTGAGCAGGCGCTTACGTTCGGGCAGCGTGAACCTGGCCGCCCTCCTTGATCACACCGTGCATCCAGCCTTATTGCTTCTTCCACGTTTCGGCGGTCAGCAGAGTGCTGGCTACCTGGTCGGGACACCCGGCTTTGATGATCGAGAGGCGGAGGTCGTCTCCCACCAGCGACCACGAGTACTCGCTCGACACATAGGTGTAGGGGGCGGGACCGCTGTCAGATGCGCATTCCTCGTGGCCCAGCTTGAGGTGGTTTCCTTCGACCTTCAGGTCAGGCTGCTCCAGCGACCCGAGCTCGTCGTTGATGATCACCAAGGCAGGCCCGCCGCTCGGCCCACCTGACCGAAGTATTTTCAACGTCCAGTGCTCCGCGTGGTCGGTGAGCTCAGGCGGTGGCGACGGTGGGATGTCGGACGGCTTGAGGGACATCGTGTAGGTCCCGAGCAGGCTCGCGGGAACCGAGGGCGGCGCCGACGTTGTTGTCGAAGCGCCTTTGCTCTCCCCACAGGAACACAATCCAGCCGTCACCGCGAGCGCTATTGCCGCACCTGTGAGGCGTCGCCGTCCGACCAGTCGAGTCGCCATGGCCCTCCCTCGAGGAACGCGGTACGCCGTGGAGTGTTTTCCGTACCGATGGCGTCACCCTGGCACGTGAGGAACCGTCGGGGAAGCGACCTCGTCATTGGTCCCGTTCCCGGTCCTTCACCTCGTCGGGATCGGTGTCTGTCGCCGGACCGTGCTCGGTCGCACCGCCTTCGCTCGTCCAGTCCTCCCCGGGATCATCGGAGTGTGCCGGGTCGGAGGTGACGTCGTCGTTGCCGGTGGCCTGGTCTTCTCGTCCCTGGCGTGTCTCGTGCTGGCTCTCAGTCATCGTGGTTCCTCACCGGAGTCGGTTCAGTGGGGTTGGCCGGTGTTGGTCGTGCCCAGGTGGTTCGCGGCCGGTCCTACCTTCTCCTCGGGCAGAGCGCCCTCGGGCTCGGCGGGGTCGGCGTCCGGGCTGGTCTCGTCGCGCATCCGGGTGTCCTCGGGGTCGACGCCC
>JBJMIP010000297.1:0-5113 GCA_045806825.1 Marmoricola sp.
ACGCGGTGGCGATCAGCGAGGCGCTGCACCTGGTCCGCGACCTGTCCACGGACGAGTCGCCGGCGTTCGTCAACGGCGTGCTTGCCAGCGTCGCCCGCGGCCGCTGAGCCGCGGTTCGCCCGCGCTCACCAGGACTACTCCAACGAGCAGCCGGTCAGCACGCTCACGCCTTCCTGAGGGCGCAGCGCCCGGACCATTACGGCGCAACCCGTCACTACCTCGTCACCTGGCAGGCTGGTCGCGCTTGCCGTGGCCTGCTTGGCTGTCGTCATGAGCGATGCGGTCGAGTGCGATGTCGTGGTGATCGGTCTGGGCCCGGGCGGCGAGCACGCTGCGCTGCTGCTGGCCGGCAAGGGCGTCGACGTGGTGGCGATCGACGAGCGCCTGGTCGGTGGGGAGTGCCCCTACTTCGGGTGCGTGCCGTCCAAGATGATGATCGCGGCAGCCAAGACGCTGCAGGAGGCCGCGCGGGTCGGTGAGCTCGCCGGCAGTGCGCAGACAAGCCCGGACTGGACGCCGGTGGCGACCCGGATCCGCGACGAGGCGACCGACGACTGGGACGACAAGGTCGCGGTCGACCGGCTCGTCAAGGCCGGAGCCCGGTTCGTCCGAGGGCGCGGCCGGATCACCGCCCCGCGCACCGTGACCGTGGACGGGACCTCGTACGTCGCCCGGCGCGGCATCGTGCTGAACACCGGAACCACGCCCTCGGCCCCACCGGTCCACGGGCTGGCCGGCACGCCGTACTGGACGAACCGCGAGGTGGTCCGGCTGACCGAGCTGCCGCGCTCGCTCGCGGTGATCGGCGGTGGCCCGATCGGCTGCGAGCTCGCCCAGGTGATGTCCGCCTTCGGTGTCGAGGTCACGGTGATCGAGGTCGCCGACCGGCTGATCGCCGTGGAGGAGCCGGAGGCGTCCGAGGTGCTCACCCAGGCGTTCCGCGACGACGGGATCGAGGTGCTCACGGGCGTGCACATCGACGCGGTCGAGCATGGGGACGACGGGTTCAGCGTCGTGCTCGAGGAGGGCCGGACCGTGCAGGTCGAGAGGTTGCTGGTGGCCGCGGGGCGGCGCAACAACCTCGGCGACCTCGGTCTGGAGCACGTCGGCCTCGACCCGATGGCGCGGGCGCTGGAGCCCGACGAGCGGATGCGGGTGGCCGACGGCGTGTGGGCCGTCGGGGACATCACCGGCAAGGGAGCCTTCACCCACGTGTCGATGTACCAGGCGGACGTCGTCGTCCGGGACGTGCTCGGCGAGGACGGCCCCTGGGCCGACTACCGGGCCGTGGCCCGGGCGACGTTCACGACGCCCGAGGTGGGTTCGGTCGGACTGTCCGAGGCCAAGGCGCGCGAGCAGGGGATCGACGTCGTGGTCGCCACCGGTGACCTGGGCACGCGGGGGTGGTTGGCCAAGGAGCAGGGCGTGGTCAAGCTCGTCGCCGACCGTGCGCGGGGCGTGCTCGTCGGCGGGTGCGTGGTCGGCAGCACCGGCGGCGAGGTGATCTCGTTGATCGCTACCGCGATCCACGCGGAGATCCCGATCACGACCCTGGCCGAGATGCACTTCGCCTACCCGACGTACTACCGCGCGGTGCAGCCGGTCCTGCGCGACCTCCTCTGACCCGAGCGGCTACTTCTGCACGCTCGTCCGGGTCGAGTAACGCGTGCCCGAGCGGAAATAGCCGCTCGCCGCTCCGGAGGCGTGCAGAACTAGCCGCTCGCCGAGGAGGAGGTGGCTTGCTCGAGCTCGTCCAGGGCGTCGTCGGTGTAGATCGCCAGCCGCTGCAGGTGCGGGATGGTGTCGCGGCACCCGACGAAGCCGAGCGTCACCTTCTCGCCGTACCCGATCAGCGTGACGTTGAGGCCGTAGCCATCGGCGAGGAACGACACCGGCACCATGCTGACCAGCTTCGCGCCCGCCAGGTAGAGCGGTTCCTTGGAGAGCACCAGGTTCGAGACGACGAAGTTGAACAGCGGCGGTGCCGTGACGACCTTCTGGGAGAAGGCGATCGGAAGTAGGCCGGCGAGGGTGAACTGCTGCAGGGCGCTGGGGGAGAGCGCCACCAGCTCCTTCTTGCCGCGTGAGGTCACGGCGTTGATCCGGCGCAACCGCTCCAGCGGGTCCTCGATGTCCGTCCCCAGCGGGCAGACGAACCCGGCGGCTGCGTTGATGGTCTCCTCGTCGCGGTCGATCCCGACCGGGACGGAGGCGGTCAGCGAGCGCTTCGGGAGCTGGCCCTGCTCGAGCAGGTAGCGACGGACCGAGCCCGAGAGCGCGGTCAGCACGACGTCGTTGACGGTGGTCCCGGTCGCCTGGGCGATGGTGCGCATCCGAGCCAGGTCCAGCTCGGCCTTGGCGATCCGCCGGTTGCGGGTGACGCGCTTGTTGAAGGGGGTGCGAGGCGTCCGCAGCGCTCCCAGGACGGCGCTGTTGGCACCCATCGCCATCTCGACCACCTTGCCGGCCATCTCGCCGGTGGCGCCGACGGTGGAGAGCGCGGTGCCGACGATGCTGCGGGCCAGCCGGATCGCCGCCCGGTCGGCCTTCTCGAGCTCCTGCTTGTCCGCGGCGTCCTCGCCGTCAGGACCGCCGAGCCCGTTCGGGTCGGTGCTCAGCCACTGCTTGATCGTGCGCATCGCGCCCAGGCCGTCGGTGGCGCCGTGGTGGGCCTTGAAGTAGAACGCGAACCGGTTCCCCTCCAGACCCTCGATCACGTGCGCCTCCCACAACGGCTTGGAGAGGTCGAGCGGGTGCGAGTGCAGCCGCTCGATCAGCTGGCCGAGCTGGGCCTCGTTCCCCGGGCTCGGCAGCGCGGAGAGACGGACGTGGTACGACGGGTCGGGCTTCGCCTTCACCCAGCGCGACAGCGCGCCGCCCGGACCGTGGTCGACGACGCTGTCGTAGGGGAACGGCACCCAGTTCAGCTGCGCGAAGGCCGCATGCAGGTCCCGCACGAACCCCGGCCCGGCGCCCTCGGGCAGCTCGAAGATCGCGCCGCAGCCGATGTGCAACGGCGCACGGGACGTCTCCATCCGGACGAACATGCTGTCGACCGGGCTGAGCAGCTTGACCACGCAGATCTCCCTCGGGTGCGGCTCGGGCGGGTGGGAGCCATCGTAGGGGTCCTGCTAAGGTGACTCCTGAGTTCGACATCCTTTAACGAGCCGTCCTGTGAGGCGGAGAAGGAGGTCAGGCGTGATGGCGCCTACCCAGCCTGTGCTGCCCGACGAGGCTTCTGCCCCGGGTGCCGGACGCACCGTTCTCGACGCCCGTGACATCGCCCGGGCGCTGACCCGCATCTCGCACGAGATCCTCGAGCGCAACAAGGGCTCCGACGGCATCGTCCTGCTCGGCATCCCCAGTCGTGGCGTGCACCTGGCGCACCGGGTGGCGGCCAAGATGTCCGAGGTCGAGGGCGCTGAGGTGCCGGTGGGCTCGTTGGACATCACCATGTACCGCGACGACCTGCGGATGCGCCCCGCGCGCACGCTCTCGCCGACCGAGATCCCGGCCGACGGCATCGACGACAAGGTCGTGGTGCTGGTCGACGACGTGCTCTACTCCGGGCGCACCATCCGGTCCGCGCTCGACGCGCTGAACGACATCGGCCGTCCGCGGGCCGTGCAGCTGGCCGTCCTGGTCGACCGCGGCCACCGCGAGCTGCCGATCCGGGCCGACTTCGTGGGCAAGAACCTGCCGACCTCGACCGCGGAGAAGGTCGCCGTACGACTCGGCGAGTACGACGGGGAGGACTCGGTGACGATCCGATGACGGCACACGACCAGGGCGGGTTCAACCGTTCCGGGCACCTGCTCAGCGCCGGGGACCTGACCCGCGACGACGCCGAGCTGATCCTCGCGACCGCGGCCGAGCTGCGGACGCTGGCCGACCGGCCGATCAAGAAGCTGCCGGCCCTGCGCGGCCGCACCGTGGTGAACCTGTTCTTCGAGGACTCCACCCGGACCCGGATGTCGTTCGAGGCCGCGGCCAAGCGGCTCTCCGCCGACGTCATCAACTTCTCGGCCAAGGGATCCTCGCTGTCCAAGGGCGAGTCGCTCAAGGACACCGCGCTGACGCTCGAGGCGATGGGCGCTGACGCGGTCGTGGTCCGGCACTGGGCTTCCGGGGCGCCGCACAACCTGGCGAACGCGGGTTGGTCGCGCTCGAGCGTGATCAACGCCGGTGACGGCACCCACGAGCACCCCACGCAGGCGCTGCTGGACGCGTTCACGATGACCCGGCACCTGGCCAACGCCGACGGCGGCGGCCTGGACGGCCGGCGGATCGCGATCGTCGGCGACGTGCTGCACAGCCGCGTCGCCCGGTCCAACGCCTTGCTGCTGCAGACCCTCGGCGCCGAGGTCACCCTGGTCGCGCCGCCCACGCTGCTCCCGTACGGCGTGGAGACCTGGGGGGTGGAGACGTCCTACGACTTCGACGCCGTGCTGCCCAAGGCCGACGCGGTGATGATGCTCCGGGTCCAGCGCGAGCGGATGAACGACTCCTACTTCCCGAGCGCGCGGGAGTACTCGCGCCGCTACGGCCTGGACGCCCGTCGGATGGCGGCGCTGCAGGAGCACGCGATCGTGATGCACCCGGGCCCGATGATCCGCGGCATGGAGATCACCGCCGACGTGGCCGACTCCTCCAAGTCGGTCATCGTGGAGCAGGTCACCAACGGCGTCGCCGTCCGGATGGCCGTGCTGTACCTGCTGCTCGGGGGATCCGAGCCCGCCCTCTCGTCCGACATCGCCGACTCGAGCACTCCCGAGGAGAACCCAGCGTGACCGCCTACCTGCTGACCGGAGCCCGGATCCTGGGCGGCGAGCCGACCGACATCCTGATCGAGGACGGCGTGATCGCCGAGGTCGCGCCCGGGATCGAGCGTCGGGGGAGCGACGTCGAGGTCGTCGACGCCACCGACCTGATCGCGCTGCCCGGCCTGGTCGACCTGCACACCCACCTGCGCGAGCCCGGGCGCGAGGACGCCGAGACCGTCGAGACCGGCACCCAGGCCGCCGCGCTGGGCGGCTTCACGGCCGTGCACGCGATGGCCAACACCGACCCGGTCGCCGACACCGCGGGAGTCGTCGAGCAGGTGCACCGCCTG